>JAJOIN010000089.1 GCA_021209335.1 Aeromonadaceae bacterium
TTCAAGTTACCCGCCCGCCGAGAACGAAGTTACCCAAGGTGCATCAAAGCCAAACCACAGAAGTATGCGACGAGAAAACCTAGTAAAAACAATGCCAGTCAGGCTTAACTGACTGGCATTACGCCCCGTGGGGCGTCTTTTTCGAAACCGGTCAGAAGTCTTACTTCTTGGTACCCAGTACGTTGAAGCGCTTGTTGAAGCGCTCGATACGGCCGCCGGTGTCCAGTACCTTCTGCTTACCAGTGTAGAAGGGGTGACATTCGGAGCAAACGTCCAGGTTCAGATCGCGACCACAGGTGGAGTGGGTCTTGATCACGTTGCCGCAAGAGCACTTGGCAGTGATCTCGGTGTATTCCGGGTGAATACCTTGTTTCATGGAAAACCTCGTTAGTAGGCCGTGTCGCTATCGGGCCTGACGCCAGACACCACACGTAATTGATGGATCGGATGTTTTTGAGGGTGCGAATAATATAGGATCGATCCCTCCGCTCGCAAGAGCACATGCAGAAAAAACAGGCAATCCGAGTGACAGATCCCACCCCCCTGGGCCTGGTGCGCATCGCCCTGCCCCTGCCGTTGCGCCGCCAGTTCGATTATCTGGCGCCCCTGCCTCTGCCAGCCATCGGCTGCCGGGTGCGGGTGCCCTTCGGCCGGCGGGAGCTGGTGGGGGTGGTGTGCGAGCTGCCAGCACACAGCGATCTGCCGGCAAGCCGCCTCAAGCCGCTGAGCGAGGTGCTGGATACCACGCCGCTGCAACCGGAGGCCCTGCGCCAGCTGCTGAGCTGGGCGGCCCACTACTATCAGCACCCCTTGGGCGAGGTGTGGCATCACGCCTGGCCCCTGCTGTTGCGCCAGGGGGAGCCTGCGGTGCGCCGGCCGCTGGATTACTGGCAGCTGACCGAAGCGGGGCAGTCGCTGACCCTGGAGCGCCTCAAGCGCTCGCCCCGCCAGCAGCTGGCCTGGCAGTTGCTGTGCGACGGCCCCCTGCCCGCCGCCGAGCTGCGGGAGCAGGGCCTCAGCGGCGCCGTGTTGCAGGCCATGGCCGACAAGGGCTGGATTGAGCCCCTGGACGGCCACCAGTTGACCCAGGACTGGCGGGAGACCCTGCTGACTCACGAGGACGACCAGCCGCGGCTCAACAGTGAGCAGGCCCTGGTGCTCAGCCAGTTTGCCCAGCACAGCGGCTATCATGCCGCCCTGCTGGAAGGGGTGACGGGGTCGGGCAAGACCGAGATCTACCTGCAGCTCATCGCCCCCGTGCTGGCCCGCGGCCAGCAGGTGCTGGTGCTGGTGCCGGAGATCGGCCTCACCCCCCAGACCCTCAAGCGCTTTCGCCGCCGCTTTCACGCCCCCATCCTGACCCTGCATTCGGGCATGAACGATACCGAGCGGCTGGAGACCTGGCTGGCCTGCCAGGCCGGCGAGGCCGCCATCCTCATCGGCACCCGCTCCGCCCTGTTCACCCCCTTCGCCAACCTGGGGCTCATTCTGGTGGACGAGGAGCACGACGCCTCCTTCAAGCAGCAGGACGGCTTTCGCTACCACGGCCGGGATCTGGCCATCATGCGCGCCCGCCTGGAGCAGGTGCCCATACTGCTGGGCAGCGCCACCCCCTCCCTGGAGACGCTGCACAACGCCCAGAGCGGCAAGTATCAGCACCTGCAGCTCACCCAGCGGGCCGGCGGCGCCCAGATGGCCGGCCAGTGGGTCATCGACGTCAAGCACCTGCAGCTGCAGGCCGGGGTCTCGCCCCAGCTGCTGCAGCTGATGCAGGTGGAGCTGGCCGCCGGCAACCAGGTGCTGCTGTTTCTCAACCGCCGTGGCTACGCTCAGGCCTTGCTGTGCCACCAGTGCGGCTGGATCGCCGCCTGCCACCGTTGCGACGCCTACTACACCTTGCACCAGAGCAGCCGCCGGTTGCACTGCCACCATTGCGACAGCCAGCGGCCCATCCCGCCAGTCTGCCCCCAGTGCGGCAGCCCGGAGCTCGTCGGCACCGGCGTCGGCACCGAGCAACTGGAACAGCACCTGAGCCAGCTATTCCCCCAGTATCCGCTCGTCCGCATCGACCGGGACAGCACCCGGCGCAAGGGAGAGCTGGAGGCCCACCTGGACGGCATCCGCGACGGCAAGTACCGCATCCTCATCGGCACCCAGATGCTGGCCAAGGGCCACCATTTCCCGGACGTCACCCTGGTGGGGCTGCTGGATGTGGACGGCGCCCTGTTCTCGGCGGACTTTCGCGCCACCGAGCGGCTGGCCCAGCTCTACACCCAGGTGGCAGGCCGCGCCGGCCGCGCCAGCAAGCCGGGCCGGGTGATACTGCAGAGCCACCACCCGGAGCACCTGCTGCTGCAGGATCTCATCCACAACGGCTACGGCCACTTCGCCCGCACCGCCCTGCAGGAGCGCAAGCTGATGGGGCTGCCGCCCTTCGCCCATCAGGCCCTGATCCGCGCCGAGGCTACCCAGCAGCCCCAGGTGGACGCCTTCATGCAGGAGCTGGGCAGCCTGCTGCGACCGCAGCTCGGCGGCGTGCAGATGATAGGCCCGGTGAGCGCGCCCATGGCCCGGCGGGCCGGCAAGTACCGGTTGCAGCTGCTGTTGCAGGCGCCGCAACGACCGGCCCTGGCCCGGCTGCTCAACCGCCTGTTGCCGGCGGTGGAGGCCCTGCCCAGCGCCCAGCGGGTACGCTGGTCCCTGGATGTGGATCCCCAGGAGCTGTTCTAGCCGGCCAGGGTAGTCAGCCCGGCCTATTCCGGGTAAAATTTGCCCCCCTGCAAGGGGCCGGCTGCGCCGTTTTTGCCGCGGCAGGCCCTTGCCCAGCGTGTTTGGTATTTTGGATGGTCAGAGATGAAAGAGCATATTCAGCAGCTACTTGAAGCAACCGTGTCCCGCCTGCAGGCCGATGGCCTGGTTCCGGCCGAGGTCGCGCCGCGCATTCAGGTGGACAACACCAAGGATAAGGCTCACGGCGATCTGGCCACCAACCTGGCCATGCTGCTGGCCAAGCCGGCCGGCCAGCCGCCCCGCGCCCTGGCCGAGGCCATCATAGCCCACCTGCCCGCCTCCGAGCTGGTGGCCAAGGTGGAGATCGCCGGCCCCGGCTTCATCAACTTCTATCTGGACACCCAGTGGCTGGCCCGGCAGATCGACGCCCTGGCCCAGGATGCCATGCTGGGGGTCAAGGCGGCCGAACCGGCCCAGACCATAGTCGTCGACTACTCGGCCCCCAACGTCGCCAAGGAGATGGCGGTGCACCACATCCGCTCCACCGTCATCGGTGACGCCGTGGTACGCACCCTGGAATTCCTCGGCCACCAGGTGATCCGCGCCAACCACGTGGGGGACTGGGGCACCCAGTTCGGCATGCTGATCGCCTACCTGGAAGATGTGCAGGAAGAGAGCGACAGCGGCGCCATGGCCCTGGCGGATCTGGAGGCCTTCTACCGCGAGGCCAAACAGCGCTACGACGCCGACGAGGTGTTCGCCGAACGCGCCCGGGGTTATGTGGTGAAGCTGCAAGGCGGTGACGACCACTGCCGCGCCCTGTGGCGCCAGCTGGTGGACATCACCATGGAGCAGAACCAGCGCATCTATGACCGCCTGGGGGTCTCCCTCTCCACCCGCGATGTCATGGGTGAGAGCCTGTACAACCCCCTGCTGCCGCAGATCGTCGCCGACCTGCAGGCCCAGGGCCTGGCGGTGGAAGACGACGGCGCCATGGTGGTCTACCTGGACGAGTTCAAGGGCAAAGATGGCGAGGCCATGGGGGTCATAGTCCGCAAGAAGGACGGCGGCTTCCTCTACACCACCACCGACATCGCCTGTGCCAAGTACCGGGTCGAGACCCTGGGGGCCGACCGGGTGCTCTACTTCATCGACTCCCGCCAGCACCAGCACCTGCTGCAGGCCTGGACCATAGCCCGCAAGGCCGGCTACGTGCCGGAAGCCGTCTCCCTGGAGCACCACGCCTTCGGCATGATGCTGGGCAAGGACGGCAAGCCGTTCAAGACCCGCAGCGGCGGTACCGTCAAGCTGGCCGATCTGCTGGATGAGGCCGAGCAGCGCGCCAGCGAACTGATGGCCCAGCGCGACAGCGATCTGTCCGACGCCGAGCGGGCCGAGGTGGTGCATGCCGTGGCCATCGGCGCGGTGAAGTACGCCGATCTGTCCAAGAACCGCACCACGGACTACATCTTCGACTGGGACAACATGCTGGCCTTCGAGGGCAACACGGCCCCCTACCTGCAGTATGCCTACACCCGGATCCAGTCTATCTTCCGCCGGGCCGGCTCCCTGGCCGGTGGGCCTGTGGTGCTGGAAGAGGCTGCCGAGGAGGCCCTGGCCAACAAGCTGCTCAAGTTTAACGAGACGGTACAGGGCGTGGCCGCCAAGGGCATGCCGCACCTGATGTGCCTCTACCTTTACGAGCTGTCCGGCCTGTTCATGAGCTTCTACGAAGCCTGCCCCATCAACAAGGACGGGGTGAGTGACGAGCTCAAGGCCAGCCGCCTGACCCTGTGTCAGGCCACCGCCCGGGTACTGCAACAGGGCCTGGCCTTGCTGGGTATCAAGGTGCTGGAGCGCATGTAACCCATGAACCGGGATTACGTCCGCAGCCGTCCGGCCAAACGCAAACGCAGCAGCCGTAGCGCCCCCCGGCGTGCAGCGCCGCCGCCTCGTCGCATCCCCTGGCTGCTGGGCATACTGGTCACCGCCCTGCTGCTGGGCTTTGGCTTCTTTCTCTACAGCATCCAGGGGAATGCCCCGGAGCCGGCGGCGGCCGATGCCCAGGCCAGCCAGCCGCCCAAGCCCAAACCCATCGAGGAGCAGCGGCCAGCCAAGGAAAAGTTCGACTACATGACCCTGCTGGAGAACAAGGAGGTCAAGGTCGATCTGCCGGAGCCCAAGCCGGAGGATCCCGCCAAGCCCGAGCCTCAGTACCAGATGCAGTGCGGCTCGTTCCGTAGCGCCGATCAGGCCAATGAGATGAAGGTGAAGATCGCCCTGGCCGCCGGCATCAGCGCCCAGGTCAAGCGCAGCGACGGCGCAAACGGCACCTGGTACCGGGTGGTGCTGGGTCCCTACCAGGGCCGCCGCGCCGCCCAGACCGACATGAACACCTTGCGCAACGCCAAGGTGGTGCAGGAGTGCGGCATCTGGCTCTGGTAGCCTTGAAAAGCCCGCCCCCCATCCCCATCCTGCTTGGCATACCCTACTGACCGGCCACGGCCGGTCCTGCCAAGCGAGGTCCAACGTGACAACCATAGTTTCTGTACGCCGCAACGGTCAGGTGGTGCTGGGCGGGGATGGCCAAGTCTCCCTCGGCAACACAGTGATGAAAGGCAACGCCCGCAAGGTACACCGACTCTACAACGGCAAGGTGCTGGCCGGCTTTGCCGGCGGCACCGCCGATGCCTTCACCCTGCTGGAACGTTTCGAGGCCAAGCTGCAGGCTCACCAGGGTAACCTGGAGCGCGCCGCCGTCTCCCTGGCCAAGGAGTGGCGCACCGACCGCGCCCTGCGCCGCCTGGAGGCCATGCTGGCGGTGGCCGATGCCAGCAAGTCCTTCATCATCACCGGCAACGGTGACGTGGTGCAGCCGGAGCAGGATCTGATTGCCATGGGCTCCGGCGGCAACTACGCCCAGGCCGCCGCCCGCGCCCTGCTGGAGAACACCGAGCTGGATGCCAAGAGCATCGTCGAGAAGGCACTGACCATCGCCGGCGACATCTGCGTCTTCACCAACAACTTCCAGACCATCGAAGTGCTGGACTATTCCGCCTGAGCCAAGGAGTTCCCCATGTCCGAAATGACCCCCCGCGAGATAGTCCATGAGCTGGATCGCCACATCATTGGTCAGGCCGACGCCAAACGCGCCGTGGCCATCGCCTTGCGCAACCGCTGGCGCCGCATGCAGCTGACCGAGGATCTGCGCCACGAGGTCTCCCCCAAGAACATCCTGATGATAGGCCCCACCGGGGTGGGCAAGACCGAGATCGCCCGCCGCCTGGCCAAGCTGGCCAACGCCCCCTTCATCAAGGTGGAGGCCACCAAGTTCACCGAGGTGGGCTACGTGGGCAAGGAGGTGGACTCCATCATCCGGGATCTCACCGACATGGCGGTGAAGATGACCCGGGAGCAGCAGATGGCCAAGTTCCAGATGCGCGCCAGCGAAGCCGCCGAGGAGCGGATCCTGGACGCCTTGCTGCCGCCACCACGGGACGGCTGGGGCCAGGCGGAGAAGAGCGACAGCAACAACCACACCCGGCAGATCTTCCGCAAGAAGCTGCGGGAGGGGGAGCTGGACGACAAGGAGATCGACATCGAGCTGGCCGCCCCGCAGCTGGGGGTGGAGATCATGGCGCCCCCCGGCATGGAGGAGATGACCCAGCAGCTGCAGGGCCTGTTCCAGAACCTGGGCCAGGGCCAGAAGAAGAGCCGCAAGGTGAAGGTCAAGGAGGCCATGAAGCAGCTCATCGAGGAGGAGGCCGCCAAGCTGGTGAACCCCGAGGAGCTCAAGACCCAGGCCATCGCCGCGGTGGAGAATAACGGCATCGTTTTCATCGACGAGGTGGACAAGATCTGCAAGCGCGGCGAGAGCAGCGGCCCCGACGTCTCCCGCGAAGGGGTGCAGCGGGATCTGCTGCCGCTGGTGGAAGGCTGTACCGTCACCACCAAGCACGGCATGGTGCGCACCGACCATATCCTGTTCATCGCCTCCGGCGCCTTCCAGATCGCCAAGCCCTCGGATCTGATCCCCGAGCTGCAGGGTCGCTTGCCCATCCGGGTGGAGCTGGGGGCCCTGAGCACAGACGACTTCGAGCGCATCCTCACCGAGCCCAATGCCTCCCTCACCGAGCAGTACCAGGCGCTGATGGCCACCGAGCGGGTGGAGGTGGAGTTCACCCCGGACGGCATCCGCCGCATCGCCGAGGCCGCCTGGCAGGTGAACGAGCGCACCGAGAACATCGGCGCCCGCCGCCTGCATACCGTGATGGAGAAGCTGATGGAGCAGATCTCCTTCGAAGCCTCGGATCAGGCCGGTCATTGCCACCGCATCGATGCCGACTACGTCAATGCCCACCTGGGCAAGCTGATCGAAGACGAGGACCTCAGCCGCTTCATCCTCTGATGCTGCCGTTGGGCGGTACAACCGCCCATCCGGATCCCAAGTTGCCCGGATTTTGGTTTTATTTACCAGCCGGGCTACTTATACTGGTGCCTCCTGCAGCCACCCGCGGTGCCATCAGCATGGAATACAACACCTCAGAACTTTGCGATACCTATGCCGACCTGGTCGACGTGGTCGAACCCATGTTCACCACCTTCGGCGGACGTCCCTCCTTCGGCGGCGTCATCACCACCGTCAAATGCTTCGAGGCCAATGGCCTGATCCGTGAGCTGGTCAAAGAGCCCGGTGAAGGTCGGGTATTGCTGATCGATGGCGGCGGCTCCCTGCGCCGCGCCCTGATCGACGGCGAGATCGCCGCCACCGCGGCCGATAACGGTTGGGAAGGCATCGTCTGCTACGGCAGCGTGCGGGAGGTAGATGCCCTGGCCGAACTGGAGCTGGGCCTGCAGGCCCTGGCGGCCATTCCGGTGGGCGCCGATGACGAGGACACCGGCGATACCGACCTGCCGGTCAATTTCGGCGGCGTCACTTTCCTGCCCGAGGATCACCTGTATGCCGACACCACCGGCATCATCCTCTCGCCGGAGCCCCTGGATCTGGAGTGAACCCCGCCCAATAAAAAACGCCGGCAATGATTATTCCCCCCAACTAGGAATACATCGTAGAGGTCTTTAAGTTGTGATTCCTAATGAATGCCCCTCTTGCAGGGGCATTTCTTTATTTCAAGATGTGTAAAGCTATTCCATGATTATACATTTCATGTGGAATCAATAAGGTAACGGTTGTAGTGTAAGTGGAGTCCAGCAGCAGACTGTCCGTGAAAGCTGAGTTGCTTGAGCAGAAGGTGCAAAGTGTTGAAGCTGGCGGAAACTGAACCACGCAGAAGGTGATGAAATGTTCGTAACCGTCAAGGCTGGCGTCTATACCGATGCCACGGGCGCCTGCACTGAGATCCCCGCTTTGCTGACACCAGCAGGGGTGCTGGAGCCGTTGCTTGACTACTGCCTCTATCGCAGCCACGACCGCAGCCTCACTTGGATGTCGAAGGTGAGCCGCTCCG
>JAJOIN010000093.1 GCA_021209335.1 Aeromonadaceae bacterium
CATCTTTTAGGTTGTCGTCGTCAACGGCAACCCGCCTTTTGCGGAAGTGGCGAAATTGGTAGACGCACCAGATTTAGGTTCTGGCGCCTTTGGCGTGTGGGTTCAAGTCCCACCTTCCGCACCATGATTGAACAGACAACCCGGCCTGTGCGCCGGGTTGTTTGCTTTGGGGTCATGTATCGCCTCTCACTTTTCATCAGTGCTGTGCTGTTGGTTTCTTCTGGTGCTAGCTGTTTTCAGATAGCGGGTGACTCAAGTGATGCGTACAAATTGAGAGCAAGCCATATCGCCATCTACAGGTTGATATTTGGTACAAAAAAACATGTTTTTTATAAAATTCATTGAAAAACAGATGGATACCACTGTAGTGTATTGATGATTCACGGCTTGTGGCGCCGCTGGCATGACGTTACCTCAGCCACATCAGTGTCGATGTGGTACACAGACGACATGCAATAATCTGTCGCATGACAACTCTTTTTGACCTTGGCTCAACTAAACAGCGTCAGCTCGATCACATGGGTGATGGCGGTGCCGTTCCAGCAGTAGTCGAAGTGCTTTGACTGGCAGATCTCGGTGATCAGCCTGGGGCGATAGAGCACATAGCAGTCGTGGCCGGCGTGGCGCACGGAGCGGTAGAGCAGGCCATCGGCGCCTTGCTCCCGCTGCTGGTTGGCAAAGGCTTGGCTGTGGCGGTAGTCGGTGGGGTTGTAGAGGTGGCTGCTGAGGTATTCGTCGGCCCGGATGTCGCTCAGCTCAGCGGTGAAGCAGGCAAAGAGGGTGCGCATTTGCAGGCGCTGGGCCGGCTCGTTGGTGTAGCCCATCAGCCGTTCCTGGTGATGGATGGTCTCTTTGATGGCCGTCTCCAGCCGGGGGGCGCAGTAGTAGCCGCCAAAGTCCCCGGTGGTAAAACGGGCGCCTTCCGGGTTGATATGGGTGAAGGCGGCCATGGCGAAGCTGGCATGGGCAACATCGACCAGCCAGTCCTCTTTAGGCACCCGACTCAGATCCCCCGCTTCTTCAAGCAGGCGCGGGTTGGTGAGGGACTCCACATAGAAGATGGCCTCCAGCTCGTCGGCGGAGGCCACATCGTCATACAGGTCAATCGGTGGGTACTTGCTGGGGATGATCCGGTAACAGGCCTGGCCTTGCAGGCTCACCTTGGGCGCTTGGGTCATCAGGCCTGGCCTCCACGCCAGGCGCTCAGCCGCTTGGATACCTCGTACAAGTCGGCCACCCGGCCATGGCGCATGATCTCCATGGCGCTGCGGCCGGCAAAGAAGGGATGGCTGTTTGCCTTGCGCACCCAGCCATAGACGCTCTCTTCTGCGGTGAAGAGGATGCGCAGGCTCTTGTGGATGTTGAGGATGTAGCTCATCCGCTCTAGGGTGTCCCGGTTCAGGCGCTGGTTGCCTTTGCACTTCTTGTAGCTGTTCAAGGTTGTGCGAGACTCTATCCCCAGCAAGGCAAGCTGTTCTTCATTGCTGCACTGCCACTTATCCAGGATGTTGAACACGGCAGGCAGGGCAAGGCTCGGGTCTACCGGCTTGGTATGCTGTTGAGCCAAGGCTGCATCGCGCATAACCCCTTACTCCTAAGGCTGTCCAGATATGTGGTTAACTATAGTTAATTGTTCATCTATGGTCACTGATTATCATGCTGGCGTGGTCGCGGCCTCTTGCTGACTGGCCGGGGCGGCGAGCCCCGCTAACTCCCTAGCCAGGGCGGGGTCAGCAGGGCGGCGACCGGGCGCTCGGCGATGATCTGGCCCTGGCGCACCGACAGCCGCACGTCCCCCTGGCGGCGCAGCACGCTGTAGTCGTCTTCGCCGTCCAGCAGGATGAGGTTGCCGGGCTTGCCACGGCGATGCCGTAATCGGCGATCTGCAAGGTGCGGGCACTGTGGTCCGTGATGAAGTCCAGCGCCCGGCTGAAGTCCTGGTGACCCATCATCTGGCAGATGTGCAGGCCAAAATCCAGGGTGCGCAGCAGCTTGCCGTTGCCCAGGGAGTACCAGGGATCGAAGATGGAGTCCTGGCCCAGGCAGACGTTGAGGCCTGCCTTGTCCAGCTCCTTGACCCGGGTGACGCCCCGGCGCTTGGGATAGCTGTCGAAGCGGCCCTGCAGGTGGATGCTCTCGGTGGGGCAGGCGATGAAGTTGAGATCGGCGCGCTTGAGCAGGCGGAACAGCTTGGAGCAGTAGGCGTTGTCGTAGGAGTGCATGGCGGTGGTGTGACTGGCGGTGACCCGGGGGCCCAGCCCCGCCTTCAGGCTCTCGTAGGCCAGCACCTCCAAAAAGCGCGACTGGCCGTCGTCCGTCTCGTCACAGTGCACATCCACCAGCTTGTCATGCTTGACTGCCAGGGCGATGACCTGCTGCATGGAGGCCACCCCCAGCTCCCGGGTGTACTCAAAATGGGGGATACCGCCGATGACGTCGGCCCCCACCTCGATGGCCTCTTCCATCAGCGCCAGGCCGCCCTCATAGGAGAGCAGTCCCTCCTGAGGGAAGGCCACTACCTGCAGGTGGATCTTCTCTTTTAGCTCATCCCGCAGGGCACAGAGGGTCTTGAGACCGACCAGGCTGGGATCCGAGATGTCGGCATGGGTGCGCACATGCTGCACCCCCTGGCCGATCAGCAGCTCCAGTGTCTCGTGTACCCGGCGGCGGATGTCGGCTTCGTTCAGCAGGGGCTTGCGCTCGGCCCAGCGCTCTATGCCTTCGAACAGGGTGCCGCTTTGGTTCCAGTTGGGCTCGCCGGCGGTGAGGGCGGCATCCAGATGGATATGGGGCTCGACGAAGGGGGCGCAGGCCAGCAGGCCCTGGGCATCGTATTGGCCGGGCTGAGGAGTCAGCGGCTGGGCTTGTGCCTCGATGGCGGTGAAGCGCCCGTCGACCATGGTGAGGGTATGAAGCGCCGCCTGATGGCGCAGCCGGGCGTTGATGATTTGCATAGGAACCTCGCGGGTGTCGGTCAGACCTGGGCCTGATGAATATGATGATGCTGCAACAAGAGCTGCTCTATCAGCAGGGCATTTTGCAAGTTAAGGCGGCTGAAGGGGTCGCTCAGGCTGCGGCCTGTCAGTTGCTCTATTCGTTTTAGTCGATAACTCAGGGTGTTGCGGTGGATCCCCAACTGCTGGGCCACCTCCTGTTGATTGTGGAGCTGGTTGAGGTACTGGCTGAGGGTCTGTTTGAGCTCACGGGCTTGTCCGGCTTGGGCAAAGCACAAGGGCCCCAGTTGTTCCCGGCAGAACTGGGCCAGCAGCTGGCGTTGTGGGATGGCGGCAAACAGCCGGGCTATGCCCAGCTGTTCGGAGAAAAACAGCGGACTGCCGGCCTGCTGGCCAAATTGCACCGCCTGGCGGGCTTGTTCCACGGCTGCCGCCAGTTGACCCAGATCCGGTGTCAGCTCGCTGACCCCCAGGGTGAGTTGCAGATCCGGAAACTGGCGCATCAGCTGGGTCAGCGCCTGGCGCAGCTCACCTTCCAGGGCGGTGGCGCCGCCCTCCTGGGTGGGCCAGAGGGCCAGCAGATCCTGATCCTGCCCCAGCACGGGCCAAGCCACATGCCGGCGCTGCAGCCAGTCCGCCAACGCCTGCTCCAGCTGCTGGCGGCGGTGGAGCACAGCACCGCCGGTGGCAGGCAGGGCTCTCCTGCCGCTCCGCCCGCAGAGCCAGCACCACATACGGCTGCCGGTCAGACAGCCCCAGCTCGCCGGCCCGCAGATGAATAAGCTCGGGCGCCTCGGCAAAGCCGTTGATGAGGCGGGCGAGGAACAGCCGCACCGACTGGCCCAGCAGGTTGTCCTGCACGATGGCATTGCTGATCACCTCGGTGACCAGCACCATCTTGAGGGCATACGGCTGCTCCAGCAGACAAAAATTCAGCTGGTTGGCCAGCGCCAGCACAGAACCCGGGATCGCCTTGATGTACTCGGGCCCGGTGAGGATCACCATGCCCGCCACCTGCCGCGCTACCCCGTCGTGAATGAGCTGCCTGAGGTTCTCTTCGCTGCGCCTGTGGTTGATGCCGGTGACAAACACCAACTCACCCCCCTGCACCCAGGGGGCCAGGGTGTCATTCTCCACCACATAGGGCCAGCGGATGGGCTGTTGCGAGCCCTGCAGGCCGGCCCGCAGGCGGATGCTCTCCAGGCCGGGCAGGTGGGGGATGTCGGCGCAGCGAATCGTCATGACCTTGCCTCAGCCTTCCTTGACCGCCAGGGCCGGGCTGGCCAGTGGCAGCCGCAGCAGCACAGCGTAGGCCAGCACGGCCACCGCCACGCCCACCACAGGCGGCAGCAGGGGCGAGCTGTATGCTGCCACTGAGCCCAGGGCGTAGGCCAGCAGGCCACACCAGTTGAAGGCCGGCAGCCTGGCCTGGGCCAGGCGCGGGTACTGCCCCTTATGCTTGAGCCAGAAGTCCGCCATGATGACGCCGCCGATGGGCGGGATGAAGGTACCCAGCAACACCAAAAAGGGGATCAGCAGGTTGTACATGCCGCCTAAGGCCAGCAGGGTGCCGATGGCCGCCCCCCCCCAGGGTCATCAAGCGGCGCTTGTCGGTGCGCAGCAGGTTACAGCCGGCCACGGCGAAGTTGTAGATGGTGTTGTCCTGGGTGGTCCAGATGTTGAGGAACAGCATCAGCACCGCCAGCACCACGAAGCCCTGGGCCAGCATGACGTCCACTATGTCCGCCTGCTGGTAGATGAGGCTGCCCAGGGCACCGGTCAGCACCATGAGGCCATTGCCGACGAAGAAGGCCGCCAGGGTGGCCAGTACGGCTATCTTGGGGGTGCGGGCGAAGCGGCTCCAGTTGGTGGCTTGAGTTCCGCCACTGACGAAGGTGCCTATGATGACGGTGATGGCGGAGGCCAGGCTCATCTGCTCGCTGGGGCTTTGCCCCATCAGGCCGCCCAGGCCGCCGATCTGGCTGAGGCCCGTATACATACTGATGAGGATAAACAGCATCATCAGCGGCACGGCGATGCGCGAAAGCCAGTCCAGGCCGCGGTAACCCACCATGGCGGTGATGCAAAAGGCCAGGCCGAAGAAGATGATAAGCGGGGTGCTCCAGGCCGGGCTCAGCCCCGTGGTCTTCACCAGCACCTCGACTATGGTGGCGGCGCCCCAGGCGTACCAGCCAATCTGGGTGAAGCCCAGGATGACGTCGGAGAGCTTGCTGCCCACCTCGCCAAAGCACAAGCGCCCCATCAGCACAGAGTTGAGGCCGCTCTTGGCGGCGATATAGGCCAGGGTGGCGGCGTAGGCGCCCAGCAAGAGGTTGCCCAGCAGAATGACCCCCATCAGCTCACCAAAGCTGAAGGCCTTGCCCAAGGAGCCGCCGGCCCACATGGTGGCGGTGAAAAAGGTAAAGCCCAGCAGCACCACGGCGGTGGAGAGCAGTCCCTTGCGTGCCTCGTTGGGCACTTCGCTCAACGGATAATCGGATTGTTCCATATCTGGCTTCCTTTAATGGATCGGCGCCCCAATGCGCCGGGGCCGGTCACGCAACCGCCATGCCAGGGGCAGGCGAGCCGGCCTCCGGCGGCGATGGCTTGTTCGCACTGCGCAGCGTCCCTTACTTGCCTTTGTGCAGATAGCACAAAACATGCCGTCACCCTATGTCGCCAGACGCTGGGCATTGCAGTCTAGGGTTGCGCCTGTCTGGTGCAATTGCGCGGCGCTCATCCCCTTAAGTGGTGCGGCGAGGGGGGATGCGGTGAGCGTGGCGGCAAAAATTCCAGCAAGATGCGGCCGGCGAGCCTATGATGGCGGCTTCTTGCCCCTTAGGCGGTGTGGTGCACGGAGGTGTCGTGGTGGGTGTGGCTGTTTCGTTGATCGGTTCTGTGTTGTTTGCCTTCTTGTATTACTACACCAGCTGGTTGCAGCCGCTTTCCGGGGAGGCCATCTACGGCTGGCGGGTGCTGTTGACCTTCCCGTTTCTGACCCTGCTGCTGCTGGTGCGCGGCCGCTGGGGCCAGGTGGTGCAGATAGGGCGGCGGCTGGCATTGGGGGGTTGGCGCACTGGGCTGTGGCTTGTCGCCTCGGCGGCCATGCTGGGGGTGCAGCTGTGGCTGTTTCTCTGGGCACCGGTCAATGGCCAGGGGCTGGCGGTCTCCTTGGGCTACTTCTTGCTGCCCCTGACCCTGGTGCTCACCGGTCGGCTGCTGTTTGCCGATCCCGTCTCCCGGCCCCAATGGCTGGCCTGCGGCCTGGCACTCGTGGGGGTCGGGCATGCGCTGTTAGGCGCCGGCGCTCTGGCCTGGCCCACCTGGCTCGTCTGCCTGGGCTATCCCGTCTACTTTGCCCTGCGCCGCTGGCGCGCCATCCCGTCCCTGGGGGGATTGTGGTGGGATCTGCTGCTGAGCCTGCCGGTGGCGCTCTGGTTTGCGGCCCAGCACAGCCCGGCTGAGCTGTGGCAGGGCGGGCGCCTGGTCGGCCTCATCCTGGGGCTCGGCTTTATCAGCGCCCTGGCCTTGTCGTGCATGATGCTGGCCGGTGAGCGGCTGAGCCTGCCCTTGTTTGGCCTGCTGAGCTACGTGGAGCCCGTGCTGCTGGTGCTGGCTGCGCTGCTGCTGGGTGAGAGCCTCAATGCCGAGCAGTGGTGGACCTATGGTCCCATCTGGCTGGCGGTGGCCCTGCTGGGCGGCGAGGGAGTCTGGCGGCTTATGGCGCGGCGGCGCCCTGGCGCAGCGCCTGGATCTGCAGGGCAATGACCCGGCCAAGCTCGTCTGGGCCGCGCTTGCACTGGGCGGCGGTGATGAGCCCCTGCAGTGTGACCGTCAGCCAGGTGGTCAGCATGGCCAGATCGGCGTCCATCGCCAGCAGGCCCTGCTGCTGGGCGCGGCGCAAGCTGGCCTGCAGATCGGCGGCGACCTCCTGGTAGTTGCCCTGGATCTGCGCCTGCAAGGCGGAGTCTTGTTCGGCCAACTCCATCAGGGTGCGCACCAACAGGCAGGCACCGCTCAAGGTATCGCTCACCACCTGATTCATGTAGGCGGCGATGCCGGCCAGGGCATCGCCGTCGGCCAGGCAGGCGTGGCGGCGCGCGCGCTTGGTGTCGATGTAATGCTCCACCACGGCGGTCAGCAGGCCGCGCTTGTTGCCAAAGGCGGCATACAGGCTGCCCGGGTGCAGGCCGGTGGCGCTGACCAGCTCCTGCATGGTGGTCTTGGCATAGCCTTTGGTGCTGAACAGGGCCATGGCCTGTTGCAACACATGCTGACGATCGAATTCGGCACTGCGCATGGTGTCTCCTCTTGCTGCGGCTAGTGTACGCCAGACCACAAGGGCCACCAAGTTTCTTGAACAACCATTCAAAAACAGGTTGCAAATCGGTAGCAAAAGAACTTGAATGACCGTTCAAGAAAAAGTCTGGAGTGACTCATGAACGCCGTCTTGCTCGAACCCTATGCCCTCAACGACACCCTGACCCTGGCCAACCGTATCCTGATGGCCCCCTTGACCCGCTGCATGGCCGGCCCCGGTCTGGTGCCCACCCAGCAGATGGCCGACTACTATGCCCGTCGCGCCCAGGTGGGGCTCATCATCTCCGAAGCCACCATCATTCGGCCCGACGGCCAGGGCTATCCCAACACCCCCGGCATCTACAGTGCCGAACAGATCGCCGGCTGGCGGCGGGTGACCGATGCCGTCCATGCCCAGGGCGGCAAGATCTTCGCCCAGCTGTGGCACACGGGGCGGATCTCCCACTCCTTTTTCCATGGCCAGACCCCGGTGGCGCCGTCGGCGGTAGCCTGGGAGGGCAGCTTGCCGCGGATGCGCGAGCTGCACTACGAGTTGCCCCGCGCCCTGAGTGAGGCCGAAATTGCCGAGTTGGTGGAGCAATATGCCCAGGCGGCAGCCAACGCCCGGGAGGCCGGCTTCGATGGCGTGGAGATCCACGGTGCCAACGGTTATCTCATCGACCAGTTCCTGCACCACGAAACCAACCTGCGCCAGGATGGCTATGGCGGCACACCGCAGAAGATGGCGCGCTTCGCCCTGGCGATCGTCGATGCAGTGAGCCGGCAGATCGGTGGTGAGCGGGTGGGGCTGCGGCTCTCCCCGGGCGGCTATGC
>JAJOIN010000027.1 GCA_021209335.1 Aeromonadaceae bacterium
CGCCAGGCCTCGGCGCTCAGACGGGGGGCGGGAGTGAAGCTCAGTCGCGCCACGCCAATCACCTTAGAAGGTCAAACCGGCGGTCAGCGCCAGGCTGCGGGGCGCGCCGTAGTAGCCCTGTTCCCAGTACAGGCTGTTGATGTACTTCTCATCGGTGACGTTGTTGATGTTCAGCGCCAGGTAGGCGTTGGGGGTGAACTGGTAGCGCGCCATCAGATCCAGCAGGGCGTACTGCTTCTGCCGGATTTCGCTGTTGATGCTGCTGGTGCGGTAGATGTCACCCTGCCACTTGAGGGCGGCGCCCAGCTTGAGATCGCGGATCTGGTAGCTGGTGGCCAGCTTGACCAGTTGGCGGGGCACATAGGTCAGCGCCTTGCTGCCATCGGCATCTTCAATCGACAGCTGGGTGTAACCGCCGGCCAGCTGCCAGTTGGGCAGCAGCTCACCGCTGGCTTCCAGCTCGTAGCCCTGGCTGGTCACCCCATCCACACCGCGGTAGTAGGTGTCTGTGCTGCCCGGCCGGGTACCGGCTGCCTCGGCCACGTTATCCTGCTCGGAACGGAACAGGGAGACGGTGGTGTTCAGGCGACCCTGGTAGAACTCCCCCTTGACGCCCCCCTCGTAGCTGGCGCCTTCCATGGGATCCAGGGGATCGCCATTGGCATCGGCTTCGGTTTGCGGGGTGAAGATGGTGGCATAGCTGGCATAGAGTGACAGCTGCTCGGTCAGGTCATACACCAGGCCGGTATAAGGCAGGAACTTGCCACTGGCCTTACTGGCGCGGGCCGCACCATAGCTGACGCCTGTGCTCTCATAGCTGGCCAGGCGGCTCCCCAGGGTCCAGTGCAGGGCCTCGGTCAGGCTGAAGCGGCCGGCCAGATAGGCACTGAGCTGCTGCCGATCCCAGTCACTGGAGAGGGAGTAGGCATCAAACGATGGCTTGGTGTAGCTGCCGTCCCAGCTATCCAGATCGGCAATTTCGGTGCCGATGTCATTGCCGTACCAGGAGAGCTCCTGCACCCGATCCCGGGCGTATTGCAGGCCGCCCACCAGCTGGTGCTCACGGCCGGCCAGTTGCAGCGGGCCGCTGGCATACAGATCCACCACGTGCTGCTTATAGTCCTGACCGTACTGGCTGGGGTAGCTGTACAGGCCGCTGCCGTTGCTGCTGTCTTGGTTGGGGGTGCCGTAGACGTAGAACATCTGGGCATCCTGCTGGGTGGAGAAGAAGTTGTAGGCCAGCTTGCCTTGCCAGCCGTGGGCCAGGGCCCGAGTCAACTCGATGAAGTAGTTCTGCTTCTCTACGTTCCAGTAGCCCCAGTCGGTGCTGGTGCTGGTGCTGGTATCGTAGTCGGTGGCGGAGCCGTCGCTGTAGTAAAGCGGCAGGGCCCCCCACAGCGGGCTATCCGCGTCGTTGTGCTGATAGTGGGCGCCCAGGGTCAGCAGGGTGCCATCGGCCAGATCCGCCTCGACAATGCCATACAGGGTGGCCTTGTCCTTGGCGTAGCGATCCAGGTAGGACTCACTGTTCTCCTTCACCAGCACCACGCGGCCCCGCACCGCCTCGGAGTCAACCAGGGAGCCGGCGACATCGGCTGCCACCCGCCGCTGGTCCCAGGAGCCGCCGGTGAAGCTCATGGCGGTTTGCGTCTCATGGGTCGGGCGTTTACGCGCCAGGTTGACGGTGGCAGACGGGTTGCCGGCCCCGCTCATCAGGCCGTTGGCGCCGCGCAGCACCTCCACCCGGTCGTAGATGGCGGTATCCAGATCGCCGTTGAGGTTGCCGTTGATCAGGGGCAGCCCCACGCCGTCCACCTGGAAGTTAGTGATGTCGAAGCCGCGGGAGGTGTAGTAGCTACGGTCGGTCTCGATGCGCTCCACCGTCACGCCGGGCACCAAGTCCAGCACCCGGTTGATGTCGTGCTGGGCGAAGTCGTCCATCTTCTCCCGGGTCACCACTGTCACCGCTTGGGGCGTCTGCCGCTGGGTCAGGGGCAGCTTGGTGGCCGTACTGCTGGTGCCGCCGGTATAGGAGCCGGAGCCTTGGGTCACCCCCTCCGCCGCCTGCTCGCTCACCACCACGGCGGGCAGTTCACTCGCCTCGTCGGCTTGCAGCGGCGCCGTCAGCAGCAGACTCGGGGTCCACCAGAGGGCGCGCAGAATTCGGGTCAGGGGGGCAATACGCAGGCGGTTGGCCGCGCCGGCAAACTCAGACATACACCTATTCCTTGTCTTTATTGTCGAGGGTCGGGCTCGGGGCCCTATTGGGGAAGCTGCAGTATAAAAAGAAATAGGAATGGTTATCAACAGTGATTGATAACTATTCCTAACAAAAAGGGGGGAGCCTGCTGTGATCTGGCGCCAACTGTCTCCCAGTCGCCGCGCGGGCAGAAAAAAACCGCCTGGATAAGGCGGTTAATGGGACCCTTTTGGGGTGCTTTATGGGGCCCGCAGGCCCCTGAGGGAAAAATCGGTTGGCTTAGCCGCCGACGGCGATACGCTTCATGTCCTTCATGTAGCCACGCAGTACCTTGCCCACCTGCTCGATGGGGTGGTTACGGATGGCCTCGTTCACCTGCACCAGCACCAGGTTGTCCACGCCATTGTCCTTGGCGGCCAGCCCCTTGCCGATCACATCCAGACCCACCTTGGGCATGATGTGCTCGCGCAGCAAGGGCACGGCGGCGTTGGCGAACAGGTAGTTACCGTATTCGGCGGTGTCGGAGATCACCACGTTCATCTCGTACAGGCGCTTACGGGCGATGGTGTTGGCGATCAGCGGCAGCTCGTGCAGCGACTCGTAGTAGGCGGACTCTTCGATGATGCCGGCGGCCACCATGGTTTCGAAGGCCAGCTCCACACCCGCCTTGACCATGGCCACCATCAGGATGCCGTGGTCGAAGTATTCCTGCTCGGCGATCTGGCCGGAGAAGGCCGGGGCGTTCTCGAAGGCACTCTTGCCGGTCTCTTCACGCCAGCCCAGCAGCTTAGCATCGTCGTTGGCCCAGTCGGCCATCATGCCGGAGGAGAAGGCGCCGCCGATGATGTCGTCCATGTGCTTCTCGAACAGCGGACGCAGCAGACCCTTCATGGCCTCGGCCAGTTCGAAGGCCTTCAACTTGGCGGGGTTGGACAGGCGATCCATCATGGTGGTGATGCCGCCCTGCTTCAGGGCCTCGGTGACGGTTTCCCAACCGAACTGCAGCAGCTTGCCGGCATAGCCCGGCTCGATGCCTTCGGCCACCATCTTCTCGTAGCAGACGATGGAACCGGCTTGCAGCATGCCACACAGTATGGTCTGTTCGCCCATCAGGTCAGACTTCACCTCGGCCACGAAGGAAGACTCCAGCACACCGGCGCGGTGACCACCGGTGGCGGCAGCCCAGGCCTTGGCGATGGCCATGCCTTCGCCCTTGGGATCGTTCTCCGGGTGCACGGCGATCAGGGTCGGCACACCAAAGCCGCGCTTGTACTCTTCACGCACCTCGGTACCGGGGCACTTGGGTGCCACCATGACCACGGTCAGATCCTTACGCACCTGGGTGCCTTCTTCCACGATATTGAAACCGTGGGAGTAGCCCAGGGCGGCGCCTTGCTTCATCAGCGGCATCACAGCCTTGACCACGCTGGTGTGCTGCTTGTCCGGGGTCAGGTTGACCACCAGGTCGGCGGTGGGGATCAGCTCTTCATAGGTACCCACCTTGAAGCCGTTGGCGGAGGCCTGCTGGAAGGACTTGCGCTTCTCGGCGATGGCTTCGGCACGCAGGGCGTAGGCAACGTCCAGGCCGGAGTCACGCATGTTCAAACCCTGGTTCAGACCTTGAGCGCCGCAACCGACGATGACGACCTTCTTGCCCTTGAGGAAGTCGCACTCGTTGGCGAATTCGTCACGGCTCATGAAACGGCACTTGCCCAGTTGGGCCAGTTGTTGACGCAGGTTCAGGGTGTTGAAGTAGTTGGTGCCCATCTCGGCAGCTCCCTCTGACAGATAAGTTGGAATTTTCGTGCCGGGAGGCTCCCGGCAACAACCGCTACACTATAGCCCAGGCAAAACATTGCTTGAAATGATATATTCGGAACGGAATGTTGCATTTTAAGGAACGTGCGTGCCATGGATCTGCGCCATCTCGAACTCTTCATGCACCTGGCCCACAGCCTGCATTTTGCCCGCACCGCCGACGCCATGGCGGTCAGCCCCTCCACCCTGAGCCGCGCCATCCAGCGCCTGGAGCAAGAGACCGGCTGCACCCTGCTGGAGCGCGACAACCGCAGCGTCGGCCTCACCCCGGCCGGCCGCCGCCTGCTGAGCTTTGCCGAGCAGCTGAGCCACGACTGGGAGCAGCTGCGCCAGGATCTGCGCCACGGCGACGAACCCCTGCAGGGTCAGCTGCGGGTGTTCTGCTCGGTGACCGCCAGTTACTTCCTGCTGCCGGGCATCCTCAGCCGCTTTCGCGGCCGCTACCCCCAGCTGGAAATCCGCCTGGAGACCGGCGATCCGGCCCTGGCCATGGAGAAGGTGCTCAATGAAGAGACGGATCTGGCCATCGCCGCCCGCCCCGATGCCCTGCCGGGCAAGCTGCACTTCACCAGCCTGGCCAAGATCCCTTTGGTGTTCATCGCCCCCCGTGGTCCCAGCCCGGTGAGCCGCTTCCTGCCGGAGGGCGAGCCGGACTGGGAACGGCTGCCGCTGATCCTCTCCAGTCAGGGACTGGCACGCAAACGCTCCGAGCAGTGGTTCAGGAACAAGGGCATCCGCCCCAACCTGTACGCCGAGGTGGCAGGCAACGAGGCCATCGTCAGCATGGTGGCCCTGGGCTGCGGTGTCGGGCTGGTGCCCGAGGCGGTGCTGCACCACAGCCCCTTGGGCGACAAGGTGCGCCTGCTGCCGGTTTCCCCCGCCCTCAAGCCGTTCGACGTGGGACTGTGCGTGCAGAAACGCCGGCTGGACGAGCCCCTGATCCGCGCCTTCTGGGAAACCGCCCACCTGGAGCGTTGACCGCACAAGAAGACTGACAAGCTTGTTAATACTTGGTTAATCTTGGCAGTGCAGACTCATAGCCGTAGCCCACACCCCAAGGAGCCCACATGAAACAGACACTGCCCGCCCTGTGTGCCAGCCTGCTGCTGGCCGCCGGTTTGTTCAGCACCCCTGTGCTGGCCGACTCACCGGTGGAGCTGGACATGCAAGCCATGGCCAAGGCGTTCAAGGCCGCCAGCCATGCCGATGACGCCGCCCAGCTGCAGGCCAGCTTAGAGCAGCTGAAGGCCGCCGCCACCCACGCCAAGGGCGAGGTACCGGAGAAGTTCAAGGACGAGGCCGCCGACGGCCCGAACCGTCAGGCCTACCAGCAGGGGCTGGATCAGCTGATTGGCCAGGTGGATCAGGCCCTGGGCCTGCTCAAGGACGGCAAGCTGGATGAGGCCAAGGCCCTGCTGGAGGAGATGAACAGCACCAAGCGCACCTATCACAAGAAGCTGGATGCCTAAGCGCCTCTGACGCGACCCAAACAGGCCCATGCGGGCCTGTTTGGCTACCCAGCCGCCTGACTTCGCCGACCAACCCGGGGTTTGAGCTGGCCAGTCAGATCGCTTGGAGATTATTTTTGGAGTGCTATTCGAAATAGCTATCATTAAGCTCTGAGACGAGCGATTTATCTTTTTCGTCAATTCCGAAAACAAGCTGCGGAATTAATCCCTTTCAGGTGCCATACCCTTAATGGCAGAGCGGCACGCGTCACTATCAGGGCGTTTGACATTGCATCCGGAACCTATTTTGCGCATAAAATATACTTCTTTGTTAATGTAACACGCTAATAGTGGCAAAGATGGCTATCTTCACCAATCATCTATAGCGAACCAATCTCATCGCTGCGCACGCAGCAGATATGGGTGCTGATGCATATCGCCCCTTGTCACCATGATGCACTTGAAATTAATTCATGCTGATAACGCTGAAATATTTCCCGACAGGATAGAGAAAAAAATGACGCGATTGATAACGATGCTGGCGCTGGTGTTTGTCGCATCCGTTGCCTCGGCCACCAGCCTGAAACTGCCCTATCTGCCCAATCCGGAGGAAAATTACGAACTGGGCCTGCTCAAACTCGCACTCTCCTATAGCGAGGAGCCCTACCAGTTCAGCTTTGCCGCCGAGGAGCAGAACGACGAGAGCCGTATCGCCGAGATTGAGCGCGGCGGCCTGGATCTGTTCTGGGCGGCGACCAACCAGGATCTGGAGCGCCGTCTCTTGCCGGTGCGCATCCCCTTGTACAAGGGGCTGCTGGGCCACCGCCTGCTGATGATCCGCCAGCAGGATGCGGCCCGCTTTGCCCCGATCCGCACCCTGGAGGAGCTGGCCAGACTCAAGGCCGGTCAAGGCCGCTTCTGGACCGACACCCGCATCCTCAGGGAGGCCGGGCTCAATGTGGTGACGGCGGTCAAGACCGCCAGCCTCTACCCCATGCTGGATGGCGGCCGCTTTGACTACTATCCGCGCGGCGCCGGCGAGGCATTGCGCGAGCTTGACGAGCAGCGAGGCTTCCCCCTGATGGTGGAACCTCACCTGCCCTGAAGGCGACTTCGTCGGCGTTGGCAAAGGCAGCGGAAGCGACAATGGCGACGGACGCCAAAAGCAGGGTCTTCATCGGGCTCACCTGAAATGAAAGGAGAAAACCCGACTAAGGTAGAAAGCGCCGATGTCAGCGCGTTTACAGCGCGATGACGGTTGGGTGATGAACGTGGCACCTGATAGGAAATCGCCCCGGCATGCGAGATGCCGAGGCGAGCCATTTCTGCCGACCACCGCCAGCATGGCGGCAGCTCACAGGACGGATCAGTTCTTCTTGGTGTCCTCAAGGAAGAAGCGACCAAGCGGGTTCTGATCGAAGTTCTCGATGTTCGTTCGCGACACGTTGCGGTAGGGGCTGTAGTAGAGATCGATCCAGTTGACGTCGTCCTTGGCCATCTTCTGGAGGTCGATGTACATCTGCTCGCGCTTCTTCGGATCCATCTCGACGCGCGCGGCACCGACCAGATCCTTGACCGTCGGATTGTTATAGCGGGTCATGTAGTTCATGTTGCTGTCGTGGCCGAGCACGAAGGTCGTCTTCTGGTCCGGATCGAGCACGTCGTTGGTCCAGTACATGACGGAGATGTCGTAGTCGCCGGCGATCAGCATGTCCCAGCTCTGGCTCGGATCGACCTTCTGCAGGTCCACCGTGATTCCGGCCTTGGCAAGCTGCTGCTGGAGAAGAATGGCGATCTGCTCGTCGACCTCGTCGCCGGCATTGACGATGTAGTTGAGCTTGAGGTCGGCTGCGCCGGCTTCGGCGAGCATGGCCTTGGCCTTCTCCGGATCATAGGGCCGCTGAAGGTTGTCGGCGTAGTGGTAGAGGGCGCCCTTCGGAACATAGGAATAGGCAACCTCGCCGAGACCGAAGGTCACGGCATCGACGATAGCCTTCTTGTCGATCGCCATGTCGAGCGCCTGGCGCACTTCCTTCTTGGCCAGCGCCCCATGCTCGTGGTTGATCAGTAGATGGTCCTCACGCGTCGACGTGTCCAGATGGACCTTGAGGTTGGGATCCTTCTGAAGCTCGGCAATGCGGGAGAACGGCACGAAGATGGCCGTGTCGATCTCGCCGGCCTGCACCTTCAGCATGCGCGTGTTGTCGTCGGGAATGGAGATCCACTCGACACCGTCGAGACTGACGTTGGCGGCGTCCCAGTATTCGGGGTTCTTGACCAGGATCACGCGGTCGCCGCGCCGCCACTCCTTGACGGCGAAGGCGCCGGAACCGATCGGCGTTTCGCCGAAGGCGTCCTCGCCCATGTCTTCGACGACCTTCTTGGGAAGCACCGAAACGTTGGGCAAGG
>JAJOIN010000060.1 GCA_021209335.1 Aeromonadaceae bacterium
ACTCTGTGAAAGGCAACGCGAATCTGGACAGAGGCCTGTACCGCAATCGCCACCTGGTGGAAAACGCTTTCGCCCGGCTGAAGCACTACCGGGCGGTGGCCTCTCGATTCGACAAGCTCAAGAGAAACTACGAGAGCGTGGTGGCCATGGCCTGCGCCTTCCTATGGTTGCCCATGTAAAACGGCAACAGACCCTAGGTACTCTGTGTAAAACGCTGCCTCATAGCGGCTCTGACCTTCCACTCGTGGTAATGATTGTCCGGTCAACCGCTCGATTTCCGCTATCAACGCTGCGTTCAGGTGAGAGCTGGGGCCATAGGTCAGCACAGCCAAGGCTTGCAAGGGAGTCCACATCCCTAATCCATTATCAGGTTCGGGAACCTCTGGCAGGTCAAGTCCCTGTACCTGCCGGATGTTGCTGATTGCCCGCCTGACGTACTGACTGTACCGCCCATTGAAGCCAGGTATCTGCGAGAGCGTACCCCGTGGATCGATAAGCCCTTGTGCAGGAGGCCCGATAAAAATGTCTGTAACGTTCAATGCAGCCTCCTACGGCCTCTTTGCTTCCTTTTATCCGGCATCAGCCGGGATGGGGGCCAATGGGATGGCTTCAACAGCAGCTAGCTTTTGGCTCAACGTATAGGTTCCATAATTTCGCCCTGTCGCTGTCCTCTCGCCGTGTTGGCTGTGACCCGTGATGGCGTTCTGGATATCCTCACGAGCCCCTGCATCCCGCATGAAATTGATAAAGGTGTGCCGGAAGCTATGGAACGGCTGAATATCTTCTCGCACGATGCTGAGCTTTTCACGCAAGTAGCGCTGCCACCACACACCCAGCCGCACATGGTAGTTCTGCTTGGGGCCAGAGGGCTGCAACAGGGGGAACAGGCGGCCATCAGCAGGTAAGGTGCGAACATAGTCCAGTAGACCAAGCGCCAGCAGATGGGGATGCACCGGAATGTCCCGGTTACTGCTGCGGTTCTTCACACTCTGATCTTCCCGCAACTCCGCCACTCGGAAGGACCAGACGCCATCCTGCTGCATCAAGTCTGCCACGTAGAGCTGGCAAATCTCCTCGGCTCGAGCCCCCGTATAGTAGAGCATCAGCGGCACCCAGTAGTGAGCCTCCCCGAATCGGGTATGCTGGGTACGTCTCACAAACAAGGGGGAACCGAACAGGGTCGTCAGCTCCGTTGCAGTGTACGGGCGTTCCGGCTCTGCCAGTGGGTTAACCGCCGTCTCTGCATAAGTAAGCCCGTGAGCCGGATTGTACTCTAACAGTCCATCTTCAACCGCAAGCCCTAACACGGCTGACAAGGCTCGCCCCAGCTTTTTGACCGTGGCAGCCGACAGGCAAGGCAGGTTGTGCTCTTGGGCATAGGCAATCTGCTGTCGTAACGGCATGGCCGACACATCTTGCTTGGGACGGGTTGGCAGTTGCTCCATTAGATTACGGAACTCGGCAACGTCCCTCTTATGGATCTCCTCGATACCTTTATCGCCTAGCAGTTCGATAAACCGATCAACGGCCACCTGATACTCAAGGATGCGTCCCTCGGCCTTCTTCGGCTCTCGCCGCCGGACGGTGGTCTTGTAGCGTTCAAACAAGGCTGACAGGCGAAGTCCACGCGTCCCCATGAGCGGGGCGGTGGTGGCTCCAGTCGGTACGAGGGGGATCTCAGGTTGGCCGATGCGTCTCTGCATGGCGTTAGTGCGGGTATTCTGCTGGACGGCCACCGACAGCTGTAGGAATTTACCCGCAAGAAGCCGAGCGAGAGCCTGATAGTTGGCCGAGCCGACAAACAGGCAGAGGCCTGATGCCCGAAGTGCCTCGTCAGTGTAAGGCTTCATCCACGTGAGGAAACGGGCGAGCCTTGCTGCTCTGTCCTTTTTGGAGATACCCGGTTGGAATCTTTCAACATCGGCCAGTAAGGTCTGCAAGATATCTGCTGGCTCGATGGTAGAACCTGCATCCTGTAGGGGGATGAAACGAGCACGTACATCCGGTTCGTCAAGACACCCTATCATCGAGTTGTACCAACAGTCCGCCGCGTTGGATAGGTCGAGGGGCTGCACCACCAGATCAATCTTGGCGGCCTCTAGTAGGCGATGTAGCTCATCCAGCACAGGTAGGGCAGCCCGAAGGGCATGTGGCTTACTTGTGGTATTCAGGGAACGCTTGATCTCACCCTTGTTGATAACAGGGCGGAGTGCTTTGGGGATGACAACACGGGCGTACCATGTGCCATTTCGGTTTTGGAGTAGGTTGCTCATAGACCTCATTTTGTACCACCTTTTTGTACCACCTCGGAAGTGTCGGGATGGAAGGGTTGATCACAAAATCGCTATGAAATCAGGAAGTTTTTGACCTATAAAGAAAAACCCCCGCTCGAAAGCAGGGGTTTTCAATGTGGCGGTGAGGGAGGGATTCGAACCCTCGATACGTTGCCGTATACACACTTTCCAGGCGTGCTCCTTCAGCCACTCGGACACCTCACCGTTTTTTGATCTCTTGTTTCAGGCGTGAGATCTCACCTTGTTCCAGTTCAGTGTGTTTGTGGCTGCGTCGCACGCCTTGCGTGCTCTCCTCAATGCCAGCTTTGCTGGCTTGGGCAGCCACTCGGACACCTCACCGTTTTTTGGTCTCTTGTTTAAGGCGTGAGACCTCACCTTTATCTCTTGGTTAAGGCGTGAGATCTCGCCTGGTCCATCAGACTGGCTGACGACGGGGCGCATGATAGACAAGGCCTTGGGCAAACACAACCAAAAAACTTAAAAAACCATGCAGTTGCCTAGATTTGCAGCAAAGCCGGCAGCCAGTCTGCACCGCCGGCGGCGCCGGTTACTCCACTTCATGAATAGGCACCGGCTGCAACTTGGCACGCCAGTGGGCCGGGCCCAGTTCGTGGATGTTGTTGCCCCGGGCGTCTACCGCCACCGTCACCGGCATGTCCACCACCTCAAACTCGTAGATGGCTTCCATCCCCAGCTCTTCAAAGGCCACCTTGCGGGCCTGCTTGATGGCCTTGGAGACAAGATAGGCCGCCCCCCCCCACCGCCATCAGATAGGCGGCGCCGTGGGCATGGATGGCCTCCACCGCCTCAGGGCCCCGCTCGGACTTGCCAATCATGCCGAACAGGCCGCACTGCCCCAGCATCATCTGGCTGAACTTGTCCATCCGGGTGGAGGTGGTGGGGCCGGCAGGACCCACCACTTCGTCGCGCACCGGATCCACCGGGCCCACGTAGTAGATGAAGCGTCCGTTGAAGTCCACGCCATCCGGCAAGGGCTCGCCGCTGGCCAGCAGATCGCTGATGCGCTTGTGGGCTGCATCGCGCCCTGTAAGTATCTTGCCCGAGAGCAGCAGGGTCTCCCCCACCTGCCAGGTGGCGATCTCCTCCTTGCTGATGCCATCAAGCTGCACCCGGCGCGCCTGCTTGGCCCCTTCCCAGGCGATCTCAGGCCAGGCGGACAGGGGGCGGGGGGCGTGAGCTGGGCTGGCCCCGAGCCATCCAGGGTGAAATGAATGTGCCGGGTGGCGGCGCAGTTGGGGATCATGGCGATGGGCTTGGCCACCGCATGGGTCGGGGCGGATTTGATCTTCACATCCAGCACAGTGGTGAGCCCTCCCAACCCCTGGGCACCGATCCCCAGGCGGTTGATCTTGTCGAACAGCTCCAGGCGCAGGGCCTCTTCGCCATTGGCGGGCCCACGGGCCTGGAGCTCCTGGATATCGATGCTCTCCATCAGGGCTTCTTTGGCCATCAGGGCCGCCTTTTCGGCGGTGCCGCCGATGCCGATGCCCAGCATGCCGGGCGGACACCAGCCCGCGCCCATGGTGGGCACCGTCTTGAGCACCCAATCCACCACCGAATCGGATGGATCCAGCATGGCGAGCTTGGACTTGTTCTCCGAGCCGCCGCCCTTGGCGGCGATATGCACCTCCACCTGATCCCCCTTGACCATCTCCACGTGCACCACCGCCGGGGTGTTGTCCCGGGTGTTTTTGCGGCTGCCGGCCGGGTCGGCCAGGATGGAGAGGCGCAGCGGATTATCCGGGTTCAGGTAGGCGCGACGGGTGCCCTCGTCCACCATCTCCTGCACCGTCATCTCGGCCTGCCACTGCACCTGCATGCCAATCTTCACAAAGCAGGTGACGATGCCGGTATCCTGGCACAGGGGCCTGTGACCTTCGGCGGACATGCGGGAGTTGATCAGGATCTGCGCCATGGCATCCTTGGCGGCGGGGCTCTCTTCGCGCTCATAGGCCTGGGTCATGGCCTGGACGAAATCCAGCGGGTGGTAATAGGAGATGAATTGCAGGGCATCGGCGATGGAATCGATGAAATCCTGTTGTTTTATCACTGCCATAACATTGCTCCCGTGGCCGTCCGGCCGGGGCGCGGGCGACAAAGTTCATGAATTTAGCGGTGTTATGATACGCTCTGGCCGCCCGCCTCACCAATCCCGAGGCCAATTCTGTTGTCCAGGTTACAAATGAGTTACCCACTGCAATCGCTGAGTCTGCCCTTCGACGGGGATCTGTTTGCCTTCTTTGCTCCCCTGGCCCACCAGCCCTGGGCCATGCTGCTGGAGTCCGGCGGCTCCGAGCATGTCGACAGCCGCTATCACCTGATCTGCGCCGACCCGCTGGCCACCCTGACCACCCAGGGGGAGATGACCCGCATTGACCGGCGCGGTGAGATCACGACGTCAAGCGAGGATCCCCTGGCGCTGGTGGCCCAGTGGCAGGCGCAGCTGTTGGGCACGCTGGATGACGTACCGACCGGCTGGCCCTTTAGCGGTGGCGCCATGGGGCTCTTTGGTTACGATCTGGGCCGGCGGTTTGAGCGCCTGCCTGTACAGGCCGAGGCCGATCTGCAACTGCCGCAGATGGCCGTCGGCATCTATGACTGGACCTGGGTGCTCGACCCGCACCAGGGGGTGGCCCATCTGCTGGTGCGCGGCAGCCAGGCCGATCTGCAGCGCCGGCTGGCCTGGTGGCAAGCCCAGCAGGTGCTGCCGCAACCCGCGTGCAAGCTCACCGGCCCCTGGCAGGCTAACCTGAGCCAGGCCGAATATGCCGAGCGCTTCGCCCGGGTGCAGGCCTATCTGCAGGCCGGCGATTGCTATCAGATCAACCTGACCCTGCGCTTCGATGCCCCCTATGCGGGCGATGAATGGCAAGCCTATCAGGTGCTCAGCCGAGTGAATCGCGCGCCCTTTAGCGCCTTCCTCCGCCTGGCCGATGCGGCCGTACTGAGCCTCTCCCCCGAGCGCTTCTTACGCCTGGAGGGCTCTCAGGTACAGACCAAGCCCATCAAGGGCACCCTGCCCCGGCACGCCGATCCCGACTTGGACTCCCAGGCCGCCGCGACCCTGCGTCACAGCCCCAAGGACAGGGCGGAGAACCTGATGATCGTGGATCTGCTGCGCAACGACATAGGCCGGGTCTGCGTGCCCGGCTCGGTGGCGGTGCCCAGCCTGTTTGCCATCGAATCCTTCCCGGCGGTGCATCACCTGGTTTCCACCGTCACCGGCACCCTGATGGCCGGCTTAAGCGGCCTGGATCTGCTGCGGGCCTGCTTTCCCGGCGGCTCCATCACAGGCGCCCCCAAGATCCGCGCCATGGAGATCATTGAGGAGCTGGAGCCCCAGCGGCGCAATCTCTACTGCGGCAGCATCGGCTATCACAGCCAGGATGGACGGCTCGACACCAGCATCTGCATCCGAACCCTGGTGGCCGAAGCCGGTCGGCTGCATGTGTGGGCCGGCGGCGGCATAGTGGCCGACTCCCAGGTGGAGTCTGAATATGCCGAGCTGTTTCATAAGCTGGGCAAGATATTGCCGGTGCTCTGGCCATGACAAACCACTGGCTGGCCCGCTATCTGCTGCGCCCCCAGAGCCAGCTGGGGGTGGCCCCCCGCTCCCAGGACAAACCGGCCGCCGTGCTGCTGCCCCTGCTGGAGCGGGAAGGTCAGCTGCAGCTGCTGTTGACCCGCCGCAGCCTGAGCTTGCGCCATCATGCGGGCCAGATCAGCTTCCCCGGTGGCCGCTTCGACCCGACCGATGGCGATCTGCGCACTACGGCCCTGCGGGAAACCCATGAGGAGCTGGGCATCCCTCCCGATGCGGTACGGCTGCTGGGCCAACTGCCGGGCTACCATACGGTGACCGGGTTTCATATCACTCCCTATCTGGGGCTACTGGCCCCCGGCACCCGCTGGCAGGCCGCCAGCGGCGAGGTGGCGGAAGCCTTCACCCTGCCCCTCACCGAACTGCTGGATCCCGCCGCCTATGGCCGCTGGCGCTTTGTCCGCCACGGCCAGCTCACCAGTGCCTGGGGCATCAGCCGCCAGGGCTACCTCATCTGGGGCGCTACCGCCCGCATCTTGCAAGAGCTTGCGCGTCTCTGCACAGAATGAATATCTAGCCTTTTAAAATATCCTGGCTCTTCACTCGATAAAAACTGCCACTTGCAGAATAATTACAGATGCCAGATCCTGGCGCGCCGTCTCTGCCCCCTCGAGGTCCTATGCTCAGCCTGTTTGATATCTTCAAGATCGGTATCGGTCCCTCTTCCTCCCATACCGTGGGGCCCATGAAGGCCGCCCATGCCTTCATCGAGACACTGCAGCAACAGGGGCAACTGAACCAGATCACCCGCCTTGCGGCTCATCTGCACGGCTCCCTGGCCCTCACCGGCCGCGGCCACCACACGGATCAGGCCATCCTGATGGGACTGGCAGGTTACCTGCCCGAGACGGTGGACACAGACGCCATGCCGGCCTTTCTGGCCCGGGTGAAGGAAGAGGGCGCCCTGCCGCTGGCCCTGGGTGCCCACAAGATCCCCTTTGCGCCCACCGATCTGCAGTTTCATGCCCGGCCGCTACCGCGCCATGAAAATGGCCTGCGTCTGCTGGCCTTTGCCGGCGAGGCATTACTGTTTAGCCAGACCTATTACTCGGTGGGTGGCGGCTTCATCGTCACCGAACAGGAATTTGACCAGCCGCCGGCCCAGGGCCGGACTGTGCCCTACCCCTTCGACAGCGCCCAGGCCCTGCTGGATCACTGCCAGGCCCTGGGGGTCAGCATCGCCCACCTGATGCGGCAGAACGAGGCCAGCTTCCGGCCCGATGCCGACACCCAGGCCGGCTGTGAGCAGCTTTGGCAGGTGATGGCGGCCTGCATCCGTCGGGGCTGCCACACCGAAGGCCTGCTGCCCGGCCCCTTGAAGGTGGTGCGCCGCGCCGCCCCACTGTATCGCCATCTGCGCAGCGACACCGCCCTGACCCGGGATCCCATGGCGGTGGTGGATTGGGTGAACTGCTTCGCCCTGGCGGTAAGTGAGGAGAACGCCGCCGGTGGTCGCATGGTGACGGCCCCTACCAACGGCGCCGCCGGCATCATACCGGCGGTGCTGGCCTATTACGACAAGTTCGTCCACCCCATGGAGCCGGAGCTGGCCTGTCGCTTCCTGTTGACGGCGGCGGCGGTCGGTCTGCTGTACAAGATGAACGCCTCCTTGTCGGGGGCCGAGGTCGGGTGTCAGGGGGAAGTGGGGGTGGCCTGCTCCATGGCGGCGGCGGGGCTCACCGAGCTGATGAGCGGCAGCCCGGAGCAGGTCTGCCAGGCGGCGGAGATTGCCATGGAGCACAACCTGGGGTTGACCTGCGATCCGGTCGGTGGCCAGGTGCAGGTGCCCTGTATCGAGCGCAATGCCATAGCAGCGGTGAAGGCCATCAACGCCAGCCGCATGGCGATGCGGCGCATAAGCGGCGCCCGGGTCAGCCTGGACAAGGTGATCGCCACCATGTACGACACCGGCAAAGACATGGACGCCAAGTACCGGGAGACCTCCCAGGGCGGCCTGGCGGCCAAGCTGGCAGACTGCGATTAACGCATCGGCAGCGGTATGTTCTCGAACAGCTGATCCACTTCGTAGTTGCTCTTCATGGCCAGGGCCTTGTCCACCAGCTCCCGGGTCAGGTGGGGCGCGAAGCGTTCCATGAAGTCATACATGTAGCTGCGCAGGAAGATGCCGCGGCGAAAACAGATCTTGGTGGTGCTGTGGGCAAACAGGTGACTGGCATCCAGCAGCACCAGATCCGTGTCCTTGTCCGGCTCCACCGCCATGGTGGCGATGACCCCTACCCCCAGCCCCAGCTTGACGTAAGTCTTGATCACGTCCGCATCGGTGGCGGTGAACACGATATGCGGCTCAAACCCCTCGCGATTGAAGGCCGCATCCAGCTCGGAGCGACCGGTAAAACCAAAGGTGTAAGTCACCAGGGGATAGCGGGCCAGGTGGGCCACCGTCAGCCGCTCCACCTTGGCCAGGGGATGCCCCTTGGGCACTATGACGCAGCGGTTCCAGTGATAGCAGGGCAGCATCACCAGATCCTCATACAGGTGCAGTGCCTCGGTGGCGATGGCAAAGTCCGAGGTACCCTTGGCCACCGCATCACTGATCTGCGAGGGGGAGCCCTGGTGCATGTGCAAGGAGACCTTGGGATAGCGCTTGATGAATTCCTGGATCACCCTCGGCAGGGCGTAGCGGGCCTGGGTATGAGTGGTGGCAATATTGAGGTTGCCCTGATCCGGGTTGGTATATTGCCCGGCCACCGATTTGATGCTCTCCACCTTGGCCAGGATCTCCTGGGCGATCTTGAGGATGTCCCGGCCGGCCGGGGTCACCTGGGTCAGGTGTTTGCCGCTACGCTCGAAGATCTGCACCCCCAGTTCATCCTCCAGCATGCGTACCTGCTTGCTGATCCCAGGCTGTGAGGTATAGAGGCTCTCGGCGGTGGCGGAGACGTTGAGGCTGTGATTGGCCACCTCGACAATGTAGCGTAGCTGTTGAAGTTTCATGATTTTCCAGAATAAGGGCGCATGCGCTAATACTAACAAATAATGATGAACACGCCTCGGTGAACGAGTCGCGGCCGTTGAGTGCCCGCTACCAGTGACCCAGGGCACACTTCATCCTAAAGTTAGGGCGAGTTGCCCGCCGCTTCGGCCGGGCGCGCTACCGCCCTCGCCGGGGATAAGGTAGTATCGGGGGCAGTGCGTTTCTATTTAGGGAAGCTATTGAGGCGATTATGGTTTTAACACTTGTGCTCTTGTCCATAGGCGCGCTGCTGTTTCTGATCATCGGCTACAACATAGTCCAGCAGTACAAGCAGAAACTCGAGGCGGATCGCCGGGCCCTGATGGCCAAGCAAAAGATTATCATCGAGGAGGCGGAGGAGATTTTGCTCAACGCCAACCGGCTGCCCTTTAGCAAGACCCTGGTGCTCTTGATGCAGACCCGGATCCACGATGCTCTCAAGGCGATACTGCAGGCGGCTCCCGGCATGGACAGCGTGCGCCAGCGGCTGCAGGACGTGCAGGCCCAGATCAAGTACGTGCAGGAGAATTACCAGTCCAACGACGAGAGCAGCTTCCGGGCGCCGGACTCGGATCAGCAGGCCTTGCAGATGCTGCAGGTGGTCAAGAAGATCCGCGCCGTGGTGCGGGTCGAGCACAACAAGGGCAAGATAGACCCTCAGGCCTTCGTCAGCGAAGACCGCCGGTTGGAGCTGATGCTGCTGAAGATCAACATCGCCAACCTGACCCAACGGGCCTTTGAAAGCCGCATGCAGCGGCAGTTCGGCACCGCCAAGCAATTGCTCACCAAGGGGATCAGCGCCCTGGCCGCCATCCATGATAAGGATGCCTGGCTCATCGCCCGGGAAGACGAGATGCGTAACGCCCTGCGGGAGATGAATCAGCAGATCGAAGAGGCCAGTCAGAAAGAGCGCGAAGAGCTGCAGGAGAAGAAAGACGATCTGGATGTCCTGTTCCAGCCCAAGAAGAAGTGGTGAGCCCCTGATGGGCCAAGCACAACCCTCCCCCGGGAGGCGTTGTGCTTTAGGCCGGCACAAAGGGCTTCAGCCGCAGGAACAGCACAGGCATGACCAGGGCGGCCATCAGCAAAAACACCTGGCTGCCGAGGCTCGGATAACAAGCGCCCACCAGTGCCGTCAACACGGCGGTAAACATGCCCTGGGCCAGAGCGGCATACAGGGTTTGGCCGGCGATCAGCTGCTCCCGCGGCAGCTGCTGGGTCAGGTAGCGGATGGCCGCCAGATGACTGACGCAGAAGGTGAGGCTATGCAGCAACTGGGCACCGGCCAGCAGCGGCAAACTGGTGGTAAGCCCCAGGGTTACCCAACGCACCAGGCCGCCGCCGGCACCAAGCAACAGCATCTGGCGCGGTGACAGACGGCGCAGCAGGCGTTTATCCAGGGCAAACATGCCAATCTCGGCCAACACCCCCAGCCCCCACAGGTAACCTATGGTGCCTTCACTGTAGCCATTGGCCTTCCAGTGGATGGCGCTAAAGCCATAATAGGCGGCGTGACTGCCCTGTAGCAGGCACATGATGAGCAGGAAACGGCGAAAGGAGGCCTGTTTGAGCAGGCCAAGCAGGTTGCCGCGCCGCGGCTGGCCCGGGCTCTCCTCCGGCATGGGCGACAGGGGCAACCAACTGAGCAGACACAAGAGCAAGAGCCCCAGCAGCATGATGTGCAGCACCCATTGGGCTCCGCCCCAGCCGATGATAGCCCCCACCAGGCTAGAGCCGACGATGAAAGCCGCCGAGCCCCACAACCGCACCTTACCGTAGTCCAGATTGACCTGGAGTATCATGCGTGAGGCCAGGGCATCGCTCATGGGCAGCAAGGTGGGATAGATAAAGTTGGCCAGCAACATCAGCAGCAAGAGGGGCCAGAAGCTGTGGGTGAGATAAAACAGGGAGAAACTCACCAGGCTCAGCATGGCCAGCGCTCGCCCCAGCGGCAACAACTGCCGGGCATGGCGCACCTGACTCATGATGGCCAGATTACCGGGAAAGCGAATGGCCAGCCCCAGGCCGATGAGCAGGCCTATCTGCTCGGGGCTCACCCCAACCGAGGCCAACCACAGGGACCAGAAGGGCACATAGGCGCCGTAGACGAAATAGAGGGCAAAGAAAAACAGCGAAAGCCAGGCAAAGGGACGCATAACAGACCGCCAGGAAACAGGAGGCCGCCAAGGGTAGCAGAAGCGGCTGGGACTGTCAGCGCAGGCCTTATTTCAGGGCGAAACCGCGCCGCTTGAGGTAGTCAAACATGAAGGGTCTGGCCTCTTTGCTCAGAATTTTCTCCAGCTGGTCGGTCCAACCCCGCCCCTGCATCTCACCCCGCCCCCGGTAGTAGTGCGCCAGCAGGGCATCATAGGCGGCAAACTGGCAGGGATCCGGCGCCTGATACTGCTCCTCGTGCAGCACCAGCTGCAGGGGCAGGCGCGGCTTGAGATCCGGGCTCTGGGCGGGATACCCCAGGCACAGACCAAACAGGGGCACCACCAGCTCGGGTAAACCCAGCAATTGGCTGACCCCTTCCGGATCATTACGGATGGCGCCGATAAAGACGCCGCCCAAACCCATGGATTCGGCCGCCAGCAAGGCATTCTGGCCCATGAGGCCGGCATCGATGGCGCCGATCAACAGTTGCTCTATGTAGCCGGTCTTGGCCGCCGGCACCAGGGTGCGATGGCGGTGAAAATCGATGCAAAATACCAAAAACTCCGCCGCACTGGCCACGTAGGCCTGCTCACCGCACAGGCGCACCAGCTGATGGCGCTTGGCCATATCCTTCACTCGTATCACGCTGACCGCCTGCAGGAAGCTGGAGCTGGAGGCGGACTGGGCCGCCAGCAAGATCTGCTCCAGCTGCCCTGGGCTGATGGGCTGCTCAGCAAACTGGCGAATGGATCTATGGGCGCACATCAGCTCCACTACACTCTTCATCTTGGGTCTCCTATCACGGTGAGCTCCTCGCTGGCAGCCACAATCATGGACGGCAGATCCATGTTTTACAACGCGGATCCCGGCCAAGCCAAGCGTACTTTCCTATACTGGTGCCATTAGCTGACAAGAGGAGAATGGCCGGTGAATGTTCTGATTTGTGATGACTCCGCCTTCGCCCGCAAGCAGTTAGCCCGTGCCCTGCCCGCCGACTGGCCCATCAAACTCCATCAGGCCGGTAATGGCCAGGAGGGGCTGGAGAAAATCTTGAGTGGCCATGGGGATCTGGTGTTTTTGGATCTCACCATGCCCATCATGGACGGCTATGAGGTGCTCAAGGCACTGCAGGAGCAGGGGATCCGCAGCCGCATCATTGTCGTCTCCGGCGATATTCAACCCGCCGCCTACCAGGCAGTGATGGCGCTGGGTGCCCTGGCCTTTATCCAAAAACCCTGCTCGGCAGACAAGCTGCAGGGCCTGCTGCTGGAGCTGGGGGTCTATCAAAGTGGTGATGGCAGCCAGGCGGAACCGGTGTCGCCCCTGGGGATGACCCTGGAGCTGCGGGATGTCTATCAGGAGCTAGCCAACGTGGCCATGGGGCAGGCGGGCGATCTGCTGGCCCGCCTGCTGGGGCAGTTCGTCATCCTGCCTATCCCCAATGTCAACGTGCTGGAGGTGAGCGAGCTGCACATGGCCCTGAGCGCCGCCGCCGGCGAGGATACCCTCTCCGCCGTGTGCCAGGGCTTCATCGGTGCCGGCATCGCCGGCGAAGCCCTGGTGCTGTTCCACGACTCCAGCTTCACCGATCTGGCCAAGCTGATGCGCCACCAGGGCCCCATCGACAAGGCGGTGGAGCTGGAGCTGCTGATGGACATGGCTAACGTGCTGATCGGCGCCTTCTTACGCGGCTTTGGTACCCAGCTCGATACCCCCTTCCACCAGGGGCAACCGGTGGTGCTGGGGCAGCACAGCGCCATTGATGATCTCATTCGCACCAACGCCACCCGCTGGCGGCGCACCCTGGCCATCGAGATCAACTATCGGATCCGGGATCACAGGGTACAGTGCGATCTGTTGTTGCTGTTTACCGAGGAGTCCATCCGCTTCATGAACCACAAGATAGAGCACCTACTGTAAGGAGGCGTCATGGAGATTCGGGAGTTTCATTGGCTGATGAGCATCATCCAGACCCTGGATGTGGGCCTGGTGGTGCTGGATCAGGAAGACAGGGTACAGGTGTGGAATGGCTTCATGGAGAGCCACAGCGGCCGCTTGAGTCATGAGGTGAAGGATCAGGTGTTGTTTGATGCTTTTCCCGATCTGGACAGCGCCTGGCTTGGCCGCAAGCTGGCCATGGTGCGTACCCTCAACAACCGCGCCTTCATCAGCTGGGAGCAGCGTCCCTACCTGTTTCGTTTTGCCAATGGCCGGCCCATCACGGGGCAGGCGGATCAGATGTACCAGAACGTCACCATCATGCCCCTGCCCGACTTCACCGGCCAGATCAGCCATCTGGCACTGCTGATCTACGATGTGACAGATCTGGCCCTGGGCCAGTTGGCGCAGCAAGTCAGCGAAGAGTGAGACAACAAAAAGGGCCGCAATTGCGGCCCTTTGACAAGGGTTCAGGCAAGCAGCATCAGGCCAATTGCGACTCGGCCTGTTGCAGCAGGCGCTGCCACATCAGCAACACCAGTTTCTGATCCTTGTCAGAGAGTTCGCCGCTGATGCAGGCCTCCTGCAGCCCGGCCAGCACCCTGTGTTTCACATCTTGGATGTGATTGCGCCCGTCAATTTCGCAATGGGCCACCGCCAACGAGATGTGACCACGGAGATACCCGCTGGCAAACAACTCATCGGCTGTCCCCGTGCTGACCAGGGCATCAATCAAGTTCAGTAGCACGCGTTCAAATTCAAATATGGTTTTCATAGACACCAGATGGCAGGGGGCTGGATAAGCCCCGCGAGGTCTTTGCTACGCCTTGTCGGCAACCGGCCCCGGGTTGGGGGCGGTGAGATCCTGCCTTAAGGCGCTGCCTTTGGCTAGTGTTCTGCGCCGGGACAAGACTATTTTTTGTCCCCCCCTTTTCGATTGCAAACAAGGCGCTAAGATAGCGGCCCAGATCCCATTGATAGGAAGCCAAAACGGATGTTATTTGACTGGATAGCCGACCCTTCGGCCTGGATGGCCCTGGCCACCCTGACCCTGCTGGAGATAGTCCTCGGTATCGACAACATCATCTTCATCAGCATATTGGTGGGCCGGCTACCGCCGGCACAGCGACAGCGAGCTCGGCTTTTGGGACTGGCAGGTGCCATGCTCACCCGCATTGCCTTGCTGCTCTCCCTAGCCTGGGTGATGAAGCTGACAAGCCCGCTGTTTAGCCTGGCAGGGGAAGCCATCTCTGGCCGGGATCTTATCTTGCTGCTGGGGGGCCTGTTCCTGCTGGCCAAGAGTACCCATGAGATCCACCACAGCATGGAGGAGCCGCACGGCGAGGAAACCTCGCCAGCAAAGGCACACAGTGGTTTTCTAGCTACCCTGGTGCAGATTGCCATACTGGATATCGTCTTTAGCCTGGACTCGGTGATCACAGCCGTGGGGATGGCTGACCACGTGCCTGTAATGGTGCTGGCCATCGTCATCGCCGTCGGCGTCATGATGTTTGCCGCCCGCCCCATCGGTGATTTCGTCGAACGCCATCCCACCATCAAGATGCTGGCCTTGGCTTTTTTGATCCTCATCGGCGTGGCCCTGATGGCCGAAGGGCTGGATCTGCATATACCCAAGGGCTACATCTACTTCGCCATGGCCTTCTCCTTGGGGGTGGAGATGCTCAATCTTCGCCTGCGCAAGACCAAAGCCAGTTAGCCCAGAAAAAAGAAGGCCGTGCAATGCACGGCCTTCTTGTCGGCTCACCCATTAGCGCAGGTGCGGCGTCTGGGTCTGCACCCCTTGATTCTGCGCCCGGTGACGCAGCAGGTGGTCCATCAGCACCAGGGCCAGCATGGCCTCGGCGATGGGCACGGCCCGGATCCCTACGCAAGGGTCATGGCGGCCACGGGTCACCATCTCCTGGGCATGCCCCTCCTTGTCGATGGTGCGTCCGGGCACCATGATGCTGGAGGTGGGCTTCAACGCCAGGCTGGCACTGATGGTCTGGCCGGTGGAGATGCCTCCCAGGATACCGCCGGCATGGTTGCTCACAAAGCCGTCCGGCGTCATCTCGTCCCTGTGTTGGGAGCCGCGCTGCTCCACCACCTCAAAGCCATCGCCGATCGCTACCGCCTTGACCGCATTGATGCCCATCAGGGCATGGGCGATGTCCGCATCCAGCCTGTCGAACACGGGTTCCCCCAGCCCTACCGGCACATTTTCCGCCACCACCCTGAGCTTGGCACCGATGGAGTCGCCCTGTTTCTTCAGATCCCGCATGAAGGCGTCCAACGCCTCCAGCTTGGAGGCATCGGCAAAGAAGAAGTCGTTACGGTTGATGATGTCCTTGTCCACCTGCTCGCCCTTGATGGGGCCCAACTGCTCCAGGTAGCCGTAGATCTCGATGCCATGCACCTGCTTGAGGTACTTCTTGGCGATGGCCCCGGCGGCGACCCGCATGGCAGTCTCCCGCGCGGAGGAGCGGCCGCCCCCCCGGTAGTCGCGGATGCCGTACTTCTGGTGATAGGTGTAATCGGCGTGCCCAGGGCGGAACAAGTCCTTGATATCACCATAATCCTTGGAGCGCTGATCGGTGTTTTCGATGAGCAGGCCGATGGAGGTGCCTGTGGTCTGGCCCTCGAAGACCCCGGAGAGGATCTTCACCTTGTCCTCCTCCCGGCGCTGGGTGGTGAAACGGGAGGTGCCCGGCTTGCGCCTGTCCAGATCCCCCTGCAGATCCGCTTCGCTCAGTGCCAGCCCAGGCGGGCAGCCATCCACCACGGCGCCCAGGGCCAGACCATGACTCTCACCGAAGGTGGTGATACGAAAGAGGTGTCCGAAGCTGTTCCCTGCCATAAGTTCCTCAAGAAGGTTCGGTTACAAAAAGATCCCGGTGAGCCAGCAGCTGTGCCTTGGTCAGCACGAAAACGCCGTGGCCACCCTGTTCAAATTCCACCCAGGTGAAGGGCACCTGGGGATACTGGGCACTCAGGTGCACCTGACTGTTGCCCACCTCCACCACCAGCAGGCCGTCGTCGGTGAGAAAATCCGCCGCCTTGGCCAGGATCTGGCGGGTCAGGTCCAGACCATCGAAGCCGGAAGCCAGCGCCAGCTCGGGTTCATGATGGAACTCATCCGGCAGATCCGCCATGTCTTCCTCGTCCACGTAGGGTGGGTTGGAGACGATGAGATCGTACTGATCTCCCGCCGGCAACGCCTGCCAGACGTCCGACACAATGGGGATGACCCGCTCTTCCAGACCGTGGTGCTGGATGTTGATCTCCGCCACGTTCAGGGCATCCACCGAGATATCCAGCGCATCCACCTCCGCCTCGGGGAAGGCATAGGCCAGGGCGATGGCGATGCAGCCGGAGCCGGTGCACAGGTCCATGATGCGGCGCGGTTCGCTCTGCAGCCAAGGCGTAAAGCGCCGGGCGATGAGCTCGGCAATGGGTGAGCGCGGCACTATCACCCGCTCGTCCACATAAAATTCCAGGCCGGCAAACCAGGCCTTGTTGGTGAGATACGGCGCCGGCAACCGCTCCTCCACCCGACGCGCCACCAGCTCGGCCAGCAGCTGCCGCTCGCTGCGGGTCAGGCGGGCCGCCTTGATGTCATCGGAGATGAAGGGCGGCAGGTGCAAGGAGGGCAGCATCAGCTGGACCGCTTCGTCCCAGCCATTGTCGGTGCCATGACCGTAAAACAGGCCGGCCTCGTTGAAGCAGCTCACCGCCCAGCGCATCATGTCGTTGACGGTGCGCAGCTCGCTGACTGCCTCGTCGATGAATAACTTGTCCAAAACCGCCTCCGGGTCGAGTAAACTTGCCGGCATATGCCGAGCCAATAACAGCCAGATACCTGATTAATGAAGAAAAAAGACGAACTCGATGAACAGGACAAGGCGCTGTTTCGCGAGGCCGCCCAGGGTACCCGCCGAATAAAGCAGGATACCATAAGTCCCACCTATCGCTCGGTCAAGCAGAAAGCTTTGGCCCGCCAGCAGCGAGAGGATCTGGGGCTGGCCCACCCCTTCTCCGACAGTTTCGAGCCCCATCTGAGCGATGACGGCCCCATGCGCTACGTGCGCAGCGATGTCTCCAGCTTTGAGGCCAAGCGGCTGCGCCGGGGCGACTATGTGCCGGACATGCTCTTGGATCTGCACGGCCTCACCCAGCAGCAGGCCAAGCTGGAGCTGGCCGCCCTGCTGGAGGCCTGCCGCCGGCAACACATCCGCTGTGCCTGCGTCATGCATGGCCACGGCAAGCATATCCTCAAGCAGCGGGTGCCCATGTGGCTGGCCCAGCACCCGGATGTGATGGCCTTTCACCAGGCGCCCAAGGAGTGGGGTGGCGATTCGGCCCTGCTGGTGCTGATCGAACTGGCGCCCTAGCGGCCGCCGCCCTCGCTGTCGGCACGCCTGTGTGCCTGCAGCAAGAGATTGCGCGGCGTCAGCGGACGCTCGCAAAATTCCCCCAGGCTCACCACGTAGCCCTGCTCCTCCAGATACAGGGCGTAGTCCAGTACCAGCCAGAGCTCCACCGGACGCCGAAACAGCCCCAACACCAGCTCCATGCGCAGCACCTGGGCCAGCCGGATCTCAGCCTGCTGCTGATAAGGGGCCAGATCCAGCGGCGCCGGCAGGATCAGCCCCTTGGTCTGAGCCGCCCAGTCGATAAAGGCCGTCAGCTCACCGGCCAGCAACCCCTTGGCAAAGGAGGGCAAGGGCAGGTAGCTGTTCTCCCCTCGCAAGTCGCGCTGCAGGGCATCGAAGGTGAGCCGCCAGCTGAGCTCCTGCCAGCGCAGCCGCCGCACCCGGGCGCCGGCGTCACCGTCTCCTGCAGCGGCAATTGCAACAGGCGGCGGTTTAGCGGCAGACCGCTGGCCTGCGCCGCCTGGCTCAGGGGCTGATAGTACTCATGGGCATGCTTGTGATAGCAGCAGGGCGCCAGGCTCAGGCTGGCCACCTGCTGGGCCGCCCCCTGCCGTATCAGGTGGCGGTGCAGATCGCCGCAAGCATGCAGCGCCACCGCCTGCCGGGCACCGGCGAGCCAGCCAGTGGCCTCGGCGGCCATCACATCCTGCTGCACCGTCTGTTGGGGCAAGCCCGTCGACAGCTGACGGGCGCCAAACACAGTTTGGCATCCCATTCCAGACTCACCACGCTATGCCCCTGGCGCGCCAGCAAACGACCCAGGTGCCCCTTCCCGGCACACCACTCCAGCAGATGCCCAGGCCCGCACCCAGCCGCCAGCCCCAGTTGCTGGGCAAACGCCCAGATCTGTGACCACTTGCGCCCCGGCACATGAGCCGGGGCCGGCGGCGGCGACGTACTCGGCAGTCTGGGCAAGTGGCACAAGGCAGCCAGCTCGCTCGCCTCCGGCACCAGGGGCCATAACAGAGCTGCACGCGCCGCCTCATCCTGCTCCAGCGCCTGCAAGTCCGGCAGTGCCAAGGCCGCCAGCGCTTCACATAAGGCCGGATGGGTTTGCCACCAGGGCAAACGCAGATGATGAAAAGGCTGCTCCTGCCACAGGGGCTGGGTGTGCCGCAGTAGGCCTTCGAGGGCAGAAAAACGTGACAGCAAGATCGACTCCTGAAAAAGAGGATGTCGAGTCTAGGGGCTCGGCGAAATAAGCACCAGAGGGTGGTCAGGCCGGCGCATAAAAATAAGGCCAGTCCGATGGGACTGGCCTTAGGGGCAGCAAGAAAACGCCTTATAGACGGATACCCAGAGACTGGCGCAGGTAGGCACCGGCGCCCAACAGCCCCGGATGAGCGTGAGTAATGAGATAAACAGGGATGTCCTTGAGATAGGACTGGAAGCGGCCCTTGTCCTCGAAGGCCACCCGGAAGCCGGAGGACTTAAAGAAGTCGAGGAAGCGCGGCACTATGCCACCGGCGATATACACGCCGCCAAAGGTGCCCATGTTCAAGGCCAGGTTGCCGCCAAAACGGCCCATCAGCACACAGAACAGGCTCAGCGCCCGACGGCAATCGGTGCATTCGTCTGCCAGGGCTCGCTCGGTCACGTCCTTGGGTTGCAGCTCCTCGGGCTCACGGCCATCGGCCTTGACCAGGGCACGGTAGAGGTTGACAAGCCCCGGGCCGGAGAGCAGACGCTCGGCAGAGACGTGGCCCAGATCCTGACGCATCACCTGCAGCACGGCATCTTCTTCTTCACAGTTGGAGGCGAAGTCCACATGACCACCCTCACCCGGCAGGCTCAGCCACTGACTGCCGGTATGCACCAAGTGCGCCACCCCCAGGCCAGTACCGGCACCATACACGGCGATCGGTTTGCCTGCCTGGGCATCGCTACCACCAAATTGCAGCTTGTCCTCATCTTCCAGCACCGGAATGGCCATGGAGACGGCGGTGAAGTCGTTGATGATCTCCAGATGCTGAAGACCCAGGTTGGCCTTCATCTCGGCGATGGAGAACTCCCAGGTGTGGTTGGTCATCGCCACCCAATCGCCCTTGATGGGACAGGCAATGGCGATGCAGGCATCGTCTACCTGGGCGTTGTGCTCCTCCAGATAGAGGCGGACCACCGCCTCCAAACTGGGATGTTCAAGACCTGAATAGGTCTTTGCTTGTGAAATATCACCTGTGGTCATGTCACACAATGCCAGGCGTGCATTGGTACCACCGACGTCCCCTACCAGGGCAAAACTCGCCATAAACAACTCCTTAAAGACCAAAAAATGCCGAATATTCTCATTATTGTGGCCGCCGATTTTACCTGCTGGCGGCGTGCAGAAATACAACCGGGATCACAGCCAGATCAATCAGTGACGCTGATTGTAGTAGTTTTATTACAAAACCCTGCCGCAGCGGATGAGAATCTGCTAAATTTGCCCTGTTGTAAGTAATTTTAAGACAGGCCGCACACTTTCTTGTCCGGCTTGTGCTGTTGGCCACCAATTGGGTATAGGCTGCCAAGTCAATAAGTTAGCAAAGCTAACCGGCAGCTGGCCCTTGGCTAACTCAATCTTGTACCTGAGTATTTCACATGAATACGTTGGAAAAAATCAGTAAATATCTGGACAGTTTCAGCAAGTCTGAACGCAAGGTGGCCGAAGTGATCATGGCCTCGCCTCAAACCGCCATTCACTCCAGCATTGCCGCCTTGGCCAAGATGGCGGATGTCAGCGAGCCCACCGTCAACCGCTTCTGCCGTCGCCTGGATACCAAGGGGTTCCCGGACTTCAAGCTGCACCTGGCGCAGAGTCTGGCCAACGGCACCCCCTACGTGAACCTGCACGTGGAAGAGGACGATACCCCCGAGGCCTACACCGCCAAGATCTTCGAGTCCACCATGGCCTGTCTGGACGTGGCCAAGAACAGTTTGGATACCCAGACGGTCAACCGTTGTGTGGATCTGTTGACCCAAGCCAAGAAAATTTCTTTCTTTGGCTTGGGGGCCTCCTCCTCGGTGGCCCACGATGCCCTGAACAAATTTTTCCGCTTCAATATTCCGGTGGCTTGCTTTGACGACATCATCATGATGCGCATGGCCTGCATCAATTGCAGTGAAGGGGATGTGGTGGTGGTTATCTCCCACACGGGGCGCACCAAGGCGCTGGTGGAGATTGCCGGTCTGGCACGGCACAACGATGCCACCGTCATCGGCATCACTGCCAAGGACTCGCCGCTGGCCCGCGAATGCAGCCTGGTACTCTCGATGGATGTACCGGAAGATACCGATGTCTATCTGCCCATGGCTTCACGCATCGCCCAGCTGACGCTGATCGATGTACTGGCAACAGGATTCACCCTGCGTCGCGGTCTTAAGTTTCGAGAAAACCTGAAAAAAGTCAAAGAAGGCATCAAAGATTCTCGCTTTGAGAGCTTTCATCCCTGATGCTCAAAACGCCTCCTGATGGAGGCGTTTTTTCTCCCGCCCCCGCGGTATCGCAAGCCCAGTCCTTGGTGTAGAATCCGGCTATTCGTTACGGTTTTTAACATTGCGCAGTAATGGTGTAACCCAGGGTAATACCCGCACCGCTTGCTCAGGCCGTCTCTGATTTTCATGCTCATACAACCTTTACTCTGGAGTGAAAGATGTTAAGACGCACTAAGATCGTGACCACCCTAGGTCCTGCCACCGACCGTGAGGGAGTTCTGGAGAACATCATCAAGGCCGGCGCCAACATGGTTCGCATGAACTTCTCCCACGGTGCGGCCGAAGATCATATCGCTCGCGCCAACCAGGTGCGGGAATTGGCCGCCAAGCTGGGCCGCCATGTGGCCATACTGGGGGACTTGCAAGGTCCCAAGATCCGCGTCTCCACCTTCAAGGACGGTAAGATTTATCTGACCCTGGGTGACAAGTTCATCCTGGATGCCAACCTGGGTAAGGGTGAAGGGGATCAGCAGCAGGTCGGCATCGACTACAAGCAGCTGCCCGAGGATGTGGTACCCGGCGATATCCTCTTGCTGGACGACGGTCGCGTGCAGCTGCAGGTGGAGCGGGTGGAAGGCAGTCGCATCTTTACCTGTGTGACCGTGGCCGGCCCCCTGTCCAACAACAAGGGCATCAACAAGAAGGGGGGTGGCTTGTCTGCCCCGGCGCTGACCGACAAGGACAAGGAAGACATCAAGACCGCCGCCGCCATGGCGGTGGACTACCTGGCGGTCTCCTTCCCCCGCTCTGGTGCCGATCTGAACTATGCCCGGGAACTGGCCCGCGAGGCCGGTTGCAACGCCAAGATAGTGGCCAAGGTGGAGCGAGCCGAAACCGTGGCCACCGATGAAGCCATGGAAGATGTGATCCTGGCCTCCGACGTGGTGATGGTGGCCCGGGGGGATCTGGGCGTCGAAATTGGTGATTCCGAGCTGATGGGGGTGCAAAAGAAGCTGATCCGCACCGCCCGCCGCCTGAACCGTGTGGTGATCACCGCCACCCAGATGATGGAGTCCATGATCAAGGCACCGCTGCCCACCCGTGCCGAGGTGATGGACGTGGCCAACGCCGTGCTGGACGGTACCGATGCGGTGATGCTCTCCGCTGAAACCGCCGCCGGTGACTTCCCGGTGGAAACCGTCATGGCCATGGCCAACGTCTGCCTGGGGGCCGAGAAGCACCCCAGCGTGAACGTCTCCAACCACCGCATGAACTACACCTTCAACTCCATCGAGGAGTGTGTGGCCATGAGCGCCATGTATGCCGCCAACCACATGGCCGGCATCAAGGGGATAGTGACCATGACCGAATCCGGCACCACGCCACTGCTGATGTCCCGCCTCAGCTCTGGTTTGCCGATTTTTGCCATGTCCCGCCACCCGCAGACCCTCAACTGGGCCAGCCTGTACCGTGGCGTCACGCCGGTATTCTACGACGGCGACGAGAACCAGCCGGTGCTGCAGTTCTGCCTGGGCGCTCTGGCCGTGCTCAAGGAGCAGGGCTACGTCAAGGCGGGCGATCTGGTGATCGTCACTCATGGCGACAAACTGGAAACCACCGGCAGCACCAATACCTGCAAGCTGATCACCGTCGAGTGAGCCGCTCCGGCTGATGAATGCGCCCACCCTAAGGTGGGCGTTTTCTTATCCCCCAGGCCAGGTCCCCCGCTCCAGCTCACCCATCGCAAAGCTATCCACCTGCAAGGCTTCATATCTGAGCCGTTCGGCTTCTTGCAAGCTGGCCGCCTCGGCGGCATCCAGCAGGCCCTTTTGCTGCGCCAACGCAATCAGCTCCGCCATGCCTATCGGACTGGGCAGACCGCCTTGCCGTTGCGCTTGCCATAACCGCTCATGCAAGGGCGCCACAAGGTGCAATTGCTCAAAGGCCAACTCCACCCGCCCAACTGGATCCGCCTCTTGCAGCGGGAACGACAGCAGGCTCATCAACCGCTCCCGCATCCCACCGGGCTGCTGCATGGCCTGGGCGAGGGCGGCGATCAGCCGATCTGATGGACCGGCATAACCATTACCAAAGGGAAAGATCCAGCGCTTGAGCAACCATCCCAGCCAAGGCCAGGGCAGATTGGCACACACCCCCACCACCGCCAGGCCTATCTGCTGTAGGCAATGCTGCAGGGCATACTCCAGCAGCAAGCGATCCTGCGGCGACGCCCCCTCTTCCTCAAAGCGCTTCAGGGCGGCCGACGCCAGATAGAGCTGGCTCAACCAGTCCCCCAGCCGGGCCGTCAACAGCTCACGCCGTTTGAGCCGCCCGCCCAGCAGCAGCATCACCAGATCGCTGGTCAGCGCCAGTGCTCGGCTCATGCGTGACAACTGGCGATAATAGCCCGCCGGATAACCCTGGATGGGCGTGGCATCCAAGCGCCCCAGTGTTAACCCCGATGCCAGGGTCAGCAATAGGTGGCGGGCAAAGCGAGGGACATGCTGGCCCAGCAAACGATCGAACTCCGCCAAGCCCCCTTGCTGCTGCAGGCAGGCCAGCTCCTGACGCAAGAAGGGGTGACAACGCAGCGCGCCTTGGCCGTAGATCATCAGGCTACGGGTGAGGATATTGGCCCCCTCCACCGTGATGGCGATGGGAATACCCATGTAGTGGTAGGCCAGATAATTGCTCCGCCCCAGCATGATGGCGCGGCCGGCATGGATGTCCATGGCATCCTGCAGGCAACGGCGCGCCAACTCAGTAAGGTGGTACTTGGCGATGGCCGTGGCCACAGCGGGCCTGGCCCCCTGATCCAGGGCCGTGGTGGTCAATCGTCGCGTGGCATCCATCAGATAGGTCAGGCCGCCCATGCGGGCCAACGCCTCCTGCACCCCCTCAAAGCGGCCGATGGGCTGGCCAAATTGCCGTCGGACGAAGGCATAGGCAGAACTGGTGCTACAGGCGAGCTGGCCACAGGCGGTGCCCAATGCGGGTAGCGAGATGCCGCGTCCGGCGCTTAGACACTCGACCAGCATACGCCAACCCTTACCAGCCCAATCAAGACCGCCAATCAGGCTCTCCAACGGAATGAAGACATCCTCACCGCGAATGGGGCCATTCAAGAAACGCTGTCCCATCGGCAGGTGCCGCTCCCCGATCTGGATACCGGGCAAATGGGCCGGTACCAGCGCGCAGCAGATGCCGTACGTCTCCTGCTCACCCAGCAGGTGAGCAGGATCGGTAAGCTTAAAGGCCAGGCCGATGACACTGGCCCTGGGCGCCAGCGTGATATAACGCTTGTTCCAATTAAGCCGGATCCCGAGCACCTCACTACCCTGCCACTGGCCGCGCGTCACCACCCCCAGATCCGGAATGGCACCGGCATCCGAGCCCGCCTCTGGCCCGGTCAGGGCAAAGCATGGGATCTCCTGCCCACGGGCCAGACGAGGCAACCAATAGTCTTGCTGCGCCACAGTGCCGTAGTGCAATAACAACTCCGCCGGCCCCAGAGAGTTGGGCACCATGACGGTGACGGCAGCACTCAAGTTGACGGCGGCGATGCGTGCCACTATCTGGGAATTGGCATAGTGGGAAAACTCCCGGCCACCATAGGCCTTGGGGATGATGAGGGCAAAGAAGCCCTCCCGGGCCAGATAACGCCACACGTCATCCGGCAGATCCAGCTGGTGGGGATTGCCGGGCAAGGCGGCCAGCCGGGCAAGCAGCTCAGCCACCTGATGCGCCATGAAGGCCTGCTCCTCTTGGCTCAGATGTGGTGCCGGAAGCTGCCTGAGTTGCTGCCAATTGGGGCTGCCACCAAACAATTCGGCCTCCCAAAAAACCGTACCCGCCGCCATGGCTTCCTGCTCTGTGGCTGACAAGGGTGGCATGGCACGAGCAAGATAGGCCATGAGCGGTGAGCTGATGAGACGCTGCCGCCATGGCGTGTGCAACCAGATGACCAAGGGGATCCCCACCAGCAATAGCAGACTCAACAGGATAAGTAGCATACCGCCGCCCTCCCCTTAAGGCGCGTTGGCCTAGGTTGACTCACCCTAGCCGCAGATCGACCGACGCCTGTGATGGTGGTTTGACCAGTAGCAATGTGATAAGTAAGGCACAGGATGTTGGCAGACGATTTTTTTTGTATTTTTTTCTGCTCAATGTGAACTTTTTGCGATAAACGGCACTCTATATAAGTGCCACTGCAATTAAGCATTAAGTCTTCGCCCAGCTAGCATCCCTGTTATCTGGGCATTTTTTTATCGGTTAAATAAGGGAATAAACCCCATGTCGCTGGCGACCGCCCCCGCTGAAGTCAAACTGGCCGTGGATATCATCCAGTGGCTGGAAGAAAATCAGATCCCCCCCCGCTCAGGTGCTGGCAGCCTTGGCCCTAGTTCAGCGGGATTATGAGCAAAAACGGCAAGCCGAACTGACGGCCAGCACCAGTAACCCAGCCAAGGCGTGAAAAGCCGGCGTCAGCTCTAAGTCTGACGTTGATGAAAAAGGGGCCATCAGGCCCCTTGCAAGCATGTCGGCTAACCGACTCATTCGTCTTCCAGGTAGGCGTAGCCTTGCAGGCCCGCCTCCAGATCTGCCAGCAAATCCGCCCGGATCTGTTCATCTACCGACAAGTCGGCGGCCAGACGGCGATAGTTATGACGGATGCGATCCGGGTTGATGTTCACGTAGCGCAGCAGGTTGTCAACCGTATCCCCCTTGGTGATATGGCTGATCACCGGCTTGCCCTCGGCATCCAGACAAACATCGGCACTGTGGGTGTCACCAAACAGGTTGTGCAGATCCCCCAGGATCTCCTGATAGGCCCCCACCAGGAAGAAGCCCATATAGCAGGTCTCATCCGGCCCGAATTCCGGCATCGGCAGGGTAGTTTCCACCCCAACCCCATCGACATAATGGTCAATCATGCCATCGGAGTCGCAGGTGATGTCCAACACCACACCACGGCGCACCGGCGGACGATCCAGCCCGGTCAACGGCATGACAGGGAAGATCTGATCGATACCCCAGGCATCCGGCAACGACTGGAACAAGGAGAAGTTCACAAAGCACTTGTCGGCCAGTTTCTCATTGAGTTCATCCAGCATGGCCCTGTGCTGACGGTTCACCGGATTGAGCAGCTCCTTGACCCGCATGCACAGGTTGATATGCAACTCCTCGGCCCAGGCTCGCTCGGACAGGTTCATGAAGCCCATGGTGTATTGGGCATGCACGTCGGCCAGATCGGAGATGGAGTCGTGGAAGATCTCCAGCAGACCCGGATCTTCGTCGTTGAGCTCCTCCCAGCTACGCCACATGTTTTGCAGCAGCAAGGGTGCCGTCTCTTCCGGTGGATCCAGCTCTCGCTGTTGCACCGTCTCGGTCCCGATGACATTAGACACCAAGACGGCATGGTGAGCGGTCAGGGCCCGGCCGGACTCGCTGATGATAGTGGGATGGGGCAGCTCAAACTCGCGGCAGATATCGCCGATCCCCCACACCACGTTGTTGGCATATTCCCGCAGGCTGTAGTTGGCGGAGCAATGACTCTGGGAGCGGGAACCTTCGTAATCCACCCCCAGACCGCCGCCCACATCCACCACCTGAATGTCTGCGCCCAGGCGGCGCAGTTCGGCGTAGAAGCGGCCGCACTCGCGGATCCCGCCCTGTATGTCGCGGATATTGGCGATCTGGGAGCCCAGATGGAAGTGCACCAGCTGCAGGCAATCGAGCTTGTCCTCCTGGCGCAAGCGTTCCACCATGCGCAGGATCTGAGCGGCACTCAGACCAAACTTGGACTTCTCGCCGCCACTGGCCTGCCATTTACCTGAGCCCTGGGAAGCCAGACGCGCACGCACCCCGATACAGGGCTCCACGCCCAGATTAGCCGCTTCGGAGAGCACCAGCTCCAGCTCAGAGGTCTTCTCCACCACTATGTAGACCTTGTGGCCCATCATGTTGCCCAACAGGGCATGGCGGACGTATTCCCGATCCTTGTAACCATTACAGACAATCACGGAACCACGGGCATGGCGGTGGGACAAGACAGCCAACAACTCGGGCTTGGAGCCGGCCTCAAGGCCCAGCCGAGGCTTATCCTGATAGGCGCGGGTGATGGACTCCAGCACCTGATTTTGCTGGTTCACCTTGATGGGATAGACGCACTGATACTGTCCTTCGTAGCCGTAGGCCTCAATCGCCTGCTGGAAGGCCCCAAACAGTGCGTCGACCCGGCTCTTGATGATGTCGGGGAAACGCAGCAACACAGGCGCCGCATAGCCCTGGCTGCGGAGTTGCTCAATCACGTCCTTGAGCACGATACGACAGTCAGGGCGGCTCTTATCCGGCGCCACCACTACCTGTCCTTGCTCATCCAAATGAAAAAAACCACCGCCCCAGTAGGGCAGGTTATACACCTTCAGGGCGTCCGAAGCGGACCAATTCGTCATGGACTATGCCTCACAATAAGACAGCGGATCCGGCTGTCATTACTGCCAATCTCATCCAACCTCCCCGGGCTTGGCCTCGGGCACGCTGGTACAAAGAGCCGCTGCACCTCAAAAGGCAGGCGGCCTAAGGCCGGTCTTGCGACCTATCGCCATCCCCCGGCACGGACGATGAACGAATACGTTGAGCATATCGCATCTGCTCCCAGGATCATCCTGCAGAGCCGGTGCCAACCCCGCAAAGGCAGAGCCCCAAGGGTAACCTTGGGGCTCTGATGCAAGCATGCACTTCGGGCGGAGTGTACACAGTCTGACAGCTTGACGCCAAGGGAAAAAACCGTCAGATCCGCCATGAATAGAGGGATTACTGGAACAATTGATTATCAACCGTTGAAATATGCATATTATTTCATGGGTTAAACAGTGCACATCCATGCATTGCACTGGTGGTCACTTGTTAAGTAGCAGAATTTCCCAGCCAACTGACAACACGCAGGACAATTACAATGCCATACCACGCCAGACGGGGTTGCCATCATCATGAGTTGCATACAGTTGCTATGCACTGCCCAGAGAAAAGCCCCTCACGGGGCTAATAAAGCAAATGGGCAACCAGGCAATTAACGCTCAGCGGCCGTTAAAAACTCATGGCGAGTGGCCGCATTGGTCTTGAAAGAACCACCCAATGCCGTTGTCGTGGTGACACTGGTGGCATCCTGTACCCCCCTGGCCTTCACGCAGTAGTGGGTGGCCGTGATGCTGATCGCCACATCCTCGCTGCCTAGTAGGGTCTGCAACGCCACCAGCACCTGCTGGGTCAGCCGCTCCTGCACTTGGGGCCGTTTGGCAAAGAACTGGACAATGCGATTGATCTTGGACAGACCAATCACTTTCTTCCGGGGAAAGTAGGCCACAGTGGCATAACCATCGATGGTGACAAAATGATGCTCGCAGGTGCTGGTCAGGCTGATGCGACTGACCTTGATCATCTCATCCATGCCCATCTTGTTCTCGATGACGGTGATCTTGGGAAAGGCACGGTAATCCAGCCCAGAGAAAATCTCATCCACATACATCTTGGCAATGCGCCTGGGGGTCTCGGCCAAGCTGTCATCGGCCAAATCCAACCCCAGCACCTGCATGATCTGCTCCATGCTGGCAGTGATCTGCTGCCGTTTTTGCTCGGCGCTAAGACCGTTCTCCAGGCGGGGGGTTTCCAGACCTCGGGACTCCAAGGCGGCTCGGACCAGCAGGGCTTCTTGACTCAGCTCGCTCATTACATCTCTCCAGCACCTAACAGCAGGATCCTCGACTCGCGGCCGCTAACCTGAGGATGTCCACACCGATGAACTACAACGCAAATCGAAACCGGCAGGCATTATAGCCTCGCGCGCCACAGGGCCCATTACTATTTTTGCCCTGTCCTTATCCGTGCCCGCCCCCTGTCATCAATTTGCAATCTGCAACGCTGCGAATGACCTCCGATTTGCAAAATGCAAATCCAAATGGCTCCGCTTAGCAAAAGTTAACCTTTTAGGGGTCAAAACAGCGAGTTGGCGTGAAAAAGGTCCCAAAAAAAGTTGGCACGCTATTTCCATATATGAAGGGGTAAACCAGTTTTATCCCGTGCTCTCTTCGGCTTATTGCTGAAGTTTGGTCAACACTTACTAGGGTTGACCATTTTTTTTTATCTGGTGAACGTCACCGCCTCAAACGAGCCCTTACTAGCCGGATCAACCCTGCATTAACCGCGGTTCACTCACAAGATCCTGAATAGCCATCAGACTGTGAGGCAGGCTGGTCTTTAGCTGTGTGACCCACTGCTGTATGATACCCCAGTCACGCCGTCGGCAGGCCTGCTCTAGGCTCTGTGCATGATCGCGGCAAACCAGGGCGCCATAGGTGGCGCAGACCGATTTGAGGGTATGGGCCAGCAAGCAGAGTTCTTCCGCATCATGGCTGGCCAGGGCACTGTCGATAGCCAGCAAATTTTGCTGCCCATCCTCCACAAAGATCTGAACCAGTGCAGGCAGCAGCTCTTCACCCGTGTCTTGCCCAAGGCGAGCAAAGACCTCTCGTGAGATCCACTCCATGTTTAACTCCCGTGCTTATAATTCCCACTGACAGTGGGGCTGATCGTGTCAGCGTTATGTTGTTCAGTTGCGCCCCGCCAAGGTGGCAGGCACAGCCTCATTTGCATATAGGATAAAGTATCCTGGAGGTCATCGCCACGCAAAGCACGGTGGCAGTCAGACGAAAGCCACGTATGCTTAGAAGCAAGTGAGACTCCCCCTATTTCGCTCACGGCTGCTGAGGTTATTGATGGATTTATCCTTCAGTCAGAAGATCCGCATTAGCATCATAATGGCCGGTCTGCTGCCTTGGTGTCTCTTCATGCTGCTGATGCTGCAATACAGCGATGGGCCTGCTGAACGGTTGGCTCCGCAGATCCGGCAGAGTTGGCAGCAGCTAAATCATCAACTCCATAGGGTGATGGATCTGGCCATGCTCACCGCCCATCTGGACACCCCTCTCCCGCCTATCATGAGCGGCTACTGGGAAAAGACCCAGGGCGGCTGGCAGGGCGGCGGTTCAGCGCTCCCGCTGGACGATTATCGCTGCGAGCCACAACCCTATTTTGCCACTCAATCCCTCAAACCCGAACAGCTTAAGCTGTTTGCCTGTCAGCGCCTGGGCAGCAAATTACGACTGTTCATCTTTGATGTGCCGACCCTGCTGCGCCAGCTGGATGTACAGGGCTATCAGATCAAGCTGTTCTACCCGGTGAAGGATCGCATTATCACCCTTAACGGCGTAAACAGCCGGCTGATCCTGCTGCCGATGAACAAAAGTGCCGGCATAGACACGGCTGTCTTCCGCACACCTAAGGGCTATCTGACCCGCCATGGACAGGGCTACTATTGGGATAAAACCGCCTTTGGCTGGACTCTGTATCTGAGCAGCCCCCTACCGGCGCTGAACCCTAGTCTGGATCAGTTGGGGCTCTTCATCTGCCTGACCTTGGGGTTGATCCTGCTGCAAGGCTGGACGATTGGGATCCTGTTGCGTCGCCGGCTCAACTATCTTGGCCATGCCTTTGCCCGGATCGCCCTGGGGGATGCCAACTTTCGCCTGCCCATCGCCGGCAAGGGGGAGTTTCACCAGCTCAACTTAGGCTTCAATCATATGCTGGATCATCTGCAACGCCAGCAACAGCAGCTTGATGAGCAGCGGCAGGCCGCCAACGACAAGGTGACGCGCCTAGAAACGATCTTGAGCCAAGTGCAGCAAGTGCATAACCAGCTGTTCAAAAAGGCAAAGATGACTTCGGTCACCACAGAGCTATCGGCCTTGTGGAGCGAGCTGGCGCCCTGTCTGCAAACCCTGATAGGCAGCCTGGCGGCACTCAATGAACGGCAGCAACAGATCCAGCAGCAAGTGGAGCGTTCGAGTATGGATCGCAAACAGGTGCGGCAATTGATTGCTACCTGCGCCGGTGATCTGGCGGCGAGTCAAGCCACAGTGCAGCAAGCCTGGCAATTAGTCGTCAGCCGAATTGACGGGCTGGCCGATGCCAAGATGTGCGAGCAGCAAGATCTCAACCTGTATGAACTTCTGCTGCAGGTGCAACATAGCTACACAGAACCATTGCGCCTGGCAGGTCACAGTCTCTACCTGCGCGGCCCGCACGATCTGGTCGTCCACAGTAATCCACAAGCCCTGCAACGCATCTTCGCCAACCTGATTGAGCACACCCTTAACCAGGCCTTTGCCACGCACACCGCCGGGGAGATCATCATCAGCATCAAGGCCGTATCAGATGAAGAGATCCAGATCCAGTATCGTGATAATGGTGCGGGTATCCCCTTGTCACTGCAGGAGCAGCTGTTCGAACCCTTTACCGGTCGCCAGGATGATCTGCCCAGCGGGCTGGGACTCTATCTGATCCACGAGCTGGTCATTCATCTGCTGGGCGGCCGCATTGCCTGCAATTCAACCCCCTCACAGGGGACCGAATTTCTCATCTGGCTGCCGCGCCCTCACCTCTAAGCGGGATTGGCGATATCCACAAAGCGCACCTCAAGCCCATGTTGCGCCGCGATCCAGTCGCCCAACGCCCAGACACCATAACGCTCCGTGGCATGGTGCCCGGCGGCGAAGAAATGGATCCCCAATTCACGGGCCACGTGGATGGTCTGTTCCGACACCTCACCTGTGATAAAGGCATCCATACCGGCCTCAGCGGCCTGCTGGATATAACTTTGGCCGCCCCCGGTACACCAGGCCAGACGCTCGATGGGCCGACCACAGGGCGATGCCTCGAGCAGGATGTCACGCCCCAATACTGAGGCCAAGTGGGCCTGCCACTGCTCAGCCGTGACGGGACGCACCAAGTCACCACAAAACAGCAGACAGCTTGGGTCATCCGGCTGGAGCGTGCTGACGGCCTCTATCCCCAGCCGGCGAGCCAGTTGGGCGTTATTGCCCAGCTCAGCATGACCATCCAGCGGCAGATGATAGGCAAACAGATTGATATCATGGGCCAGCAGGGTCTGCAGGCGACGTTTTTTTCATGCCCCGGATGGCAGGCGCCTCATTCCCCCAAAAATAGCCATGGTGCACCAGCACCGCATCCGCTTGCCAGGCGACAGCCTCATCCAGTAGGGCCTGACACGCCGTGACACCGGTGAGCAGACGACGGATAGGCCGCCGCCCCTCGACCTGCAGGCCATTGGGGGCATAGTCTTTGTAACGGCGAGCCGACAGTAATTCGTCCAGTTCGGCTTCCAACGCCAGATTGGTGATCATGGAGCGCTCCTAACCTGCCGGGCTGTAGGCAATCACTTTACCCGCCGTGCCACTGGCCTGGTTAACCTTGGGCAGCATGGCCTCGAGGCGCGCACGAGAGACATCCGGCCCCACCACCACCCGATGCAGCAACCCTTGGGGATGCTTGACCAGCTGGATACCGGCCGCATAGCCGGCGGCACGCAGGCGACCGACCAAAGAACGGGCATTATCGCCATTTTGGAAGACACCCAGCTGAATGATCCAACTACCACCGCTGGCGGTCGCGCTCGGGCTGGCCGCCACAGGGCGACTGCTCACAGGGGCTACGGGTTTGGTCATGGAGGGCTGCGCCTCCACCACCTCTACGCCGCCAACGCGGCCACCGCTGGTGGCACTGGCGGTGGCCGTCGGCATACTGTTGACCTGTGTTGCCGGCGCAACCGGCTTGATCTGTGGGGCTACGGGTTTGGCATCCGGGGCAAAGGGCTTGATTTCGTAGGCCGGCTTAGCGGCAGGCTTGGCCTGTGCCACCGGCTGAGCCGGCTGGGCAACCGGTTTGGCCGTGGGCGCCACCGGCTTGGGCTGCGTGACCTTGACCTGGGCGGTCAGAGATTGGCTGTCCGCTGAGCTCTGCGCAGCAGGCTTGTCTGCCACCGGCGGCGCGGTGACAGCTTGGGCAGGCGTGGCGTTTGTGCCTTGCGGCGCAGACGGCTGGGGGGCCGCCGCCACGACAGTGCCGGCCGGCACCACCTGGTTGGCATCAGGCTCGCGGCCATTGAGGGTTACGGGGGCAGCCACCTCCTCCATCTGCCAGGATTCGCTTTGCGCAGCGGAGGCTGAAGCGGCCACAACCAGTGACTGCGCCTGACTGACGGTCTCGGGGCGCGGCAGAGGCGAGGCCTCTGGCTGCAGTGGGATGGCAGCCACCGGCACTGTCGGGGTCTTTGGCTTGCCAGTAAGGATATCCGGCAAGAAAATGACCCCGAGGGATACCAAAATCACGCTGCCAATCAGGCGGTTTTGAAATTGTGAAGCCAAGACCACTCCCTATTTCGCTTAAGATTGCTCGCGGGCCAACACATCGGCCACTGTGTAGAAAGAACCCAATACCAGGATCATATCTACTGACTTGGCAGCCGCCAAGGCCGCACTGTAGGCGGAATCCACATCGGTATGACAGCTGACCTGCCGGCCGGGTAAGTTGGCCGCCAACTGGGCGGCACTGGCCGCCCGCGGACCATGCAGGTCGGCCAAAAACCACAAATCCACCAGAGCGTCCAGCTCAGCCAGGGTGCCGGCTATGTCTTTGTCCTGCAGCATACCCACCACCGCCAGACGACGGCCGGCCTTGGGCAGCGGCGGCAAGACAGACGCCAGGTAGGCTGCCGCATGGGGATTGTGGGCCACATCCACCCACACTGCCGGTGTCTGTCGCACCTGCTGCAGGCGGCCATTGAGGCGCGCTTGCCGCAAGCCGTCACAGACGGCCTCACGGCCGACCGGCAGTCCCAGGCTGATGAGGGCCGCTACGGCCGTCACAGCATTGGCCAGCGGCAACACAGGCAAGGGCAGATGGGTCCAGGATACCCCCAGGCCGGTAAAGCACCAGCTGTCGGTCTGGCGGTCAAGTCGAAAATCTAGCCCCAGCTGCTTGAGGTGGGCCCGACAAAGTTGGGCCTGCTCTGCCAGGCTAGCAGGCGGTTGCGGCTCGCCACAGATCGCCGGCCGGCCGGTACGAAAGATACCGGCTTTCTCCCGGGCGATACTCTGGCGATCAGTGCCCAGCCACTCGCAATGATCCAGCGCTATGCTGGTGATCACCGCCACGTCGGCATCAATCAGATTGGTCGCATCCAGCCGCCCGCCTAATCCCACCTCCAGCACAGTGACATCCGGCGCGGCCTGGCAAAACAGCCAGAGGGCGGCCAGGGTGCCGAACTCGAAGAAGGTTAAGGAGAGATCATCTCTGGCCTGCTCCACCTGGGCAAAGGCGTCACAGAGAGCGGCATCACTGACATAGGCCCCGTCGATGCGCACCCGTTCGTTGTAGCGCAGCAGATGAGGTGAGGCATACACCCCCACCCGATAGCCGGCGGCGGTCAGCATCGCCTCCAACATGGCGCAGGTGGTGCCTTTGCCATTGGTGCCACCGACCGTGATCACCTTGCCAGGCAGCCGATCAACCCCCAGGCGCTGTGCCACGGCGCCGACCCGCTGCAAGCCCAGATCGATGCTCTTGGGATGGATCTGCTCCAAATAAGAAAGCCAGTCGGCCAACGACTGGCTTTGAAACAGCGATGTCTGACTCACAGGGTCAATCCTGAATCACCTGAGTGTGCATAAACTTGGCCACCAGCTGGGCCAGCCGATCCCGCATCTGGCGACGGTCGATGATGATGTCGACTGCCCCCTTCTCCAGCAAGAACTCAGCCCGCTGGAAGCCCTCCGGCAGCTTCTCGCGTACCGTCTGCTCGATGACCCGGGGACCGGCGAAGCCGATCAGCGCCTTGGGTTCCGCCACATTGATATCCCCCAGCATGGCGAGACTGGCCGACACCCCCCCCATGGTGGGATCGGTCAGCACAGAGATATAGGGCAATCCCGCCTCAGACAGACGATTCAGGGCCGCACTGGTCTTGGCCATCTGCATCAAGGAGAACAAGGCCTCCTGCATGCGGGCCCCACCGGAGGCGGAGAAGCAGATCAGCGCACGGCGCTCCTTGATACACTCCTCCACCGCCCGCACGAATCGGGCCCCCACCACAGAGGCCATGGAGCCGCCCATGAAGGAGAACTCAAAGGCACAAGCCACCACGGGCACGCCCTTGAGCAGGCCTTTCATCACCACCAGCGCGTCTTTCTCGCCAGTCTCCTTCTGTGCCGCCTGCAGGCGCTCCTTGTAGCGCTTGGAGTCCTTGAACTTGAGGGCGTCCTGTGGCTCTAGCTCGGCCCCCAGCTCGCTACGGTGCTCAGCATCCAGCAACCGCTCCAGGCGAGGCCGAGCGCCGATACGCATATGATGATCACACTTGGGACAAACGCACAGATTGCGCTCTACCTCGGCCCGATACAGCACCTGTTCACATGCGGAACACTTGGTCCAGACACCTTCTGGAATGCTATGCCGACGGGAGCTATCGCTTTTGGGAAGAATTTTCTCAAGCCAGCTCATGAAATACCTTCATGTAGTTGTTGGAATGACGCCTGGCGGCAATGCGACCTCGATCCCACCGCCCCCCTGCGCCCAGCTAACGGACGATTTAACCATAAATGGTTGAGGTTGTTTACTGAAAACTGGTCATACCCGGTTCATTGTCCGGTAACCACAGTGGCCCCAGACTAGGCCTGGGCAAGGCGAAGGCGGCGGGATAGGTGACATCCACCAGGTACAAGCCCGCCGCCTTGGCGGTGGCCCCGGCCTGCTCCCGATCCCGCAAGGCCAGCAGTTCGGCCAGCCAGCCTACCGGCCGCTCACCGCGCCCCACCAGCAAGAGACTGCCGACGATATTGCGCACCATATGATGCAAGAAGGCGTTGGCGCGAATATCCACCACCACATAGGGGCCATGGCGAAACACCGCCAGGTGGGTCAGATTGCGAAACGGCGTGCGGGACTGGCACTGCACGGCCCGAAACGAGCTAAAGTCATGTTCCCCCAACAATTGCTGGGCCGCCAGATGCATGGCGGGGACATCCAGATCCCCATGGTAGTGGCTGATGCCTCCCCCCAGGATCCCAGGGCGCAAGTTGTCGTTATAGATGACGTAGCGATAGCGGCGGGCGGTGGCGCTGAAGCGGGCATGGAAGTCATCAGGTACCTCTTTGGCCCAGCGCACTGCGATATCCGGCGGCAGATTGGCATTCATGCCCAGGGTCCAGGCAGCCAATTTGCGGGGCTGCGCGGTGTCAAAATGGATCACCTGACCTGTGGCATGCACACCGGCATCGGTCCGCCCGGCGCACTGTACCTCCACCGGATGATCGGCGATGCGAGAGAGCGCCCGCTCCAGTTCCGCCTGCACGCTGATGACCTCACGCTGTCGCTGCCAGCCATAATAGCGACTGCCGTCATATTCGATGCCCAAAGCGATACGCATCTGTTGCCCCCCAAAATAAAAACAGGGCGCGATTATACGAAATCGCGCCCTGGAGTGAAGTCACACCGCGATCAGCTTAGGCGCTTCAACAACTTGTCGGCCTCCGCCTGCTGTTGTGTGTTCCCCTGCGCCAGCGCTTCTTGCAACAGCTCACGGGCACTCTCCTTGTCATCGATCTCCAGGTAGGCGCGGGCCAGATCCAACTTGGCTCCCACACCACCATCGTCGGCATCCACGTCCACATCATTACCCTGAGCCAGCAGGTCGGGGAAATCATCCAGCCCGGTATCCAGATCGAAGGCCATCTCCTTGGTCTCGACACTGCCCGGGGCGTCGGCCTCGGCCAGCAGTTCATCAATGTCCAAGAAGGGTTCTTTGGTCTGGGCCGCTGCAGGGGTGACCGGTGCGCTGGCTGGCGTCGACGAGAGCGCATCGTCCTGGTTATACCAGTCAGCCGCCTCATCAGAGACAGGCGCCGAACCAAACTGCTGCGCCAGCTGACGCAGTGACGCCTCTTCTAAGCTGGACGTGGAAGGCTCAGCCACGGGCGCCGTCTCCAAGGTCGGCGCATCTACCGACCTTGGGCTCAGCTCGTCACTGGCCGTGTCCGCTGAGGCCATTGGCTCGGCGGATGTTTGCAGCGAGGCAAGCGACTCAAACTCCAGCTCCTCCGCCTGGGCAGACTCTTCGGGCAGATCCAGTTCATCAAGGCCCTTGAGATCCAACCCTTCAAAGCTGCTTTCGACCGCCAGTATGTCATCATCGGCCGGCTGTTGCGGCATGGCAGACAGACCGTCCGGCGACGCATCGGTGGTCAAGGGGCTGGCCAGATCCAGCTCGTCTTCGTCCGCCAGCTCGGGCAGCTCCAATTCCGGCTCGGCCACCTGCTCCGTGACCCCCAGCTGGGCCAAGAGTTCGTCGGCATCCGCCAAGCTCTCTTCGCCCTCCGCCAGCTCAACGAACTCATCACCTAGCGCCTCGGCGGGCTGCTCGATCTCACGCCAACCCAGATCCGGCAGCTCCATCTCGCTCAGATCGGCATCCTCATCCGGCACCGACAAGTCCAGGCTGCTCAGGGCCAGCTCATCCTCGTCAAGTTGACCGAGCTGAGACTCCCCCAGGGGCAACAAGTCCTCATCGGCCTCGTCCAGCTGGGCCAGAGCGGAGGCAGTGTCATCCGCCAGTTCACCATCACTCAAGGCAAAGTCTGCCTCATCCAGACTGCTGCCCAATTCAGGTGCCGGACTCAGGGTCTCATCGTCGGCCTCCAGATCTGGCAAGGTCTCGATAGGCGCCAATCCGGCCGTCAGCAGTTGATCATATTGACTGGCATCCTGTTCCATCTGCAGCGCGGTGGACTCGGCCAACTCGGCCTCCCGGGCCTGCAGCTCCCGCATGGCCCGCGCCCGCAGCCAGAGGCTGACCAGCGCCAGGATCAGGAGAATGGGCAGCAAGATGATGAGCACCAGGTTGACCGGGGAAGCCAGCAACTGGCTAACGAAGCCTTTGTCTGATGCGGGTGCCGGCTGATTGGCCTGCAGCTCACTGAGCTGACTGCGCAACTGGGCCAGTTGTTCTTCCAACTGGGCCTGCTGTTGCAGCTGGTTGGTAAGATCCGCCAGTTGCGCCGCCTGCTCCTGTACCCGCAGCTTGAGGCGGTTGTTGTTCTCGGACAGCTGGGCAATCTCGGTCTCGTATTCAGTGAGCTGGGACTGCAGCGGCTCTACCGCAGACAGGTTACCGGTCGGTTCAGCCTGACTGGCGGCGCCCACCACGGCCTTGACCGCCGCATCCACCTGGGGAGATTCCGCTTGGCTGGCTATCTCGATCTTGCTGCCTTCCGTGCCCGAAACCACCGGCGTGACAGCCTCCGGCTTGGCTGTCTGAGCGGGCGTCAGCTTGCTGGCCTCCGGTGTCAGCTTCACCTCGGGCTTGACTTCTATGGGGGCCTGCTTGACAGGCTCAGGCTGGGGGCTGGTTTCGGCCTGAGCCGGTCGCGGCGTCACCGAGGCCACCTGGGTGGTAGTTTCCTGCTCTGAGCGAGCCAGCAAGGCAGGGCTGATACGGCCGGTGCGCACTGCCTCGCGCGCCGCAGCATCGTTTTCAGCCTGCGCCTCAGCCAGGGAGGGCAACTGCAAGATGGCACCTTTATAGATGGAGTTGAGCCGTCCATTGGCAAAGGCTTGCGGGTTCTTGCGGTAGATGGCCATCAAGGTCTGCTGGAGAGAAACACCCGGGCCAGGCAGGTGGCGCTGCGCGATGGACCAGAGGGTATCATTGCTGCGCACCGGGCCATAGGTGCCGGCCGCTGCCGGCGCCGAGGCCAGGAAGCTGGTGGCCGGAGCGGTCCGGGGGGCGTCCGCCGGCGCGACAGCTTGGCGATTGGCGGGTTGGGCGACGGGTTTGGGGATCAGGCTGGGGGCCGGTGCAGCGGCATCCGGGCCCTTGATCTCGACGTAGAATTCATCGAACTGCTGGGCGGCCTGTACGGTGGCGGAGAGTTCCAGGCAAAGCGCCACCGCCAGCGCCAGACGGGAGACAGGTAATCCCATAATCGTTCCTTCGTGATTGAGCCCCATTTGACATCAAATGAGCCTTGTCTGCATGGCAGCAATATAAACCAGCCACCCAGGGCATTCTAGGGGGCAGCGCGCAGATATGGCCTGGAGGAATTCTAGGAAAATTTTGATTTGGCTGATATTTATCGATGAAAAGAGGGCCGCTAGTTGCGGCCCCTGTCACATCAGTGCTGCGGTTGTATCCAGGCTTCCGCCAGTTGCAGACAGTTCAGGGCTCCCCCCTTGCGAACATTGTCGGTGACCAGCCAAAAATCCAGCCCCTGGGGATGAGAAGGATCCTGGCGCAGGCGAGACAGATACACCTGAGTATCATTGACACCGTGGGTCACCGGCGTCACCAGCTCGTCGTCCACCAGTGTCAGGCCCGGCATCTGCGCCAGACAGTGACGCACCTCCGTCAGGCTGACCGGATAACGGGTCTCCAGATGCACCACCTGGCTGTGGCCAAAGAACACAGGCACCCGCACACAGGTGGCATTGACCCCTATGCTGTCATCCTCCAGCAGACGGCGGGTCTCCTCGGCCAACCGCCACTCCTCCAGGGTAAAACCGTCCTCCTGAACCTCGTCTACGCAGGGTAGGAGGTTGAAGGCAATTTGCGCGGCGTAGGCGCTGGGCTCCACCGGCCGGCCATTGAGCAGTTGGGCTGTCTGCCGGGCCAGTTCATCCACCCCGGCCTGGCCGGTACCGGACACCGACTGCAAGCTGACCAGGTTGATCCGGGCAATCCCCGCCTCATCGTGCAAGGGCTTTAACGCCATCATCAGCTGGGTGACGATACAGGTGGGGCTGGCCACGATATGCCGCGCCCGGGCCTCGGCCAGGGCGTCACCGTTGACCTCCGGGATCACCAAAGGAACAGAGGGATCGGTGCGATAGTGCTGACTATTGTCGATGACAAGGCAACCGGCCTCGGCCGCCTGCTCGGCCCAGCGGGCAGTGGCCGCGCTCCCGGCCATGAAGAATGCCAGCTGCACTTGGCTCCAGTCGAAGTCCGCCGCTTCTTGCACCCGCAGGGTCTTGCCGGCAAAGCGCACGCTCTCGAGCTCGCCGGCCTGGCTCACCAGGGGGAAGAGACGTCCACAGGGATAATCACGCTCCTCGAGCAACTCCAGCAGGGTCTGGCCGCCGAGGGTATCCACCCCCAGCAGCGCGATATCAAACTGCTGACTCATGTCAGTCTCCTTATTGCATGACAAGTTAGTGTCGTTCAGACGATCAGGCCAGCGGCGCCAGGCTAAAGCCCAGCGCCGCCAGTTGTTCGCGGCCTTCGGCCGCGGCTAGCTGTAGCGAGGACCATTCCCGCCGCTCAGGGTAATGCTTGCGCAAACGATCAAAGTCTGCCGCTGTGACAAAGCCGTGACGAAACAGGGCGTCATCCCGCCGCACATCATAAACCAAATGGATAAGCCGCTTGAGCAGGGCCTGATCCGGCGCCTGCTGCAGCGTCAGCCGATCCAGCGGCGGCCTGGGCAACAGGGGGGCAAAGTCCTGCGTCACCGGCAGGCCCATCCAGTCACAGCAAGCCTGATAGACCTGGTAGGTACCGCGCATCTTGCCCTCCAGGCTGTAGCCGGCGATATGGGGCGTCGCCAGCTCGGTATGGCGGATGAGCGGGGTCAACAGCTGAGGCTCCCCCTCCCAGACATCCATCACCAGACGCAGGGGATCCGGGCCGGACTGCCGGGCCAGCAGGGCCTGGTTATCCCACACCTCGCCGCGACAGGCGTTGATCAATATCTGTTCGCCCTCTAGCACACAAAGGGCCGCCTCATCCAACAGGTGCCAGGTGGCATGGGGGCCCTCCCGGGTCAGGGGAACATGGAAACTCACCACATCCGAGCACAGGGCCACCTCGTAGGGCACAAACTCTCGCGGGTCGCCGGCGGCGGCCAACGGTGGATCGCACAGGCAAACCTGCATGCCCAGGGCTCGGGCGCGTTCGGCGACCGCCGTGCCGGTGTTACCGGCGCCAATCACCCCCAGCGTCATGCCGGAAAGATGCAGTTGGTGACGCTCGGCCAGCACCAGCAGGGCACTGATGACATACTCCCCCACCGCAATCTTGTTGCAGCCGGGCGCATTGGCAAAGTGAATGCCACGGCGGGCCAACAGCGCCTGATCCACATGATCCGTGCCTATGGTGGCAGATCCCACGAATTTAAGCTTGTGTGCCTGACTGAGCAGCTGCTCATCGATCTGCGTGACAGAACGCACCAACAATAGGTCGGCTTCGGCCAGGCTATCCGGGCTCATCTGCCGACCGGGCAGGCACCTCAGATCGCCGAACCCGGCAAACAGCGACGCCACCAGGGGCATGTTTTCATCTGCGATGATGTTCATTTTCTGTCCTAGGGAGAAGACAAAGGTCAAGAGCCATTGTAGGTTGTCGGGCCGCCGGGTGCCGCCTTACCGCCGTTCAGGGCGATGGCGCAGCCGGCTCAGGTGACGCCGCTGTCGCCGATGGGTCGACCGGCGCGGGCGAGACAGGCAGCAAACGAAACGACCGCTCCAGCAGCAGGCGCCGATCTGCCACCTTATCCCACAGCTCGGCAGCCGCCAAATACTCCCCTGGGGGATCGTCAGTGGCAAAGGTCAGCCGTAAACACCCCTGCCCCAGCTGCACACCGTCACGCTGGGTCGGTGCTACCCCCTGCCAGACGGCAAAGGGCTGGGGCGCCACATAGACAGAGCCATCGGGCCGGCTGATCAGCATCTGCACCTGTACAACACAGTGTCCCGTCATGTTCACCTGGCAGCCGCCCAGCACAAACATCAATGACAGGGGATCGCCCGCCCGGATCTGCCGCACCACAGGCACCACCACAGGCTCAGCCGGTGCCGCCCAGGCCGATAGCACGGCGGCTTCATCGGCGGTGGCCAACAAGGTGGCAAACAGCGGTGGCGCCTGTACCAGCAGATCATGTTCAGCCAGCCAGGCCTTGTCCAGATGCCAGATGGGCTGGGCCCACAGGGCCAGGGACTGCCCGAGCAGCAGCACCATCAGCCCAGACCGCTTGTACCAATTGCTCATCGGCCCCCCTCATCGGCTTACGGCAGTGGCAAACCACCCTGTTGGGTGTCATCAAGCCACCTGAGAATCCAAGATGGCCAAGAGCTTACACTCGTCCAGTGCCGGCGAGAAGACAAAGCCTTGCAACAGGGGGATCCCCTGCGCTAGCAACCAGGCCTGCTGGGCTGGGGTTTCGACCCCCTCTGCCACGGCAATCAGCTCCAGCTCCCCTGCCAACTGCTGCAGGTGGCGCAACACTATGCCGGCACGCGGCGAATCCGGTACCGCCTGGATCAGGCTGCGATCCAGCTTGAGAGCCGTCAGTGGAAAGCCGATCAGGCAGTGCAAGGCCGAATAGCCAGTTCCAAAATCATCCAGCGCCAGCCCCACCCCGAGCTGACGCAGGCGGCGCATCTGTGCCAAAGCCCGCTCGGGGGACTGCATCAACTGACTCTCGGTGATCTCCAGCACCAGTTGCTCCGGTGGGATCTGATGGTGCGCCAGCAAGCGCTCCAGCCGCAGGAGCAGATGCTGACTATAGAGTTGGCGCGTCGCCAGATTGACATGCAGGGTGATCGACGGCCGGCCGCGCGCGCCAGCCGGGCCAACATCGCCAGGCTCTGCGCCAGCATGACGTCGCCTAATTGCTCGATGAGCGCGCTCTCCTCGGCCACCGGAATAAATTCTGCCGGCGACACGGCCCCCAGGTCGGGATGCCGCCAGCGGGCCAGCGCCTCCACCGCCACCACCCGACCACTGGCACCATCCAGCACCGGCTGATAGTGGGCCTGCAGGCGACCCTCGGCAATGGCCTGCGGCAGCTCCCGACGGATCACCAGACTCCGCGCCGCCTGCTGCGCCTGTCGGCGCCCAAATAGCTGCCGCCCCGACGGACGCATCTTGGCCCCCAGCAGCGCATAGTCAGACGCACGCAGCAGATCCGCCAGGCGCACCGGCACGTCCCCCCCCACCACCATGGCCACCAAGACTCTGGGGCTTACGGCGCTGCCCGCCAGCACCAGGGGTTGCTGCAGTTGCTGTTGCAACCGCCTGGCCAACGCCAGCACCCGGCACACCTTGCCCAACGCCGGTATAAAGAGAGCAAACTCATCGGCCCCCAGGTGAGCCACCCATTCTGCCTGGCCGGCACAGGCATGCAGCCGGCGGCCCAGCTCCTGTTGCAGCAGATCGGCGGCACCATGACCAAACAGGCCATTTATCTGACGAAAATCGGCCACATTGAAATGCAAGAAGGCGAAACGCTGAGACGGGCGGCGGGGCTTGGCAAGATAAGCGGCGAGCTGTGACATCAGCTGTTGCCGATCCAGCAGGTCAGCACAGGGGATGGTGGGGGAACCGCCTGGCAGGTTCAACACGTCTGAAGACTCCTTTGGCTAGGCAAACGGATCCTCAAAGACGCGCAGCCAAGCACAGGGCGGCATGCGTCGACCTAGCCTTGGTGGCCCCGCTATCGTTCCCCTGGCGGGGAGTAGACCGGAAGCTTTGCGTCCTGACCTTTCGGTACAGTTTGCCATTTCATGCAGTCATTAATGTGCGACGACTGTAATGGAGACGAATGAGAATTACAATGAAGTCATTGATATTTTGACTTTTTTTCAAAAATAACCGAAAGAAAGCGCTTTCATAACCCCGCGACTGCCCAGTCATAACCCCCAAAAAACGGTTTCATGCGAGTCGTTACCTGAGGATAACCAGAGCAAAGATGGCAAGGCTGACTCAGAGCAATGCACCAAAATGGGACTTTTGCCTGACGAGGGCGCAGGGCGCCCCTGCCACAAGGCGCTGCAAACAGCGCCATAAGCCCAACGGCAAATTGGCACACAGTTTGAATATCACTCCCTGCCACTGGGCGACCGGGTTCTGGCGGATGGACGTCACTCAAGTGTCTTTTTTGAGTCACTTTTTTGTCATCCCTCCCCGCTATCTTGGCCGCCATTGATGAGCACGGGATAAAACCATTCAACAGGAGCGCACTATGGATATGGATGCCATGAATGCAAAACTGGGTCTGGGGGGCGTCTGGGTTGTGGGTCTTGCCATCGGCGGCGCCGTACAACTCTTTTTGCAATGGTTCAGCCTCTCACTGGCCCAGCTGTTTTAAGCTCACGCCAGCTTTCACTGTCTGTTATTCCTTACATTGGTTCTTTGTCGTCACCTTTTTTCGCCAAGATCAGCCAAGCTGATCTTTTTTTTATCCGCTAGCCATGGGCCGCCCTGCGCGATAGCATTCTATATCCCGTTGTTCAGTATGGTTTTATCTCCCTAAGACCAGACTATCGAGAGCCTCCCCATGCTTAAGCTGCAATCGCGTCGTCTGCTGACTGACTCACACCTGTTCTTTGCCCTCAAGATCACCGTCACCATGCTGGGTGTGCTACTGCCCGGCTGGCTGTTGGGCATGACCCACGAATCGGTGATCCTCTCCCTGGGGGTGGTGGCCGGGGCCATCGCCGAACCCGATGACTCCTTGAGCGGTCGCATCAAGAACCTGCTGATGACCCTGGGCTGTTTTCTCATCGCCACCTTCTCGGTGCAATATCTCTATCCCTACCCGCCCGCTTTTGCGCTGGGACTATTTAGCTCTACGGTCGGTTTTATCATGCTGGGGGCCCTGGGGCCGCGCTACGCCGCCATCAGTTTTGGCTCCCTGCTGGTGGCCATCTATGCCATGCTGGGCGCCGCCCAGGCACCAACGCCCTGGTACCTGCCCCTCTGGTTGTGTCTGGGCGCCCTCTGGTATGGCCTGGTATCGGTGATCTGGCTGCATTTTCACCCCTACAAGTCGCTGCATGAGCAACTCTCCCAGATCTACTTTGCCCTGGGGCGCTATTTTGAGACCAAGTCTGGCCTGTTCACCCAGCCGGCCAGCGCCTTTCCCCAACTGCGCCATCAGCTGTCGGTGGTGAACATAGGTACAGTCACCAGCCTCAACCAGGCCAAGATCATGTTGCAACGGCGTTTGGGTAATAAGCAGCCACCACACTTGAGCCGCTTGTTGCAACTCTACCTGCTGGCCCAGGAAATCCATGAAAAGATCGCCTCCAGCCACTACCTGTACGAGCGGCTGGAGCGGGAGATGGCCAATGCCGCCATTCTGGACGGATTTGCCGAAACCCTCGACCAACTGGGCCAAGCCTGCCGCCAGCTGGGCTTTGCCATCCTGATGCACAGAGCCTTTGCCCTAAGCCGCTCCCCCCGTTGGGCGTTGCAGGCCCTGGCAGATCAGCTGCAACTGCACCGCCAGCAAGCGGCGCAGCAGGATCCCTTGCACAACTCACTGGAATTTTTGCACCAGAATCTCAGCAGTATCGGCGAGCTGTTGCAGCAAGCGGGCCAGATCAGCGGTCAGATGGATGCCCCCTTCACCGAACCTGCGCCGCCGCAGCTGCCACGGGAAAACCAGCCCGATTTGCGGGGTCTGGCAAGTCACTTCACCCCCGACTCGCCCCTGTTCCGTCACGCCATCCGCATGGGCGTCTGTCTGGTGAGCGCCTATGGCCTCTTGCTGCTCTTCCCCATTCACCAGGGTTTCTGGGTGCTGTTGACCTGCCTGTTTGTCTGCCAGTCCAGCTACACCGCTACCCGAACCCGGCTGGTAGAGCGGATCCTCGGCACCCTGCTCGGCCTGGTGCTGGGGCTGGGGCTGCTCTGGCTGGCTCCGGGTCCCCATGGCCAACTGCTGATCATGGGCATCGCCGCCGTGCTGTTCTTTGCCCAGCTGCGCAGCAACTACAGCGCCGCCGTCACCTTCATCACCCTCTATGCCGTCACCGCCTTTGGCCTCTTGGGGATAGAAGGCAGCACCATACTGCTGCCGCGTCTCATCGACACCCTGTTAGGTGGCCTGCTTGCCTATCTGGCAGTGACCTTCATCTGGCCAGACTGGAGTTTTCGGCGACTGCCGACGCTGCTGGCCAGTGCCCTGGGCAGCACGGCCAACTATTTTACCCAGGTTCGCCAGAGCCTGGCCGGCGAACATGAGGCCCTGGCCTACCGCATCGCCCGTCGTCGGGCTCATCAGGCCGACTGCGCCTTGGCCCAGGCCTGGCAGCAGATACTGGCCGAGCCCAAGCCGAGCCGCCACCTGCTGCGCTTGAGCGTGGCGCTAACCCAGCGCAGCCATGCCCTCCTCTCCTATGTCTCCACCCTGGGCGCCCATCGCCAACGTTTGCAGCTATCACCGGATAACCCCTGGTTACAACTGGCTGACGAAATTGAACGGGTGTTGCGCTGCGCCGCCCAGGGGGAGCAGGGAGAGCTCATTCATCTGCCCGCCCCGCAGGACGACAGCGCACTGACCCCGGCGGAGCGTCTGTTGGCGCAGGAGATGGGGCTCATCGCCGAGGTGGCCAACGAGTTGCTACGCCTGAGCTGGTTGATGGCGCACCAGAAGGAGAGCCCCTAGGCGGTGGAGCCAGGGCCGGGCCGGTGCTACACTCGCCGCCTTTGCAAGACGAGGTATCCGATGCTGATGATTGACGGGCGAGCGATCGCCACCGACCACCATGGCTACCTGAGCCATCTGGAAGATTGGAGCGAGGCGGTGGCCTGTGCCCTGGCTGAGCAGGAGGGCATAGCGCTCACCGAGGCCCACTGGGAGGTGATCCACTTCGTGCGGGACTTCTACCAGGAGTACAAGACCTCCCCCGCCGTGCGGGCCCTGGTCAAGGCCATGGAGCTTAAGTTCGGCCCGGAGAAGGGCAACAGCCGCTATCTGTTCAAGCTGTTTCCCAAGGGGCCGGCCAAACAGGCCACCCTGCTGGCTGGCCTGCCCAAGCCCGCCAAGTGCTTGTAAGGCATCCCAATGTAACAAGGCGCCGTTGGCGCCTTGTTACAACCCCCGTTTTTCCATGCACCGATTGCGCATCAGCCATACTGGCTCGTCGCTGCGCTTGAGCCACAATCGGTGCAGGTAACTGTAACTACGGCGGCGCCAGCGGGGCACCCAGACCACCAGGGGAAACAACAAGATCCCCAATAAAAGGGCACTGATCCGCCGGCGGAATAACCTGATACGGGTGTATCGACTCATGGCTTCCTCCTGCGCCTTGACCCTGGTCACTTTGTATACCATCCCCCTGTCAGATTCAACGGTCCCGCCGCCGCCGCAACCCTGGCGGTAAAAATAAGCCTGTGCTAGCGCGGTAATCCTGGTACGCCGGAAACTGGCTGAGCAAGCCTTGCTCTTCCCGGTGGGCCTTGGCCCAGAGCACGCCGGCCAGCAGCAGGGCCGACACAAGCGTGGCCAGGCTCAGGTAGCCCAGCACACAGCCCAGGGCAAACAACAGCAGTGAGGCGTACATGGGATGCCGGATATGGCGATAGGGCCCGGTGCAGACCAGGCGGCCTTTAGGATGCGGCACCGGACGAATACGAAAGTTCCCCGGCGGATTACACCACAGGCTCCACAGCGCCAACCCCAGGCTTGGCAGCCAGCCCAATAGCACCAGGGGTGACGGCCACTGCCCTGACCAGGGCCAGGCCACCAGCAACAGGGCGGTAAACTGGGCAACGACATAAGGCATGACAGACTCCCGCAACAAGCCAGAGATCACTATAGCAGGGGGAGATAGGGAGGATCGAGGAGCCTAGAGATGGAGGCGCGTTCCGGAGTCGAACCGGACTACACGGATTTGCAATCCGCTGCATAACCGCTTTGCTAACGCGCCAATCAGAAATTGGAGCGGGAAACGAGACTCGAACTCGCGACCCCGACCTTGGCAAGGTCGTGCTCTACCAACTGAGCTATTCCCGCACCGCGTCCTCTGCTCGAGGACGGGCGCATTATACGTAGTTGCCGGCGCGGCACAAACCCTTTTTTCGTTAACCCAAGCTGTTTGCTTAGCAAATCAACAATCTAGCACCTACTGGAGCAATATCTCGGCACCGTCTGGGCAAAAAAAGGCGGCCAAAACAGCCGCCTGTGCGCAACGGGACTGCCGTTTCGGGCTATTTACCCTTCCCCTGGCTGGCCACCCACTGGCCATCCTGGTAGTGAGCGCTCCAGCCGGTGGCCTTGCCGTTGACCTCGGTCATGACATATTGCTCCTTGGTCTTGCGGCTAAAGCGCACCACCGCCGGGTTACCCTCCGGATCCTGGGCCGGCGCCTCGGCCAGATAGCGGTGCTTAGGCGCCAGCCGGTCGGCAAAGCGTTGCAGCTCGGCCACCAGGGGAGCGCGGGTCTCGCGGGATTTGGGGAAGGTGCTGGCCGCCAGGAACAGGCCGGCCGCCCCGTCACGCAAGACGAAGTGGGCATCGGACTGGCTGCACTTGAGCTCAGGCAGCGGCACGGGATCTTCCTTGGGCGGCGCCACCTCGCCGTTTTTCAAGATCTTGCGGGTGTTCTTGCACGCCTCGTTGGTGCAGGCCATGTACTTGCCGAAACGACCGGTCCGCAGTTGCATCTGGGCGCCGCAACGGTCGCAGTCGATCACCGGCCCCTCATAGCCTTTGAGGCGGAACTGCCCCAGCTCCAGCTCATAGCCGTCGCAGTCGGGGTTATTGCCGCAGACGTGCAGCTTGCGGCTCTCGTCCACCACATAGGAGTCCATGGCAGTGCCGCACTTGGGGCAACGGCGCATGGCCCGCAGGGCGTCCACTTCCCCCTCCTCGTTGTCGGCGGCGATGAACTCGTCACCCGGCACCAGGTTGATGGTCTTCTTGCAGCGCTCCTTGGGCGGTAAGGCATAGCCGGAGCAACCGAGAAACACCCCTGTGGTGGCGGTGCGGATGCCCATCTTGCGGCCGCAGTCGGGGCAATCGATGTCGGTGAGGATCATCTGGTTGCCGCGCATGCCGCCGGACTGGGCTTCCTGTTCGGCCTGCTGCAGGGTCTGGCGGAACTCGGCGTAGAAGCTGTCCAGCTGGGCCTTCCAGTCACGCTGCCCCTGGGCGATGGCGTCCAGGTTGGTTTCCATCTGGGCGGTGAAGTCGTAGCTCATCAGCTCTTGAAAGCTCTCCACCAGCCGCTCGGTGACGATCTCGCCCATCTTCTCAGCGTAGAAGCGGCGGTTCTCCACCTTGACGTAGCCGCGCTCCTGAATGGTGGAGATGATGGCCGCGTAGGTGGAAGGGCGGCCGATGCCGCGCTTCTCCAGCTCCTTGACCAGGGCCGCCTCGGTGAAGCGTGCCGGCGGCTTGGTGAAGTGCTGCTTGGGATCCAGCCGTTGCAGGCTCAGCTCGTCCCCCTGGGCCACCTGGGGCAGCTGGATGTCGTCGCCCTTGCGGCCCATGGGCGGCAATACCTTGGTCCAGCCGGCAAAGCGCAGTATGCGACCCTTGGCCTTGAGCTGGTACCCGGCGGCTTCCACCGTCAACACTGTGGCGTCGTACTGGGCCGGGGTCATCTGACAGGCGACAAACTGCCGCCAGATCAGGTCATACAGGCGGACGGCATCGGCCTCCATACCCTCGAGTTGCTCGGCCAGCAGACGCACCGACGAGGGCCGGATGGCTTCGTGCGCCTCCTGGGCGTTGGCCTTGGCGCCGTAGCGGATGGCCTCCTCCGGCAGATACTCGGTGCCAAACTGCTTGCCGATATACTCGCGCACCGAGTCCAGCGCTTCCTGGCTCAGGTTGGTGGAGTCGGTACGCATGTAGGTGATGTAGCCGGCCTCGTACAGGCGTTGGGCCATCATCATGGTCTTCTTCACACCAAAGCCCAGCCGGGTGCTGGCCGCCTGTTGCAGGGTGGAGGTGATGAAGGGGGCCGAAGGTTTGCTGCCGGTGGGCTTGTCCTCCCGGCTCAGCACCCGATAAGCGGCGCCTTGCAGGGCGTCGCAGGCAATTTGGGCCTGCTGCTGGGTCTTGGGCTCGAAGGCGCTGCCGTTAAAACTGGTCACCTCCATGCGCAGGGGATCTTGGCGCGAGGTCAGCAGGTCGGCGTTGATATCCCAGTATTCTTCGGGGACGAAGGCCTTGATCTCCCGCTCTTTCTCCACGATGAGGCGCACCGCCACCGACTGCACCCGGCCGGCGGAGAGGCCCCGGGCTATCTTCTTCCACAGCAGGGGCGAGACCATGTAGCCCACCACCCGGTCGAGAAAACGACGGGACTGCTGGGCGTTGACCCTATCCAGGTTGAGTTCACCCGGGTGGGCGAAAGCCTCCTGGATGGCACTCTTGGTGATTTCGTTGAACACCACCCGCTTGAAGCGGCTATCATCGCCGCCGATCAACTCCCGCAGGTGCCAGGCGATGGCCTCCCCTTCGCGGTCCAAGTCGGTGGCCAGATAGATGGTGTCGGCCTTGTCGGCCAGGCTCTTGAGCTCGCTGACCACCTTCTCCTTGCCCGGCAGCACCTGGTAGCGGGCCTGCCAGCCCTGCTCCGGATCTATGCCCATGCGGTTGACGAGTGCCAGGTACTCCTTGCGCTGCTTGTCAGTTTCAGTGCTCTTGCCCCGGCGGGTAGCGGCTTGTCCGGCCTCCTTCTCGCTGGCGGCACTGCCACTGGTGGGCAGATCACGCACATGCCCAACGCTGGACTTCACCACAAAGTCCTTGCCCAGATACTTGTTTATGGTCTTGGCCTTGGCCGGCGACTCAACGATCACCAGAGATTTGCCCATACGAATGCTGGAATCCTTGTAGAACACAGGGGCCCCAAAACGGGGCCGGAAGAATCTCGATGCCCCCATAGGTGGCACCTGCTTATTATTAAGATGTAAGGCGGCTTGGCCAGAATCAACCGATTTTTTTCACGGCCGGCTACCAGCCCTTCCAGGGTGACCCCTGCCACCAGCGCAGTAAGGTGCGCTCGACCGCCAGGCTGGCCCCCTGGCCAAAGCGTTCGCCGAAGCCCTTTTTGTGCCGAAACCGCACCGCCACCACCTGGCGCTGTTCGGCCTGCTCCAGCAGGTAATCATCACTGGTGCGCAGCTCGTCCACGAGACCCAGGCTCAGAGCCTCATTGGCCAGCCAATGCTCGCCGGTGGCGGTCTTGGCCAGATCCAGCATGGGCCGATAACGGGCGATATGCTGCTTGAACTGCTGATGAATGGACTCCAGCTCGGCGCGGAACTTCTCCCGGCCCTCGTCATTGTTCTCGCCAAACAAGGTCAGGGTGCGCTTGAACTGACCGGCGGTGTGCAGCTCCACATCGATGTCGTGTTTTTGCAGCAGTCGATGGAAGTTGGGCAGTTGCGCCACCACGCCGATGGAGCCGACGATGGCAAAGGGCGCCGCCAGTATCTTCTGCGCCACCACCGCCATCATGTAGCCACCGCTGGCCGCTACCTTGTCGATGGCCACCGTCAGGCGCAGCCCCCGCTCACGCAGCCGCTGCAGCTGGGAGGCACACAGGCCATAGCCATGCACCACGCCGCCGCCGGACTCAAGACGCACAAGCACCTCATCTTCGGGTTTGGCGATGCCCAGGATGGCGGTGACCTCTTCGCGCAGGCTGGCGGCCTCGTGTGCATCCATGCTGCCCTTGAAATCCACCACGAACAGGCGGGGCCGCGTGCCTTCGGCCCGTTCCTTGGCGCGCCGCTTGTGGGTCAGCTTGAGCTCCTTGCGGTAGCGCTTGAGGGCCGCGCCCTCCAGCAGACTGGCTTGCAGCGCTTCGCGATGCTCGGTCAGGCGCTGACTCAAATCCGTCACCTCCAACGCCCCCTTCTGTCCCTTGTGTTTGGCCACCGCCACGGCCAGCAGCAAGCAGGGCAATACAAAGATCAGCAACAGGGTCAATAACTTGGCTAGAAATAGCCCGTATTCGAACAAGAAGCTCACGTCTGACTCCATGGCAAAACAAAAGCGCCATTCTACGGCCAGTTACCCGGGCTGGCAAAACCTCTGCAACACAGTCACTTATCCGGCATTTTCGCCCGAGATGACTGTTCAGCATCGGCGGCTTGTGAGTACACTGACGCCCTCGCATCATGCCGTACACCGGCCACCAGGAGGCGAACCATGCTGGATTACCAGGCGCCGCCAACGCTGTTGGCGGGCAAGATCATACTGATCACCGGCGCCACCGCCGGGATAGGCCGTACCGCCGCCCTCACCTACGCCGCCCACGGCGCCCAATTGGTGCTACTGGGCCGGGATCCGGCCAGACTGAACTCGCTGGGCGACGAGCTACGCGCCCTGGGGGCGCCCCAGCCAAGGTACGTGCTGCTGGATCTGGCCGTGGCGGATCAAGCCAGCACCCGGGACGCCATCGCCGCCTTGGCTCTCCCCCGGCTGGACGGCCTCTTGCTCAATGCCGGCGTGCTGGGCAGCTTGGGCCCCCTGGCCGAGATTGACGAACGGCAATGGCACACAGTGCTGCAGGTAAACGTCAGTGCCAATCTGTGGCTGATCCAGGCCTGCCTGCCCTTGCTGCAACAAGCGCCACAAGCCAGCCTGCTGCTCACCTCCTCCGGCGTGGGCAAACGAGGCCGGGCCGGCTGGGGTAGCTATGCCATCGCCAAATTTGCCACCGAGGGCATGATGCAGGTGCTGGCCGATGAGCTGGCCGGCACCGGGGTAAGGGTCAATGCCATCAATCCGGGCGCCACCCGCACCGCCATGCGCGCCGCTGCCTGCCCAAACGAAGATCCCTTGACCCTGCGTACGCCAAGCGATCTGATGCCCCTGTATCTGTACCTGATGGGCCAGCACAGTCAGGGACTCAATGGTCAGAGTTGGGATGCTCAGCCAAAATAGCCCCGGCAAGTCGGCTGGCGCGACTGTGCTATGGCATATCGTGTAGGCTTAGACGGTAGGCGGACGAGACAAGAAGAAGAAGGATCCTCACCCCCATGTTCAGACCCAAAAGCACATTGGAGCAATGGCGTATCTTTCAGGCCGTGGTGGAATACGGCGGCTATGCCCAGGCGGCAGAGCAGCTCAACAAGAGCCAGTCGGCGCTTAATCATGCCGTGGCCAAGCTGCAGCAGACCTTGGGTGTGGCCCTGCTGGAGGTGCGCGGACGCAAGGCGTTTCTTACCGCTGAAGGGCAGGTATTCCTGCGACGCGCCAAGCTGCTGACCCAGCAGATGGAAGAGCTGGAACTGCTGGCTCACAACATCCATCAGGGCTGGGAGGCCCAGCTCACCCTGGCGGTGGAGCTGGTGCACCCGCGTCCCCTGCTTAATCGGGCCCTGCAGCTCTACTATCCCCAGTCCCGCGCCACCCAGCTGCAACTGGTGGATACTGTGCTGACGGGCTCCATGGAGGCCATCACAGACGGCAGCGCGGATCTGGTGATCACAGGCACAGTGCCGCGCGGTCATCTGGGTGAGCCACTGACCGAGATCACCCTGCTGCCCGTCTGTCACCCCCAGCATCCTCTGGCCAGCGAGCCGGAGCTCAACCTGGATCTGCTCAGCCACCATCTGCAGATCGTCATCCGTGACACCGGCAAACAACCCAAGGAGCTGGGCGGCTGGCTCAAGTCCGATCAGCGCTGGACGGTGAACAACTTCCATGAGGCCATCGGCATCATGCTCTCCGGCCTTGGCTTTGCCTGGGTGCCGCTGCACCTGGTGGAGCAACTGCTGGCCCAGGGGCGGCTGCAACGGCTCAACCTGCTGGAGCAAGCCACCCGCAAGTTTTACACCTACCTGGTGCAGCCCAATCCCGGCCAGCTGGGGCCCAGCGGCCTGAAGCTGCTGGAGGCCCTGCGGGCCAGCCACAGGGCCGATGCCTCAGCTGTTAGCCACCCGACCAAAGCAGAAGCAGGCGATGCCGGCTAGTAAGATGGCCAGCCAAAACACCCCCTGGTAGCCCCAGGTCTCGGCAATCACCCCGGCCAGGGCCCCGGCGGCAATGGATCCCGTGCGCACGGCACTTGGCAAACAGTGTGGTGCGGCCACCCGGGCGCCCGGCATCAGATCCTGAAAGTAGGACATACCTAACCCGGCGACGATACCGATGAGGATGGCATTAAACAGCTGGACGCCGATGAGGGCCGCCGGGTGAGTCAGCCAGGGCAACAGACCATAAAACACCACCCCAGCCAGTCCCGCCAGCCTCATCATGGGACGCTTGCCCCAGCGAGCGGACCAGTGACCGGCCATCAGCATCAGGGGGATCTCCAGCCCCGCCGCCGTGCCCATCAGCCACCCCACCAGCGACTGTTCGAACCCTAACTGACGGGTCAGATACAGGGGCATGCTGATGAGGTACATGCTGTTACAGGTCCATACCAGCAGACAACCGACAAACAGCCAGCGAACATCTGTCTTGGCCGACGTCAGATCGCCGGTTCCGGTTGCCGCCCCGCTGGCCGGCCCCAGATCCGGCAGCCGCCGCTGTACCGTCCAGCCACACAGCAAATAGGTCAGGCCGGCTCCGATAAACAGCCAGACAAAGCCCCATTGCGCCACCACCGCAAAAGCCAGCGGCGGGCCCACCACCCAGGCCAGGGAGAACTGAGCCCGCATCAGGGTGCTGAACATCACAGCGCGACGCCCCTGGTGATCACAATAAACCCGGGCCAAGGCAAACATCTGCGGCGAGGCGGTGGAGGCCAGGTTCAGCAGCAAAACCCCCAGGGTGATCAGGAGCCAATAGTGGCGCACCCCGGCAAACAGCAGACCAGCGACCAGCCCGGCCAGACAGCAATAGACGATAAGGCGCTTGCGGCTACCCTGGCGATCCGAACGCTTGGCCAGCCACTGGCTGATCAGGATACCGGCCACAGCGTTGACGGTGTAAAAGAGCCCCACCAGCAGGGGGCGTACCCCAAGCTCGTCGGCGAGAAACAGACTCAGAACAGGCACCATCAGGGCCACGGCGGCGCCTGTGATGAAGGTCACCAACATGAAGGAGAGCAACACCGGATCCCGGTTGCGCCAGCGCGACTGCCAAGCCATACCACCTCTCTTAACCAATGCCCGCGCATTCTCCGCCTGAGCCCAAGTCAACTCAAGCCCAGCCTTGCCCGCTGCCCCGTTTATTCATACAGTGGCCACTTCACAGCCCAACATGAGACGGATGCATGTTTGATTTTGACACCCCCATCGATCGTCGCGACACCCAGAGCCTCAAGTGGGACAAGTACAAGGAGCGTGACGTGCTGCCCCTGTGGGTCGCAGATACCGACTTTGCCGCCCCCCAGGCGGTGATCGATGCCCTGCAGGCGCGGGTCGCCCATGGCATCTTTGGCTACAGCCGCCCGTCACCGCGACTGATCCAACTGATCGTGGAGCGCATGGCCGAGCGCTACGGCTGGACCATCTCCCCCGAGTGGCTCCTCTTCATGCCCGGCGTGGTACCCGGCCTCAACTTCGCCTGCCGGGCCTGGTGCCGCCCGGATCAGCAGATCATCACCCCCAGCCCCGTCTACTACCCCTTCTTGCATGCACCAGAGTACAACCAACGCGGGGTGAGCCACCTGCCGATGCAACTGGTGAACGACCGCTGGCTGCCGGACTTTGCCGCCCTGGAGGCCCAGGCACCCCAGGCGGATCTACTGTTGCTGTGCAGCCCCCACAACCCAGGCGGCACAGTATTTAGCCGGGATGAGCTGCTGCGCATTCATGACATAGCCCGGCGCCATGATCTGGTGGTCTGCTCCGATGAGATCCACTGCGATCTGCTGCTTGATGAGGTGGCGCACATTCCCTTTGCCAGCCTCAACGAGGAGGCGGCCAGCCGCAGCGCCGTGCTGATGGCCCCTAGCAAGACCTTCAACATCGCCGGCCTGTGCTGCTCCTTTGCCATCATCCCCAATCCCCGATTGCGCCTGTCATTGCAACAGAGCATGCGCGGCTTGATGGCAGACAACAATCTGTTGGGTTTTGTGGCCGCTGAAGCGGCCTATGCCGCAGGCCAACCCTGGCTGGAGGCTCAGCTGACGTACCTCAAGGGCAACCGGGATCTCGTGATGGACAAACTGGGCCGGGTGCCGGGCGTCAAGATAGCCAGGATAGAGGCCACCTATCTGGCCTGGATTGATGTCGCCGGGTTGGGGCTGGAAAACCCCATCCAGGCCTTCGAAGAGGGCGGTGTGGGTCTCTCTCCCGGGGCACAATTTGGTGACAGCCGTTTTGTCCGCCTCAACTTTGGCTGCCCCCGCGCCTTGCTGGATGAGGCCCTGGATCGCATGCTCAAGGTGATTGACCAACATCGTCAGGCCTGATGGTGGGAGGCGGCCATGCGCCCATTGCTCTGCTTGCTCTGCCTGTTGCTGCTGATGACGATACCCAGTGTCAGGGCCGCCCCGCCCCTGCTCATCGGCTCAGGCAGTCTGACCGGTGTCTATTACCCGGCAGGTGGCGCCCTGTGCCGCCTGCTGGCCCGCGCCCCGGCCAAATTACCTTGTCAGGTGGTGGCCACCGGCGGCTCGGCAGAGAACCTCATGGCCCTGAGCCGGGGTGCGCTGAGCCTGGCCCTGGTGCAAGCAGACGTTCAGATCACCAGCACACAACTGCCTCCCCTCTATCGGCTGTTCAATCTGCATCAGGAAAGCCTGACCCTGGTGACCCGCCTGGACAGCGGCATCAGCTCCTTGGCCGAGCTGGCGAATAAACGTCTGGATATCGGCAATCCGGGCTCAGGTGACCACAGCACCATGCTGGCCCTGATACAGGCGCTCGACTGGCCGCAGGAGCGTATTGACCAGCTCTCCCAGCGGCCGGGCAGTGAGCGAGCGCAAGCCCTGTGTGACGGAGAGATCGACGCCTTTGCCTATGTGGTGGGGCACCCCAGCAGCGCCATCAGCGAAGCCGCCAGCCTTTGCCCTATCCGCCTGCTACCCATCACCGGAGAGGCGGTGGAGCGCTGGCTGCAGGCACACCCTTATTACCAGCGCACACAGATCCCGGCGGCACTCTATGCCGGCGTGGATACCGCCATTGCAACCATCGGCATGCCGGCAGGCCTCATTGCCGGCCCCCAGATCGACGAGGCACTGGCCTACCGTATCACCCAGCAGGTGTTCCACCGCCTGCCCCAGCTTAAGCGTCTGCATCCGGCCTTGAGTCAACTGGATCAGCAGCAGATGATTGGCGAAGCCAGCGGCCTGCCACTACACCCCGGCGCCCGACGGTTCTTTGTCGAACAAGGCTGGCTGCCCCCCCTGCCCGACACCCCGCCACCGCGCTCATAGGCCATTGCCCCCATTTGAGAGCCCTTGAGCAAGGCTTTACAGTGCGTCTTCCACAGCAACGGGGTGTTGCGTCCGTGGCTGGTTTGCAGGCTGATGACCAGGGTGCTGTGGTCATCGGCATCGAACTCGGTCCAGTCCATGGAGACCACGATTTCGGTGCGTTCACCG
>JAJOIN010000082.1 GCA_021209335.1 Aeromonadaceae bacterium
GCCTGCTGGGCCAGGACCCCGCGCAGTTGCAGGTGTGGGTCAGCGGCAACCTGTACAAGAATGGCATGGGGGTGGGCGTGCCGGGTACCGGCATGACGGGCCTGCCCATCGCCGCCGCCGCCGGTGCCCTGGCCGGGGATGCCGAGGCGGGGCTGGAGGTGCTAAAAGGCCTGACTCAACCCCAAGTCGAGCGGGCCAAGGCGCTGCTGCCGGCGGTGAGCCTGGACGTCAAAGACGTGCCCCATGCCCTGTATGCCGAGGTGTTGGCCCTGGCAGGTGAGCAGCAGGCGCGGGCCGTGATCTGTACCGACCACACCCGGGTGGTGCTGCTGGAGCAAAATGGCCGGCTGATCCACTCCCAGAGTCCAGATCCGGCGGTGGGCCTGGCGAGCAAACCGGCGCTGGATCTGGCTGGGATAGTGGCGTTCGCCCTGAGTGTGCCGCTGGATCAGATCGCCTTCCTGGCCGAGGCGGCGCAGCTTAACCAGGCGCTGGCCGACGAGGGGCTGCGCGGCTATGGCTTGCAGATTGGCCGCATCCTCACCGAGCAGATCGAACGCCGCCTGTTGTCGGATGACCTCATGACCCTGGCCATGCGGCTGGCCTCGGCCGCCTCGGATGCCCGCATGGATGGCGCCATGCTACCGGCCATGTCCAACTCCGGCTCCGGCAACCAGGGCATTGCCGCCACCATGCCGGTGGTGGCCGCCGCCCGCTTTCTGCAGGCCTCCGATGAGCAGCTGTGGCGCGCTCTGGCCATGAGCCATCTGCTGGCCATCCACATCAAGACCTACCAGAACAAGCTCTCCGCCCTGTGCGCCGCCAGTACCGCCGCCATGGGGGCGGGGGCGGCCATCACCTGGCTGCTGGGCGGCGATCTGGCACACATCCGCTTGTGTATCAATAACATGATCGGTGATGTGGCCGGCATCATCTGTGATGGCGCCGGCAGCGCCTGCTCCATGAAGGTCTCCACCTCCGCCTCGGCGGCGGTCAAGGCGGCCCTGCTGGCGGTGAACGGCCTGGGGGTGCCGGCACGGGAGGGCATCGTTGAGGCCGATGCCGAGCAGACCATCGCCAACTGGGGCGGCTCAGCCGGGAGGGGATGCGCCAGACCGACGAGGAGATCATCCAGATCATGCGCCGCAAGGGCCGTTCCCCCGTCTGATCCTGGGTCGGATCAAGGATCGCCGGCGGCGGCCTGCTATACTCGCCGCCGGATTTTTGACCCTGGAGACACCCCATGACACGGGCCCATCAACCCCTGGAGCTGCTGGCACCGGCCAAGAACCTGGCCCAGGGCCGGGAGGCCATACTGCACGGTGCCGATGCCGTCTACATCGGCGGCCCCGGCTTTGGGGCCCGGGCGGCGGCCGGCAACAGCGTCAGCGACATCGATGCGCTGTGTCAGTTTGCCCACCGCTTCCATGCCCAGGTCTACGTGGCCTTCAACACCCTGCTGACCGACGCCGAGCTGGAGCCGGCGCGCCGGCTGGCCCATGAGCTGTATGCGGCGGGTGCCGATGCCCTGATAGTGCAGGACATGGGGCTGCTACAGCTGGATCTGCCGCCCATCGCCTTGCATGCCAGCACCCAGACCGACAACCGGGATCTGGCCAAGGTTCGCCTGCTGGAACAGCTGGGCTTCAGTCAGGTGGTGCTGGCCCGCGAGCTGTCACTCGCCCAGATCCAGACCATAGCCCAAGGCAGCCAGGTGACCCTGGAGGCCTTCATCCACGGCGCCCTGTGTGTCAGCTACAGCGGCCAGTGCTACATCAGCCATGCCATGACGGGCCGCAGCGCCAACCGCGGCGAGTGCGCTCAGATCTGTCGTCTGCCTTGTACCCTGACCGGTAAGGATGGCCGTGTGCTGGCGGCGGAACAGCACCTGCTGTCATTAAAAGACCTCAACCAGAGCGATCACCTCTTGGCGCTGGTGGATGCCGGGGTGCGCTCCTTGAAGATAGAGGGGCGCCTCAAGGGGCCCGAGTACGTCAAGAATGTCACCGCCTGGTACCGTCAGCGGCTCGATACCCTGCTCGCCCAGCGCACCGAGCTGGCGCCGGCCTCTGCTGGGCGCTGCAGCTATAGCTTCACGCCCAACCCGGCCAAGAGTTTTCATCGCGGTCACACCGACTACTTCCTGCTGGGGCGCAGCCCGGAGATAGGCAACTTCGCCACCCCCAAGTACGCCGGCGAGCCAGTTGGGAAGGTGAGCCGTCTAAGTCCGCCCGGCATGGGGCCCTTGTGGTTCGAGGTGGCGGCACCGGCCGGGATTGAGTTTCATAACGGCGACGGCCTGACCTATTTTCGCGGCAAGGATCTGGTGGGCGTGCGGGTCAATCGCGCCGAGGGGCAACGGCTGTTTCCCGCTGAATCGGTGGCGGGCCTCAAGGTGGGGACAGCCCTGTATCGCAACCAGGATCAGGCCTTCAATGCCCTGCTGGCCAAGCCGTCGGCCCAGCGCAAAATCGGTGTCGAGCTGACACTGCGGCAGGCGGGTGACGATCTGTGTCTGGATCTGCGGGACGAGTCGGGCTGTCAGGCCCAGGTGCGGCTGCCCGGGCCCCATCCGGCGGCCAAGGACGCGGCCAAGGCGCGCGCTCAGCTCACCGAACAGCTGCAGAAGCTGGGCAACACCGACTGCTATGCCCTGTCGGTGAGCCTGGATCTGCCCACCTTGCCCTTCGTGCCCAGCGCGCAGCTCAATGCCCTGCGTCGGGACGGCATAGCGGCGCTGATGGCGGCGCGGCTGGCGGATTATCAGCGCCCGACAGCTCGCCCCGTTACTCTGCCGTTGCCCATGCTGGGGGGCCAGCGGCTGAGTTACCTGGCCAACATCTACAACGCGGCGGCGGCGGCCTTCTATCAACAGTTGGGGGCGGGCAAGACGGCGCCGGCGTTTGAGGCCGGGGAGGAGACCCGAGAGGTGCCGCTCATGATCACTCGTCACTGCCTGCGCTACAGCTTCGGCCAGTGCCCCAAGGAGCGGGAGGCCGGCTTCAAGCCCGAGCCCCTGACCCTGACCATAGGCCAGGATCAGTTTCGCCTGCGCTTTGATTGTGTGCGCTGCGAGATGCAGGTGCTGGGGCGGCTCAAGTCCGCCAAGCGCTGAGGGCGCCAGGGGTCAGCACTGCGCCTGCCCCACCTTGGCCTCGTGGGCCAGCAGCCAACGCTTGCGCGTGAGGCCGCCGGCATAGCCGGTGAGCTGGCCGTTGGCACCGATCACCCGGTGGCAGGGCAGTATGATGGGCAAGGGGTTGCGGCCGTTGGCGGCGCCCACCGCCCGGACTGCGGTGGGGCGGCCCAGGCCGGCGGCCTGCTGGCCGTAGCTGCGGGTCTGGCCGTAGGGGATCTGGGCCAGCGCCCGCCAGACCTGGCACTGGAAGTCGGTGCCATGCAGGGAGAGCGGAAGATCAAACGTATGCAGTTCGCCGGCAAAGTAGGCGGCAAACTGCGCCACAAAGGGCGCCAGGGCGGCCGGGTCCTGCATCCAGCCGGCGGGCAGCGCCGAGTCTGACTCGATAAAGTGCACCTGGGTCAGACCGACCTCATCCAGTACCAACCGCAAGGGGCCGCAGGGGGTGGCCAACTCATCATAACGCCGCATCATGCTCTCCTTGAGTTGTCTGGCCTTGAGTTGTCTGGCCGTGAGTCGTCTGGCCCTGGGTTGGGCTGGCCTGGCTGGCGGCCTGCTGGCTGAACGGTTGCACCCAGCGGTACTCACAGGACAGGGCGGCCTCTGCACGCCCCCCCCAACTGCTCGTAGTGCAGTCGACGGGGCTGGCTGTAATCCAGTCGCTCTATCATGTCGCCATCGGGCAGTAGCTCGGCACAGCCGCTGACCCGGTTATGGACCTCAAAGCGCTGGGGGGCCAGCCAGATAAATTCAGTATCGTACTGACAGCCGCTCTCGCCGGACTCCTGCCAGCGGGCACTGGCTTGGCCCGGTGGCGGCAAGGAGAAATGAGTGCGGGAATCGAGCATCAGCACCCTGGCCTCGCTCAGATAGACCAGGTGCCCCTCGGGACAATACTGGGGCGAGCCGCTTTCCAGCTGATAATCGCCCTGCTCGGGCAGTAACCAGGGCGCCGCCGTGAGCGGGACGCTGAGGGACACACTCAAGAGCAGCAATAAACGGGATGGGATCTTGGTCATGCGTGCCTCCCCAGATAGCGGGCCTGCAGGTGGCGGCGAAACGGCGCCACGCTCAAGGGGACGCCGGTGGCTTGCCGGATCAGAGCGTCGGTGTCCAGCAGGCTGGCCTGCTGCCAGATGTGGTGTTGCAGCCAGGCAAAGATCTGCTCGAGGCCATCGGTCTGACTCAGCAGGCTGGCGAAGTTGCCCAGTTGCTGTTGCAGGGCCTCGGCCAACTGGGCGGCATACAGGGCACCCAGGGTATAGCTGGGGAAGTAGCCGAAGCTGCCGTCGGTCCAGTGGATGTCCTGCAGACAGCCATCTTTGTCGTTGCCGGCGGTGGAGAGCCCCAGGTACTGCTGCATGCGCAGATCCCACAACTCGGGGATGTGGCGGGCCTCGATGTCGCCCTCGATCAGCCGCTTTTCTATTTCGTAGCGCAGCATGATGTGGGCCGGATAGGTCACCTCATCTGCATCCACCCGTATGTAACCCGGCGCCACCCGGGTGTAGAGACGGGCCAGATTGGCCGGGGTAAAGGCCGGTTGCGGGCCGAAGCTGGCCTCCAGCAGGGGGGCCAGCTGGGCGACAAAACCGGGGTGACGCGCCAGTTGCATCTCAAAGAACAGGCTCTGGCTTTCATGGATGCCCATGGAGCGCGCCTCGCCCACCGGCAGGCCCTGCCACTGGGCCGGTAGCCCCTGCTCGTAACGGGCATGGCCGGTCTCGTGGATGATGCCCATCAGGCTCTGGGTGAAGTCCGCCTCATCGAAACGGGTGGTGATGCGCACATCGCTGGGCACGCCGCCGCAAAACGGGTGGGCACTGACATCCTGACGACCACGGCTAAAGTCAAAGCCCAGCAGCCCCATGATCTGGCGGCCGAGATCCTGTTGGGCCGCGGTGGCAAAGGGCCCCTGGGGCAGGATCACCGACTCGGTGGCCTGGCGTTCGGTCACTTGGCGGATGAGATCCGGCAGCCACTGCTGCAACTCGGCAAACAGGCTGTCAATCTGCGTGCAGTTCATGCCCGGCTCGTACAAGTCAAGCAGACTGTCATAGGGGCGGCCGCCGGTGGCCTCGGCGCGAATGGCGGCCTCCTCACGGCTCAAGGCGACCACCTCCTGGAAGTTGGTCAGAAAGCCGGCCCAGTCATTCTCCCGCCGCTGGCGCCGCCAGGCGTGCTCGCAACGGGAACCCGCCAGGGACTTGGCCTGCACCAGATCGCCGGGCAGCACGCTGGCCTGTCTGTACCGGCGTTGCATCTCCTGAAGGCTGATCTGCTGGGCAGGCGTCAGGGACTCCGCCTGGGCGGCGGCGAACCAGTCGGCCAGTTCCGGCGCGGTGAGGCGTTCGTGTATCAACAAGGAGAGTTCCGCCAGGGCGGCGGCCCGGGCGTCGTTGCCGCCTTCGGGCATCATGGTGGCCTGATCCCAGCCGCAGATGGCACTGAGATGCGCAAAGTGATGCAACTGGTGGAAGCGGCGGCTTAACAGGGCGTAACTCATGGCGTTTCCTTTGACTAATCCGGTGATGACTTACTCCGGCAGGCGCTTCTGGATGCGCTCGCGGGTGTGTTGTTTATCCTGCTGCCCCTTGCGCAGCAGCACCAGTGTGACTGCGCTGCCCCCCAAGGGTGCCGGCGCGCTATGGTAGGCCAGCACCTGGGGCCAGAGGCCCAGCCAGTGGCAGACATGGCTCTTGAGCTGCGCCGGTGGTTGGCTCTGCAGGCCGCGGCCATGGCGGATCAGCAGGCTGCGGATCTCCCACTGCTGACACTGACCTAGCACCTCCAGCAGGCGATGACGGGCGGACTCCAGCCCCATGCCCTGCAGATCCAGGCTGGTTTCAATCTGGTACTGCCCCAGGCGCAGCTTGCGGAACACTCCCTCCTGCACCCCATCGCGTTTGAAGCTCACCACCTCGTGGGGATCCAGCAGGGGGACGGCCTCAAAGCCGAAGGGGTGGCTGAGCTCAGTAGCGGCCTGCTGCGCCGCCTGCTGACGGGCCTGGCGGGCGGCCTCGTCCAGACTCTGGCCCTGTAGCCGCACCCTGGCGTCGGCCGTCAGGGGTTTGACGTCCTGCATCTGCTGGGCAAACAGGCTGGGTTCGGTGCCAACCTCAAGCAGGGCGCGGCTCATGGGGAGACCGCCGAGGTTAGCGGTTGCACCTGGTAGCCGGCCGCTTGCAGCAGGGCCAGCAGCCCCTTAGGACCATGCAGGTGCAGGGCGCCCACCACCACGAAGGCCTTATCATGCCGGGTGTCCATCAGCTGTGGTAGCCAGCGCAGGTTACGTTGCTCCAGCAGCTGGGTTTGCAGATAGTCCCGCAGCTCGGGCGGGCCCTGTTCTTCGTTGAGCAGGGTCAGCAGGCGCTGGGTGTCTCCCGCCTGCCAGGCCTGGATCAGATCGGGCAACAGGGTGCTCAGACTGGGCAGCTGCTCCAGGGTGTTTTGCAAGAAGGCCAGTTCGTGCTCCCTGAGACCGGCCAGATAACGAAACTGATCTATGGGCTGCTCCAGGCCCACGATGGGTTTGCCGCTGATCTGGGCCTGACGCACGAAAAACTCATCCACCCCGTATTGGGCTTGGTAACCGGCCTGCTGCATGGCCACCTGAGTCAGGGTGAGGGCGGCGAACCAGGGTTGCAAGGGCTGCAGGGTCTCTGGCGGCAGATGTTGGCGTTGGGCGGCCTGGACGGCCTGGCGGTACAGGGGGGAGGGCAGGCGATCTGCCAGGTTCTGACCCGCCGGCAGACGGCCCAGCTGCAACAGCTCCTGCTGGGCGGCGCCATCGAGCTGGCGCAGATCCGTTTCCAATATCAGCTCGTCGGCCTGTTGCCAGGTCTGCATGATGGTGGAGTCCAGCGGGTAGAGGCTGGCGGTGCCCACATGGATGGAGCCCAGCAACCACAGGGTCTGCTCGCCTTTTTGCGCTTGCCACAGACCCGGCATGGCCTGGGCCCACAGGGGCAATAGACCCAGACACAGCAGGAAGGCTGTCATCCAGCGGACGGGGCGGCTATGATGTGGCCGGTTTTTTTGCATATGGAGATCCTCATGCCTCATCTTCGTTTTCGCGGCATAGCGACTGAGCCCTTGGCCCAGCTGGCGCCGGCCTTGGTGCAGCAGCTCAGCGAGCTGACCGGTGCGCCCGTGGCTCATTTTACCCTGGAGCGGGTACACACCGAATTCATTATTGCGCCGGCGCCCGGCACCGGCTATCCCTTCGTCGAACTCTTGTGGTTCGATCGTGGCCAGGCGGTGCAGGACGCCGCGGCCAAGCTCATCACAGCCGCGGTGCAGGCCGAGCTGGGCGCCCAAACCGAGGTGGCCGTGGTGGTGGTGCCGTTAACCCGTACCGCCTATTACGACAACGGCCAG
>JAJOIN010000054.1 GCA_021209335.1 Aeromonadaceae bacterium
AGACAAAGCGGCCAAACTCATCGTGCTCGGCATCCAGGCCGCTGGTCCAGTTCTTGTTGGAGAAGGGCGGGTTGGCCACGGCAAAGTCGAAGCTCTTGAGCTGGTTGTTGCCCTCCTTCCACTGGGGAGCGGCCAGGGTATTGCCCTTCCAGATCTTGGCGGTCGGGTTGTCGTGCAGGATCATGTTCATGCGCGCCAGGGCGCTGGTGGCGTTATCCATCTCCTGACCGTAGATGGTGAGCCCCTTGGGACCCGCCTCGTCACTGGCCTTGAGCAGCAGAGAGCCGGAGCCGCAGGTGGGGTCGTAGACGGTGGCATCTTGCGGCGTCTGGCGGCTGGTGCCGATCACCTTGGCCAGAATGCGCGACACCTCGGCCGGGGTATAGAACTGCCCCTTGGACTTGCCTGATTCGGTGGCGAAGTGGCGCATCAGGTATTCGTAGGCATCGCCTAACAGATCATCGCCTTCGGTGCGATTGGCGGAGAGATCCAGCCCCTCGAAGATGCCAATCAGCTTGGTCAGGCGGTCGATCATCTCCTTGCCCTTGCCCAGCTTGTCCTCATCGTTGAAGTCGGCGATGTCGATAACGCCCTTGAGATCATTGGCCCCGGCCAAGGTTGAGATGATCTTGTTTATCTTATCGCCAATCTCCTTATCTCCCTTGATGGCCACCATATCCTCGAAGCTGGCCCCTTGCGGCACCTCTATCATGGCGTAGGGATTGCCCTTGGCCTTGTCGGAAACGTACTTCACAAACAGCAGGGTCAGCACATAGTCCTTGTACTGGGAGGCATCCATGCCACCACGCAGTTCATCGCAACTGGCCCACAGGGAGGAGTAGAGTTCGTTTTTCTTGATCGCCATGAAATGTTCGTCCCGTAACCGCTAAGATCGCGCGCTCTGGCTGGCGGTAACGCCGCCGACGCGATAGATGACACGATAAATAATGAAAACAGATGAGGCAGCAGTTTATCCCCATGAGCGAGGCAGAGCCATGCGTCTGATCACCTCGACCAGATGAGGCCAAACCAAACGTACGATTTACAGACCAAACGCCCCTCAATAAGAAGAGAGCATACGCATTCAATGGGTTAGCTTCGACACTGAACGTATCCACATGTCGTGTATTCGAGCAGATCCGGGTTGCAGAAAAAAGAAATGTGAGGCTCAATCAGGTGCGATGGCAAGGAGCGTTGCCGTTGATGTACTCACAACTGAATAACCGACATCGCCAACTGCGTGAACAGGCGTCAAGCAATCTGACGTTGCGAATGGTAGATACCGAATCAAAAATAACTGGGGTATGAGGAAATAAATAGTACGCCAGTTGAACAATCAAACCCCAGCCAGAATGGCTGGGGTTTTGTTTACCTGTTCCTGCATGTGCTTGGGGCTTCCTGCGAACACCAGAGGACTAATCCAGCCACCTGAACTGGCCTACCAGCCCGAAGTAACCACAGTTACTGCCCATACAGAGCGATGGGTTACGGCGGACTAACCAAACGGTTGAAGCGCAGCATTTCCCCTCGTCCAGCAGACTTACCGCACATTCTGTTCTATCTGCTTAAATAGTCTCTGTGCAGCAAGCTTGGCAATAGCGTCTTGCGCCGGAGCAAGCGGCGCAAGATCTACCCCGTCACGACCTGCAACATAGACTGTTCCACCAACATCATCGTCGTAGTCTGAACCATCCTCGTTGATCGCGTAATGCGCGTCTTGACTCAGATCCGTTCCAACCAGTTGGGATAGGTACACCCACGTCCGAGATTGTAAATTTTTCTGTGTAACTGGCTGCTAACTGACTGGCATTACTCCCGATGGAGTGCTTTTTTATTACCCGCCGCCCAGGACAATCACCTCCCTGTCCCCTAGCCAGCACGGGTTACATTGCCCAACTTATGAATTACACTGGCGCCTTTTTAGGGAACTTGTATGTCCCCCATTCGTGTTGCCATCAATGGTTTTGGCCGTATCGGTCGCAGTGTGCTGCGCGCCCTGTTTGAAAGCGGTCGCCAGGATATCCAGATCGTCGCCATTAATGAACCCGCCGCGCCAGAAGGCATGGCCCATCTGCTGCAGTACGACTCCAGCCACGGTCGCTTTGGCTGGCCGGTCAGCCTGCAAACGAGTCCAGCTGGTCAGTCCTGCCTGCAAGTGGGCGGGCAGTCGATCGCGCTGTTCCATGACACGGACCCGGCCAAGCTACCCTGGGAGGCACTAGCGATCGATGTGGTGCTGGAGTGTACCGGCAAGCTGCACAGCCGGCAGGACGCTGAACTGCATCTGACTGCCGGGGCTGGCAAGGTGCTCTTCTCCCATCCGGCAGACGCCGACCTGGATGCCACCGTGATCTTTGGCATTAATCAGGATGCGCTGCAGCCGCAGCATAGGATTGTCTCCAACGGCTCTTGCACCACCAACTGCATAGTGCCGGTGATCCATGCGCTGGATCGCCAGTTTGGTGTGCTGTGCGGCACCATCACCACCATTCACTCGGCGATGAACGATCAGCAGGTGATCGATGCCTACTGCGCCGATCTGCGTCTGACCCGGGCGGCCAGTCAGTCGATCATTCCGGTGAACACCCGGCTGGCCAAGGGGCTGGAGCGGATACTGCCGCAGTTTGCCGGCAAGTTTGAAGCCATCGCCGTGCGGGTTCCCACCATCAACGTCACCGCCATGGACCTGAGCGTCACCGTCCGTGAGCCGGTGACGGTGGCGGCCATCAATCAGGCGTTGCAGGCGGCGGCCCAGGGCCCGCTGGCAGGGATCCTGGCTTATGTGGAGGCACCGCTGGTGTCGGTGGATTTTAATCACGATCCCCACAGCTGCATCCTTGATAGCAGCCAGACCCGGGTCAGCGACGGTCACCTGGTGAAAGTGCTGGTGTGGTGCGACAACGAATGGGGCTTTGCCAATCGCATGCTGGACACTGCCGCCGCCATGCAGCGGTGCCCGCTAGCGGTGTAAACCACCAGGCCCCCTCGCCGACAAAAAAGCCCGCAGCGGCGGGCTTGTTCGCACGAGGCGGGACGGTTCACTCCGCCAGACAAGCCGCCAGATCGGTCTGCAGCAGGGCGCCGAAGCCATGGAGCGCCACCCGCACCAGCTCCTCGCCGGCAAACTCTTCGGGCAGGGCGCCGCCCTCGATCCACAGGCCATCCAGGATGGCGTTACAGGCGATGGAGAGCTCCCTGAGCTGCTGCTCGTCCACCGCCCGGCCCTGTTCGGCATACAGATCGGCGATCAGCGCCTTGATGTGGCGGCGCAGCAGGTTGTAGGTCTTGCGGTGACTCTCGCGCATGGCGTCGTGGTGAAACAGCATCTGAAAGAAGCCGGCCCACAGGGCGATGACCTGGGGGGCTATGATGGGCGGCCGCACCGAGGCCTCCACAAAGCGCGCCAGCCGGCTGCCCGCCGAGGCGAACTCGCCCTCGGCCGCCTGGGCCGCCACGTCGATGAGATCCGTCATGTGCTTCTCATAGGCGGCGATGATCAGCTCCTCCTTGCTGCGAAAGTAGTAGCGGATCAGCCCCTGGGTGACATTGGCCTCGTCGGCAATGGAGCGCACCGTGGCCGCGGGTACGCCATCCCGGGCGATCAGGCGCAAGGTGGCCTCAATCAGCTCGGCCTTGCGGCTCTCGGACATCGCTTTGCGTGGCGTTCTGCGTTTCTCGTTCATGATGATTCGTATGGTTCAATTCGCGACTCGTGCCGACAGATGGCCGCGAGTGAGCATGATTTGGCCGGCGATCCTAGCATGTCTCGCCGGTGGGATCAGCCAGCCGGATCGGCCCCGCCCTAGTCCCCCACCGGATAGCGCCCGGCCAGGTGACGAAAGCCCAGGGTGATGAGCCCGGCGATCAGCAGGTAGACAGCGGCCAGCAGCAGCAGGGGCTCGTAGACGATGAAGGTCTCCTGACGGATGCGGCCAAACACCGCATAGACGTCGATAAAGGCGATGGTGGCGGCTAACGGCGTGGCCTTGAGCTGCAGGATCAGCTCGCCGTTCAGGGTCGGCAGCACCCGCTGGATGGCGCAGGGCAGCCAGATACGCCGCAGCAGGGTGAAGGGGGTCATGCCCATGGCGCGGGCTGCCTCCAGCTGACCGCGTGGCACCCCCTTGAGGGCGCCACGCATCACCTCTGCCTCATAAGCGGCAAACGACAGGGTCAAGGCCAGCAGGGCATAGGGCCACACCTGGGTGAGATAGGGCCACAGCCAGCTTTGCCGTATGCCAGGAAGATAGGGAAACAGGGAGCCGAGCCCGTAATAGAGCAGCCACAGCTGCAGCAAGATAGGCGTGCCACGGATCAGGGTGCAGAAGCCCTGGGCCAGCCAGGCCAGCGGCGCCGGCCCCTGCACCTGCATGAGCGCCAGTGGCAAGCACAGCACAAAGCCCAGCACGACACTGCCAATCAGCAGCAACAGGGTGTTTGCCAAACCGGCAAGAATATCCGGCCAATAGCGCAACAGCCAGGCCCACTGCAGGCCAAACACCATGGCCAACAGCAGTGCCACGCCGATGCCCAGCAGCAACAGACGGTGAGGCCGGCTCAGCAGGGCGTCAAGCATGGGCCCTCCCCGGCCCCAGCCGCCGCTCCAGCCAGCCAAACAGCCAGTGGGACAGCAAGGAGACCAGCAGGTAGAGGACACCCGCGGCCATCAGAAACAGGAAATAGTGCTTGGTGGCCCCGGCAGCCTGGCGGGCCACCAGGGTCAGTTCGGCAAAGCCCACCACCGCCAGCAGCGCCGTATCCTTGGTGGCGATGAGCCAGAGGTTGGAGAGCCCCGGCAAGGCGCCGGGCAGCATGGCCGGCAGCAGGATGCGGCGAAACACCTGCCAGGGCCGCATGCCGAAGCTGTGGGCCGCCTCCAGCTGACCCAGGGGCACCACATTCATGGCGCCGAGGATCACCTCGGTGGCGTAGGCGCCCTGGACGAAGGCGATGACCAGCACCCCCGCCACCAGGCCGTTGATGGCCAGCTTGCCCAGCCCCAGCCAGCCCAGCAGGCTGTTCAGCGCCTGGGGCAGCGCAAATAGACCAGCAGGATCAGCACGAGCTCAGGCACCGCCCGCACCAGCGTGGTGTAGAGGGTCACCAGATCCTGGCCCAGCAGGCTGCGGCTGCGGCGCAGCTGGGCGCCGCCTAAGCCGATCAGCAGCCCCAGCAGGTAGCCCAGTCCCGCCACCAGCAAGGAGATCCCCAGGCCGCTGAGCAGGGCGCCGCCCCAGCCTGGCGGGGCCAGGGCCAACAGCTGGCCCGGGCTCATGCTCTGATAGTGGATCACACAGGTCTCCTGTCCGGCGCCGGCTTATTCGCCGTAGATGTTGAAGTCAAAGTACTGGGCGGTGATCTTGTCATAGGTGCCGTCGGCACGGATAGCCTGGATCGCCTGATTCAGGCTGGCTTTCAGGGCATCGTTGCCCTTGCGCAGACCAAAACCGATCCCCTTGCCCAGCAGGGCATCATCCTGGGCCACCAGACCGTCCGCGCTGCAACAGCCCTTGCCTTCGGTGCTCTTCAGAAAGGTCTCCAGCACCAGGGCGTCCGCCAGGGTACCGTCGATGCGGCCGGCAAACAGATCCTGATCCGCCTCGTCCTGGGTCTGATACTCCTGGATGCTGGCGTTCTTGAAATACTGCAGGGCATAGGCCTGGTGGATGGAGCCCGATTGCACGCCGATCTTGCGGCCCGCCACCCCGGCCGGAGTCGGCTGGATGTTGCTGCCGGCGGCCACCGCCAGCATGGCGCCGGTCTGGTAGTACTTGTCGGAGAAGTCGATCACCTGGCTGCGCTCATCCGTGATGGACAAGGAGGCGGCGATGACATCGATCTTGTCCGCCAGCAGGGAGGGAATGATGCCATCCCAGGCCACCGCCACGAACTGGCAATCCAGCTTGGCCTGGGCACAGACCGCCTTGGTGATGTCGATCTCCCAACCGGAATAGTGACCGGCAGCGTCGGCCACGGCGAAGGGCGGATAGGGTTCGGTGGCGACACCGATACGCAGTGGCTGGGCCAGGGCAGACAGGGAGGCCAGGGTCAGTCCGGTTGCAAGAGCAAACTGTTTGCGGTTCATGAGTTCCATCCTTGAGTGAGTGTGACCCTAGGGTCGCGAGTGTGTCATCGTCGCTGACGAGTCCGCAGGACCCGGCGGCGGGACCATTGCCGGCTTAATTTATACAGTTGCATAACTTTATGCGGGCGTATAACGTGTAAGTCAATCAGTTTTTGACCCCATCCGGATTCAGGAGATATCCATGACGCAATACGGCTGCCAAAGCATGGCCAAGACAATGACCCAGGTGCTGATGCGCCGCCCCGGCCCCAGCCTGCTGGCGGCCGATCCTGACAAGTGGCACTACAACCATCTGTTTGACGCCCAGCAAGCCCTGGCGCAGTACGACGCCTTCGTCAGCCTGATCGAGGCCTCCGGTGCCCGGATCCACTGGCTGCCCGATGATAACGACGGCCTGGCCGATGCCATGTTCACCCGTGACGCCTCCCTCATCACCCGCTTGGCGCCATCCCCCTGCGGATGGGCAAGCCCCTGCGTACCGTCGAGCCGGCCCTGCACCGCCGGTTTTTTGAGTCCCAGGGCATACCCGTGCTGGGCCAGTTGGAGGGGGAAGCCAAGGTCGAGGGGGGGGATACCATCTGGCTGGACGAGCGGACCCTGCTGGTGGGACTGGGGTTTCGCTCCAACCGCGAAGGGGTGCGTCAGCTCAACGCCCTGCTCAATCCTCATGGCATAGAGGTGCTGGGCTTTGATATGCCCTACTGGGGAGGGGAAGCCGCCTGCCTGCACCTGATGTCGGTGATCTCGCCGCTCACCGATACCAAGTACCTGGTGCACCCGCCGCTCATTCCTGCGGCCCTGTGGCAACTGCTCAAGGATGTCGGCATCCAGATGGTGGTGGCGCCGGAAGATGAATTCACCGCCTCCTTCGGCCTCAACCTCAATGTGCTGCCGACGAGCCCCGATCACTGCATCATGATCGACGGCTTCCCCAAGACCCGCGCCGTGATGGAGGCCAGCGGCACCCGGGTCAGCGTGTTTGCCGGCGATGCCCTGTGCATGGCCTGCGAGGGTGGCCCCACCTGCCTGACCAATCCCCTTGTCCGCTAACGACTAAGTGGGCCATTAAGCAAGCCGCCCAGGTCACCCGCTTGCCGCCCAGTAAACCAGCGGACGACGACAGGCTCGGGCGGCTGCTCGGTCAGGATGGACGCGGTCCATCCCTGGCCCGCGCCCTACGGGCGGCCTGCGGCCGTCCAAAACGGCAGTCCTGCCGTTTTGTCGAACAGGCTTCGAACCAGAACCGCCCATCACCGGATAAAAGAAAACCCCTGTCTTGCGACAGGGGTTTTCTTTTATCTGGCGGTGAGGGAGGGATTCGAACCCTCGATACGTTGCCGTATACACACTTTCCAGGCGTGCTCCTTCAGCCACTCGGACACCTCACCGTTTTTTGATCTCTTGTTTAAGGCGTGAGATCTCACCTT
>JAJOIN010000026.1 GCA_021209335.1 Aeromonadaceae bacterium
GGCCGGGCAAGCGACAGTCAGCGGCGTTGACGGGGGCCTATCTGAGCGGTCTGGCCACGGGGGATCTGGCGACGAATGCCGGTCAGCCCCCCCGGGGCGCTGGGCTTGGCAAGGAGGTGAAGGCGGCGACCCAGCAAGCGGGACAATTAGCCGGGGCCTTGGTGGGGCAGAGCTCAGCGGCTCAGGCTGCGGAGGCCCAGACCAAGGGGGCTGAGGTACAGCACGCCCTGGCGAGCGATGGCAGTGAGCGGACGCTGGAGCAGCTTGCCACCAGCCAGGGCCTGGCCGGGTTGGCCAGTCAGTCCGGCGCTGCGGCCGGTACCGGTGGCGAGAGTCAGTCTGCGCTGGGCCATACTGCCGCCACCCATGGCCACTCGGCCCAGGGGGCCAGCTTGGGCCAGACACCGCCGTTGGCAGACAAATCCGACCGGTTGCCCTCCGCCCTGCCGACCTTGTCTTCTTTTGCCATGACCGCTAACCAGGCGGACAACGCCGAACAGCTGGGCCAGCGGCTCACCCTGATGCTGGGGCAGAAGTGGCATGAGGCCGAGTTGCAGCTGGAGCCAGAAGGCTTGGGCAAGATGCGGATCCAGCTGAAGATGGATCAGGAACAGCAGGCGCAGGTGCATATCCTGGTGCAGCATCAGCAGACCAAGGAGCTGGTGGATCAGGCCTTGCCGCGACTGCGGGACATGTTGGCCGGTCAGGGCATCCAGATGAGCCAGGCTCAGGTGCAGCAGCACAGTGCCGGTCAGCAAGGAATGGGCGCCCAGGGTGGCCAATGGGGCGGGCAGGGGCAGGGCAGTGGTCAGGGGGCGGCTGCGCAAGACGACGCCAGCCAGAGCCTAGAGGAGACCGTACCCCAGACACTGGCGATTCATTCGACAGGCAGCGCAGGAATTGATTTCTATGCTTGATGCCGGCAAGGCCACGCTTATGATAGTGGCCACTTGGTTCAAGCCCTAAAGGATGCAAGATGGCTGACGAAAAAGAACCGCAGCTGGAGCTCAAGCCGGCGCGCAGTAAAAAGACCCTGATCATCATCATAGTGGCGGTATTGCTGCTGGTGGGCGGTGGCGTCGGTGGCTGGTTGTTACTGGCCGGTGGCGAGGAGGCAGCGCCGGCGGCGGAGCAGGCGGCGAGCGCCGATGGCCAGGCGGCGCCTGTCGTGGATGCGGCCCTGTATGTGGGGATGCCGCGCGCCTTTGTGTTCAATGTGGCGGGCAAGCCGCGGGATCGCCTGGTGCAGATCAAGGTGCAGTTGATGGTGCGTGGCAGCGATGCCGAAGGGCTGGCCAAACAGCATACCCCCCTGATAGAGGGAACCCTGTTGCGGGTGTTCAGTGCCGCGACTGTGCCACAGCTGAGCACGGTGGAAGGCAAGGATAAGCTGCGTCAGGATTCGGTTGAAGAGGTGCGCCGGGTGCTGACCGAACTGACCGGCAAGCCGGTGGTGGAGCAGATACTGTTTACCGGCTTTGTGATGCAATGATCGAGGTGCGAGCGTGAGCGATCTGTTAACCCAGGACGAGATCGATGCCCTGCTGCATGGGGTCGATGAAGTCGAAGAGGAGGAGATACTCGGCGGTGGGGATACCGGCGCCGTGGTATTTGACTTCTCCTCTCAGGATCGTATCGTCCGGGGTCGCATGCCGACCCTGGAGCTGGTGAACGAGCGCTTCGCCCGTCACATGCGCATCAGCCTGTTTAACATGATGCGGCGCACCGCCGAGGTCTCCATCAACGGCGTGCAGATGCTCAAGTTCGGCGAGTACGTGCATACCCTGTTTGTGCCCACCAGTCTGAACATGGTGCGCTTTCGGCCGCTAAAAGGCACGGCGCTCATCACCATGGAGGCCCGCCTGGTCTTCATCCTGGTGGAGAACTTTTTTGGCGGGGATGGCCGCTACCATGCCAAGATCGAAGGGCGAGAGTTCACTCCCACAGAGCGGCGCATCATACAGATGCTACTTAAGCTGGTGTTCGAGGACTACAAGGAGGCTTGGGCACCGGTCATGGACGTGGAGTTTGAGTATCTCGACTCGGAAGTGAACCCGGCCATGGCCAACATCGTCAGCCCCACCGAGGTGATAGTGGTGAGCTCCTTTCACATCGAGCTGGATGGCGGCGGTGGCGATTTTCACGTTGCCATGCCCTATTCCATGCTGGAGCCCATCCGCGAATTGCTGGATGCCGGGGTACAAAGCGACAAGGGCGATACGGATCTGCGCTGGAGCAAGGCGCTGCGTGACGAAATCATGGACGTACCGGTGAACATGCGGGTCAAGCTGCTGGAAACCGAGCTGAGCCTGCGTCAGCTGATGGAGCTCAAAGCTGGCGATATCATACCGGTGGAGATGCCCGAATCCTTACTGGTGTATGTGGAAGATTTACCGACCTATCGCGCCAAGCTGGGGCGCACCAAGGAAAACGTGGCCATCAAGATCTGCGAGAAGATTCGGCGGCCCGAGTCGGTGAAGAGTGAGATGACCCTGGTGACCCGCAACGGCGTGCGGCTGGATGGCATGGCCGAGCTGGAAGCCCTGGAGCGCAGTATTGAGGATGAAGAATAGATGGATGATCAAGATCTGATGGCAGATGCCTGGGCTGCGGCCCTGGGCGAACAAAGCGACGGGGAGGCCAAGCGGGCGGAGCTTGAGGAGCTCAAGGCAGACAGTCCCCTGAGCCAGGAAGAGCGGCGCAAGCTGGACACCATACTCGACATCCCGGTCACCATTACCATGGAGGTGGGACGCAGCCAGATCAGCATCCGCAACCTGCTGCAGCTGAACCAGGGCTCGGTGGTGGAACTGGATCGGATCGCCGGCGAACCGCTGGATGTGCTGGTCAACGGTACTTTGATTGCCCACGGTGAAGTGGTGGTGGTGAACGACAAGTTTGGTATCCGTCTGACCGATGTGATCAGCCAAAACGAACGGATCAAGAAACTCAAATGAGTGGTCTCGACTCGCTAGGGGCCAGTGTCAGTGGGGCGGCCACAGCGTCTCCCGGCGCCCTGGGGCTAGGTGGCCTGGCCAGCTGGTTGCTCAGCTGCGCCCTGGTCATCGGTCTCATACTGCTGCTGGGTTGGTTGCTGAAGAAGACACGCCTCAACACCCGGCTCAGTGGTAGCGATCTGAAGGTGGTGGCCAGCCTGGCGCTGGGGTACAAGGAGCGGCTGCTGGTGGTGCAGGTGGGGCAGCAACAGCTGCTCATCGGCGCCACGCCACAGCAGATCTCCTTGCTGTGTCCGCTGGACGAACCCCTGGCCCCCAACGCGCCCTTTGCCCAGCAGTTGCGTAAGGTACTCAAGCAAGATGAAACGGATTAATTGGTGCTGGCTGGCGCTGGCGCTGGCGCTGGTGATGCCGGGGGCGTGGGCCGAGACGGGGCTCTCCGCCTTGACGGTGACCACCTCCCCGGACGGGGGCCAGCAGTATAGCCTGACCCTGCAGGTGCTGGCGCTGATGACGGCCCTGAGCTTCTTGCCGTCTATCGTCATCATGATGACCTCCTTCACCCGCATCATAGTGGTTCTGTCGATTTTGCGGCAGGCCATCGGTTTGCAGCAGAGCCCGCCTAACCAGATCCTCATCGGTATCGCCCTCTTCCTGTCGCTGTTTATCATGACACCCGTGCTGGATCGGATTAACGACGAGGCCCTGCAACCTTACCTGGCCGAGACCATCACGGCCCAGGAGGCGCTGAACCGGGCCGAGCAGCCGTTGCGCCAGTTCATGCTGGGGCAGACGCGGATCAAGGATCTCAACACCTTCGTGGATATCGCCGGTGTGACGGTGGACAAGCCAGCCGATGTGCCGCTGCGGGTGCTGATCCCGGCCTTCATGACCAGCGAGCTCAAGACCGCCTTCCAGATGGGCTTCATGCTGTTTTTGCCCTTCTTGGTCATCGATCTGGTGGTGGCCAGTATTTTGATGGCCATGGGGATGATGATGCTCTCACCCATGCTGATCTCCTTGCCTTTCAAGTTGATGCTGTTCGTGCTGGTGGACGGTTGGTCGCTCATCATGGGCTCCTTGGCCACCAGTTTTGGCCTGGGGAGCGGCTAGGATGGAGCCGGAAGTCTTTGTTGATGTGTTCCGCGAGGCCCTGGGATTGGTGAGCCTGCTGGTGGCGGCATCCATTCTGCCCAGCTTGCTGGTGGGTCTGGTGGTCTCCATCTTCCAGGCGGCCACCTCCATCAACGAACAGACCTTGAGCTTTCTGCCCCGTCTGCTCGTCACTCTGGCCGCCCTGGGCTTGGGGGCTCACTGGGGCCTTAGAACCCTGATGGAGTTTTTCGAGGCACTGGTTCATCAACTCCCTGAGGTGTTGGGATGAGTTATCCTGCCACCCTCATCATGGAGTGGCTGGCAGCGTATCTGTGGCCGTTTTGCCGGGTCTCCGCCATGCTGATGACCATGATCATCATAGGCTCTGAGACCATCTCGCCCATGGTGCGGGTCAAGCTGGGGCTGCTCATCACTGTGGCCATCGCCCCCTTGCTGCCGGCCATGCCGGCGATTGAGTTATTCAGCCTCAATGGTTTTCTCGTCACCATCAACCAGCTGTTGATCGGTGTGGCCCTGGGGTTTGTCTCCCAGTTTCTCATTCAGACCTTCATCATCGCCGGCCAGGTGATTGCCTTGCAGACCGGCTTGGGGTTTGCCTCCATGGTGGATCCTATCAACGGCGGATCGACGCCTGTGGTGGGGCAACTCTATCTGATGCTGGGCACATCGGTGTTTTTTGCCATTGATGGTCATCTGACCATGCTACGACTGGTGACCTTGAGCTTTCACTCCCTGCCGGTCGCCTTGTCGGGTCTCTCCTTGGGGGCCTTGCAGGAGATAGTGGGCTTTGGTGCTGTCATGTTTGAGGCGGCGCTGGCGGTCTCTTTGTCGGCGATCATCGCCATGTTGATCATCAACTTCTCCTTTGGGGTCATGACCCGGGCGGCGCCGCAACTGAACATCTTCAGCCTGGGTTTTGCCATCAGCATGCTCTGCGGTTTGCTCATCATGTGGTTGTCGCTGGGCAGTTTCCTCGACCATTATCTGAACCACTGGGGCCGGGTGCAGAGCTGATGTGTTCCGTGGTGCATCTGAACTGCTAAAGGAGGCCAGATGGCAGACTCAGACGGCCAGGAACGTACAGAAGACCCCACAGGACGACGATTAAACCAGGCCCGTGAGAAGGGGCAGATCGCCCGCTCCAAAGAGGCGGGTACCGCGGCAGTGCTGATCGTGGGGATGGCGGGGCTGATGTTGACCGGCCGCTCACTGGGCACCGCCATGCTGGAGGTGTTTCGCAGCAGCTTCACCCTGGAGCGGGAGGCCGTGTTCGATCCCCAACTGATGCTTGAGGCCCTGGCCACCCATCTGGCACAGGTGTTCTGGCCCATGCTCAGCTGGTTTGCCGTCGTGTTGTTGGCTGCTCTGCTGGGCAATATCCTGTTGGGCGGTTTGAACTTCAGCAGTCAGGCCATGATGCCCAAATTCAGCAAACTCAATCCCATGACGGGTATCAAACGCATGTTTGGGGTTCAGGCTTTGGTGGAGCTGATCAAATCCATTGCCAAGGTGGCCTTTATCGGTGCCATCGCCGCCTTGTTATTGCGTAGTAACCTGTCTCATCTGCTCAACCTGTCAGTGGAACAATTGTCCGCCGGTCTGATGGACTCCCTGGATCTGCTGCTGTGGATTGGCTTGGCGATCTGCTGTGCCTTGTTACCCATCGTTGCCATCGATGTGCCCTTTCAGCTATGGAACCATAGCCGCCAGCTGAAGATGACCAAGCAAGAGGTCAAAGACGAATACAAGGACACTGAGGGTAAACCCGAGGTCAAGGGGCGGATCCGTCGCCTGCAATACGAGATGGCCAACCGGCGCATGATGGCGGAGGTACCCAAGGCGGATGTGGTGGTGACCAACCCGACCCACTATGCGGTGGCGCTCAAATACGACCGCACTAAGCCCAAGGGGGCGCCCGTGGTGGTGGCCAAGGGCGTCGATGAGGTGGCCATGAAGATCCGCGAGATTGCCCGGGAGCATAAGATAACCCAGGTGGCCTCGCCGGCCTTGGCGCGGGCCATCTATCACACCACCAAGCTCGAGCAGGAGATCCCGGACGGCCTCTTCATGGCGGTGGCGCAGATCCTGGCCTATGTCTATCAACTGCAGGCCTTCCAGGCCGGTAGAGGGAATCGTCCGACCTCCTTGCCAGACGAGCTGCCTATCCCTCCTGAGCTCAGGCACTGATGTTTTTTTGACGCCCCGGCAGGCATTGAAAAGAAAAAACCATAATTCAATCACTTACCTTGTGGCTTATTAATTGCATAATAAGCGCACCTGGATTGATAGATTGATGTCTTATGGATATACGAGCCCTGATCCCGAACCTTGGCCAGTTTCGCTCCTTGTTAAACAAAGGGGTCGGGACGCCGCTGCTGGTGTTGGCCAGCCTGGGCATGGTGGTGCTGCCCATGCCCGCCTTCTTGCTGGATATCCTGTTTACCTTCAACATCGCCTTGTCTTTGGTGGTGCTGCTGGTGGCTGTCTATAGCCGCCGCCCATTAGACTTTGCGGCCTTTCCCACCGTCTTGCTGGTAGCTACCTTGCTGCGGCTGGCACTGAACGTGGCGTCGACTCGGGTGGTGCTTCTTGAAGGTCACAATGGCGGGGCGGCCGCCGGGCATGTGATAGAGGCATTCGGTAATGTGGTGATAGGCGGCAACTACGCCGTGGGGCTTATCGTCTTCATCATCCTGATGATCATCAACTTTGTGGTGGTCACCAAGGGGGCCGGGCGTATCTCAGAGGTGAGTGCCCGCTTTACCCTGGATGCCATGCCGGGCAAGCAGATGGCCATCGATGCCGATCTCAATGCCGGTCTCATCAATCAGGATGAGGCTAAGCGGCGTCGGCAGGATGTCACCATGGAGGCGGATTTCTATGGCTCCATGGACGGTGCGTCCAAATTCGTCAAGGGCGATGCCATCGCCGGCATCCTGATACTGTTCATCAACATCATCGGTGGTTTCATCATCGGCATGGTGCAGCATGGCCTGAGTTTTGGTGAGGCGACCGAGATCTATACCCTGCTGACCATAGGCGACGGCCTGGTGGCGCAGATCCCCTCCCTGCTGCTGTCTATTGCCGCCGCCATCATAGTCACCCGACAAAATACCGACCAGGACATGGGGCAGGTGATGCTGACCCAGATGTTCGATGAGCCCAAGTCGCTGGTCATCGCCGCCGGTGTGCTGTTCATCATGGGGCTGGTGCCGGGCATGCCGCATTTTTCATTCCTCTCCTTGGCCGCGCTGGCGGGCTTTGCCGCCTGGTGGATGGTGCGCAAACGCCGCTTGGCGCTGGAAGCCAATCGGGCACAGGCCCTGGCGCCGGTGGAGAGCAAAGGGGTGCCTGAACTCAAGGAACTCAGCTGGGATGATGTCACCCCGGTGGACATCATAGGCCTGGAGGTGGGCTATCGGCTGATCCCCATGGTGGATCGGGCCCAGGGCGGGGAGTTGCTCAATCGGGTCAAGGGCGTGCGCAAGAAGCTCTCGCAGGAGCTGGGCTTTCTCATCCCGCCTGTTCACATTCGTGACAACCTGGATTTGGCTCCCAATCAGTACCGCATCATCCTGATGGGGGTGAGTAGCGGTGAGGCGGAGGTTTACCATGATAGGGAGATGGCCATCAATCCCGGGCAGGTATTTGGTAGTCTGCAAGGCATTGAAACCAAAGACCCTGCCTTTGGCCTGGATGCTATCTGGATCGGTCGGGATCAGGTGGATCAGGCACATAGCCTGGGCTACACGGTGGTGGATGCCGCCACCGTCATCGCCACCCACATGAGCCAGCTGCTGGCTAATCATGCCGCCGAGCTGCTGGGACATGAGGAGGTGCAGAACCTGCTGGACATGGTGGGCCGTGCTCAGCCTAAGCTCGTTGAGGGGCTGATCCCCGGCACCCTCTCGCTGGGCAACCTGACCAAGGTACTGCAAAACCTGCTGGGTGAGGGGGTGCCCATCCGTGACATGCGCACCATATTGCAGACCCTGATTGAATATGCCCCCCGCAGCCAGGACACGGATGTGCTGACCGCCGCTTGCCGCATCGCCCTGCGCCGACTGATAGTGCAGGAGGTGGCCGGCGCCGAGCCCATCATACCTGTCATCACCTTGGCGCCAGATTTGGAACGCATATTGCATCAGTCTCTGCAAGCCGGTGGCCCAGAAGGTGCCGGCATCGAGCCAGGCTTGGCGGAGCGCATGCAGCGCTCCTTGACTGAAGCCACACAGAAGCAGGAGTTGGAAGGGCAGGCTGCCATACTGCTGACCTCTGGTGTGCTAAGGACCACGCTGGCTCGATTTGTCAAAAATGCCATTCCGGGTTTGCGCGTCCTCTCCTATCAGGAGGTGCCGGATGACAAACAGATCCGCATCGTCTGTGCCGTGGGACAGCAGTAACCCCTGGAGGTTTAGGTGAAGATTAAACGGTTTTTTGCCAAGGACATGCGCACGGCCCTGGCTGAGGTCAAGGAGACCTTGGGGCCGGATGCCGTCATCATGTCCAATAAGAAGGTCTCTGGCGGCATCGAAATCGTTGCGGCCGTCGACTATCAAACTGCGCCTCCTGCCGCGCCTCCACCGTCAGCAAGTCTGCCTCCTCAGGTGGACGATAGCGTCAAACTCTCGTCGAAAGCCAAAAAAATGGAAGCCTATTCCGAGTTTGCGGGCTTGACGAGTCAAAATTCTGACGCATCAGACAGCAAAGAGAGCTTTGCCGATTCTCTGGGGGCCTTGCTGGCTCGTCAGCAGAGCCAGTCCCGCGCGCTTGGCGGGCCAAGAACCCTGGCCGAGCAGTCCCAGTTCCCTGAAGCTGAGCCGATCCGCCGAGCAGCACCTCGGCCAGCGGCTGCGCCAGCACCCCGTGACAAGGAGATGGAGGCCATGCGTGCCGAGATGGCCTCCATTCGCAAGCTATTGCAGCATCAGCTTTCCGGCCTCATGTGGCAGGAAGTGGAACGGCGCGAACCGGTGCGCGCTCTGCTCATCAAACAACTGGTCAAAGGCGGCTTTCCTGAAGCGTTTGCCGATCAACTGGTGGCCGTGGTGCCGGAGGAGATGCCGGTACATGAGGCGTGGCAACTGTTGCAGCAGCAGCTTGAAGCCCAACTGCGCACCGGCAAGGATGACATTCTCACTCAGGGGGGGGCCGTGGCCTTGCTGGGGCCCACCGGGGTAGGCAAAACCACCACCATTGCCAAGCTGGCTGCCCGTTTTGCCCTCAAGTACGGCTCGGAGCAGGTGGCACTGATCACCACGGATCACTACCGTATCGGTGCCCATGAGCAGTTGCAGACCTATGGTCGCATCATGGGCTGTCAGGTCCGTTCGGTCAGTGACGAGGAGGAACTGTCGGCCGCCTTGTATCAGTTGCGCAACCGTCGCCTGGTTTTGATCGACACCGCCGGCATGGGCCAGCGGGATGTGCGCCTGTGCGAACAGTTGGATACCTTGATGAGCAATGCTCGGGTACGCATCAAGAGTTACCTGGTGTTGCCGGCCACCTCCCAGCGCCGGGTCTTGCAAGAGGCGGTGGAACATTTTCGCCGGGTTCCCATCAGTGGTTGCATTCTTACCAAACTGGACGAGAGCCTGAACCTGGGGGAGGTGCTGAGCGTCTGCATTCAAAATGCCTTGCCGATCAGCTATGTCACCAATGGCCAGCGCGTCCCCGAAGACCTCGAGTTGGCCAACGCCCCTCGTCTGGTGGCGGCCGCCCTGCAGCAAATGGACGATGACAACGCCCGTCCCTATTTTTGGGGTAGCGAGGCCGATGAAGGCGATCACGCGGAGTTTTATGAGTAAAATGAATCAACAGATGGATCAAGCCAGCGGTCTGCGCAAAATGCGGCAAAACAACAGAGTCAAGGTGGTGGCTGTCACCGGTGGCAAGGGGGGCGTGGGTAAGTCAAACGTCACTCTGAATGTCGCCGTGGCCATGGCCGCCCAGGGCAAGCGGGTGCTGGTGCTGGATGCCGACTTGGGGCTGGCCAACATAGACGTCATGTTGGGCCTACGGGTGCGTCGCAATCTGTCCCATGTGCTCTCCGGGGAGTGCACCTTGGATGAGGTGATCGTTGAAGGGCCACATGGCTTGATGATCATCCCTGCCACCTCAGGCACGCAATCCATGGTGGAGCTGTCGGCGGCCGAGCATGCCGGTCTTATTCGGGCCTTTAGCGAGCTCAAGACACCGGTGGATGTCCTGTTGGTAGACACAGCCGCGGGTATCTCCGACATGGTGATGAGCTTTGCCCGCGCGGCGCAGGACATCATGGTGGTGGTCTGTGATGAGCCCACCTCCATCACGGATGCTTATGCTCTGATGAAATTGCTGACCCGCGAATACGGTGTGTTCCGTTTCAAGGTGGTGGCCAATATGGTTCGCAGCCTGCGGGAGGGGCAGGAGTTGTTTGGTAAACTGACCCGAGTCACAGATCGCTTTTTGGATGCTTCCTTGGAGCTGGTGGCCTGCATTCCCTACGACAACAATGTACGGCAGGCGGTGAGAAAGCAGAAGGTCATCGTGGATGCCTTTCCCAAGTCGCCGGCGGCACTGGCCTTTCGCGCCTTGGCCAACAAAGTGGCCAGTTGGCCAACGCCCAATCAGCCTGGGGGCCATCTGGAGTTCTTCATCGAGACCTTGTTGCAAAAACAGCCGGTGATGCAGGAAGAAACACGTGAATAAAGCGCAAGCCTATGTCAGGCAGCAGGATGCAACTGCCCTGATCGAACGCCACGCGCCGTTGGTCAAACGGATAGGACAGCATCTGCTGGCGCGCCTACCCAGCAGTGTGCAACTGGATGACCTTATCCAAGCGGGCATGATTGGCCTGCTGGAGGCCTCGCGTAACTTTGATGGCAGCAAAGGGGCCAGTTTTGAAACCTATGCCGGTATTCGAATTCGCGGGGCCATGATCGATGAGATCCGCCGTGGCGACTGGGTACCCCGCTCAGTACATCGCAACAGCCGCATGATCTCCGATGCCATCGATGCCGTTGAGCAAGCCTTAGGCCGGGATGCCCGAGATAAGGAGGTGGCCGAGCACCTCAGTCTCTCGTTGGATGAATATCACCTTATGCTCAACGATGCGGCCTGCGGTCGCATCATTGGCATTGAAGATCTGGGGGTTAGCCTGGATGTGATCGGCGAGTCGTCAGACGACACGCCCGAGGGGGAGTCATTCACCGGTCTGGCCAGCGACCGCTTTCAGGCCGCGCTGGCCGATTGCATTGACGGTTTGCCAGAACGCGAAGGGCTGGTACTCTCTTTGTATTACGATGAAGAGCTTAACCTCAAGGAAATCGGACAGATTTTAAACGTCAGTGAGTCCCGAGTCAGCCAAATCCACTCCCAGGCTATGCACCGTGTCCGGGCCAGAATGAAAGATTGGTACTGAACGCACAATAGCTCCGCTACAATCAATCGTAACTGTCAGGCATAATTAATTCAGGTTGTTTCAAGCTTTTCTTGGTCGTTAATTGGCGGCCAATCAGGAGGATACATTGGATAAGAACATGAAGATCCTGATCGTTGATGATTTCTCAACGATGCGTCGGATTATCAAGAACTTGCTCCGCGATTTGGGTCTGAACAACACCCATGAGGCCGATGACGGCAACACGGCTTTGCCAATGTTGAAAAACGGTGACTTCGAGTTTGTGGTGACCGACTGGAACATGCCTGGGATGCAGGGCATCGATCTGCTCAAGGCCATTCGGGCTGATGAAAAGCTCAAGCATCTGCCTGTGCTGATGGTGACCGCCGAAGCCAAGCGCGAGCAAATCATCGAAGCGGCGCAGGCGGGGGTGAACGGTTATATTGTGAAACCCTTTACAGCTGCCACCCTTAAGGAAAAGCTCGACAAGATTTTCGAGCGAATTGGCTAATGGGGTGGGCATGACGGTCAAAGCGCCACTTATCAGCCTCGAGCAAGCCAGACAGCTGGTCACCTATTTGGAGCAAGGCCAGCAGCAAGAGGCTGAGGCCCTGCTGGCCGATATCTGTGTTCCTAATGTTAACCTGTTGTTTGAAAAGGTCGGGCAGCTGACGCGTCAACTGCATACCTCGTTGCAAGAGTTCAGACTGGATCCCAGGCTGACGGACCTCGCTAATCAAGACATTCCAGATGCTCGCGCCCGCCTCAATTACGTTATCGAGATGACCGACAAGGCGGCCAATCGCACCATGGATGCGGTGGATGCCTGTCTTCCCCTGGCGGATCAGCTTAGTGCGCGCATTCAGGCGGTACAGCCTGGCTGGCATCATTTGATGACCCGGCGTCTGGATTTGCTGCAGTTCAAACAGCTTTGCCATCAGATTGATGCACACATCAAGCAGTCAGAACAGGATGCCAATCGCTTGCGGGATCTGCTGACCGAGATCTTGATGGCGCAGGATTTTCAGGATCTAACGGGGCAGATGATCCGTAAGGTGATAGCGCTGGTTCATGAGGTGGAGAGCCAGCTGGTTGAAATCCTGACCATGTTTGGCGAGCAGTGGGATACCCCCAGCGAAACTTCGCGTGCGCCACAACGCAGTGGTATCGAGGCAGAAGGGCCCATCCATAATAAAGACGAACGCCCTGACGTGGTAGCCAGCCAGGACGATGTAGACGATTTGCTGTCAAGCTTAGGATTCTGAGGGAGTGAAAGAATGGGCTTTGATGTTGATGAAGATATCCTGCAGGACTTTCTGGTAGAGGCCTCTGAGATCCTAGAGCAACTCTCCGAACAGCTGGTGGATCTGGAGAAGCGTCCTAATGACAGGGATCTTCTCAATGCCATCTTCCGCGGATTCCATACCGTCAAGGGCGGAGCTGGATTTCTCTCGCTCACCGAATTGGTGGACATCTGCCACGGCGCCGAGAATGTGTTCGACATATTGCGCAATGGCCAGCGGCCGGTGGATGCCGAGCTGATGGATGTCATCTTGCAGGCGTTAGACTCCATCAATGCCATGTTTGCCCAGGTGCAGAACCGCGAGCCCCTTGATGCTGCCGATGCAAGCTTGCTCCATGCACTGCATGAACTGAGTCAACCTGTGTCGGCTGAGGAGTTAGCCGCCAAGCAGGCTCAGTTACAGCCAGAACCGCAACCAGCCGCTGACGTGGCGATGCCCAGTGAGCCGGTAACTGGCGGCTCCATTGATGAGATCACCGACGATGAATTTGAGCGTCTGTTGGATGAGCTGCATGGTGCAGGCCATGCGCCCGGCAGCAAAGAGGTGGTCGTCAGTGAGGATGGCGATATTACGGATGACGAATTTGAGGCGCTGCTTGATCAACTTCATGGCAAAGGTACTCATGGCGGCACACCGGCCAGCCCAGCATTGACCGCCCAGCAAGAAGCTGACGGCTTGATCAACGACGATGAGTTTGAGCGGTTGCTGGATGAGTTACATGGCAAGGGCAAGGGGCCGGGCGCCAACACCGAGACTAGTGCTGCTCAGGTGCCGGATACCGATAAGCCGGTGCATGCTGAACCGCTGGCCGCAGCTGTGGTGGCTGCGCCTAAGTCTACTCCTGCGGCCGCTCCTGCCGCCAGTCAGGCGGAAACCACAGTGCGGGTGGATACTCGTACTCTGGATGTGATCATGAACATGGTTGGTGAACTGGTACTGGTACGTAATCGTCTGGTCAGCCTGGGCATCGCCAGTAATGATGAGGAGATGAGTAAGGCCGTTTCCAACCTGGACGTGGTGACTGCTGACCTGCAGGGTGCGGTGATGAAGACCCGTATGCAGCCCATTAAGAAGGTTTTTGGCCGTTTTCCCCGTGTGGTTCGTGATCTGGCCCGCAGCCTGAAGAAAGAGATCAATCTGGTGATGGAAGGGGAGGAGACCGACCTGGATAAGAACCTGGTTGAAGCGCTAGCCGATCCCTTGGTTCACCTGGTGCGAAACTCCTGTGACCATGGCATTGAATTGCCCGAGATCCGCGCCAAGGCTGGTAAGCCGCCAGTGGGCACCATCACCCTCAGTGCATCCCAAGAGGGTGACCATATTCTCCTGTGCATCGAGGACGATGGCGCCGGTATGGATCCGGAGAAGCTCAAGCAGATCGCCATCAAGCGAGGCATTCTGGATCAGGATGCAGCGGCGCGCATGAGTGATAACGAAGCCTACAACCTCATCTTCGCGCCAGGATTTTCTACCAAGCAGGAAATCTCCGACATCTCAGGCCGGGGCGTGGGCATGGATGTGGTGAAGACCAGCATCAGCCAGCTCAATGGCTCTGTCTATATCCACTCTGAGTTGGGAGTGGGCACTCGCCTTGAGATCAAAGTACCTTTGACCCTGGCGATACTGCCGACCCTGATGATTGAGGTGGGGGCCCAGACCTTTGCGTTGCCGCTTACCAACGTCAATGAAATATTCCATCTGGATCTGGGCCATTCCAAGATGGTGGATGGCCAGCTGACCATCATAGTGCGAGATAAGGCGATTCCCCTGTTTTACCTACAGGACTGGTTGGTGCGCGCCAGGGATCGCAAGCCGACCCGGCGGGATAAGGGCCATGTGGTCATAGTCCAGATTGGCGCCAAGCAGGTCGGATTTGTGGTGGATAATCTGATAGGCCAAGAAGAGGTGGTGATTAAACCACTGGACAAGCTGTTACATGGCACACCGGGTATGGCCGGCGCCACTATTACCAGCGACGGTGGTATCGCTTTGATCCTGGATATCCCCAGCCTGCTGAAGGCCTATGCTCGTCGTCGATGATGAGCGCCAGACGAGAATGACAACCAGATGGCAGTAAAAGTATTAGTAGTTGATGATTCAAGCTTTTTCCGTCGGCGGGTATCTGAGATCATCAATCAGGATCCTATGATGGAGGTGGTGGACACCGCCAAAAATGGCAAGGAGGCGGTTGAAAAGGCCGCCACCTTGCGGCCGGATGTCATCACCATGGACATCGAAATGCCGGTGATGGACGGTATCACGGCGGTACGGGAGATCATGGCCCGGACACCCACGCCTATCTTGATGTTTTCCTCCCTGACCCATGAGGGAGCCAAGGCGACCCTGGACGCCTTGGATGCGGGAGCCCTGGATTTCTTGCCGAAGAAGTTTGAAGACATTGCCCGGGATAAAGAAGAGGCCATCAGCCTGCTGCAGCAGCGGGTAAAAGCCATAGCGCGACGCAGGGTGTTTGCTACTTCAGCTCGGCCTTCGTCAGCCAACGCAGCTTCAGGCGGCGGAGTGTCGAGCTCTCTCGTCTCGCCCCGCTCGAGCCTAAGGGCAACCACGGTGACAGCATCCAGTGAGCGCTCGGCAACGGTTGCTCCGCCTGCGCCGGCTAACTTCAAGCGCTCAGGTAAGCAATATCAACTGATGGCGATAGGCACCTCAACCGGAGGGCCCGTTGCCTTACAAACTGTCTTGACCCAATTGCCGGCGGATTTCCCCTATCCGATTTTGTTGATCCAGCATATGCCGGCGACTTTTACCGCTGCCTTTGCTGCTCGTCTCAATGGATTGTGCAAAATTGCCGTAAAAGAGGCGGAAGATGGGGATGTGCTGCGGCCTGGCACGGCCTATCTGGCGCCAGGTGGCCGGCAGATGCTGGTGGATGGTCGTCCTGGTGGGGCACGGATCCGCATTATGGATGGAAATGACAAGGTCAACTACAAGCCCTGTGTCGATATCACCTTTGCTTCAGCGGCCAAAGTGTATGGCGACAAGGTGTTGGCCATAGTGCTGACGGGCATGGGTGCTGATGGGCGCGATGGGGCAAGGCTGTTGCATGGGCATGGCTCTGTGATCTGGGCGCAAGATGAAGCCAGCTGCGTTGTCTATGGCATGCCCCAGGCGGTGGTAAAAGCCGATCTGGCTACAGAGGTCCTAGCTCTGGATAGAATTGCGCAGCGCATTATGGTTGAGGTTAGAGGCTGAGGCCTGACGCCTGTCTTTGTCTTCGGATGGTACCTAGTGTCCCCGCTGGCTGTTACTGGGTCGGCGGCGAAAGGAATGAAACATGCTGGTATGGACTATCGCGAATCAGAAGGGTGGCGTGGGGAAAACCACCACAGTGGTGACCCTGGCCGGTTTATTGGCCAGGCAGGGCAAACGGGTATTGCTACTGGATATGGATCCCCACGGTTCCTTAACCAGTTACCTCAATTTTGACTCCGATCTGCTCGATGGCACCCTCTATGACCTGTTTCAGAGCCCCCAGCCGACTCGAGAGCAGGTGTTGCGTCTGACCCTTAAAACGGCTTTTGACGGTATCTCCTTGCTACCGGCTTCCATCACCTTGGCAACCTTGGATCGCAGCTTGGGAACACGGGATGGCATGGGGCTCGTTATCAAGCGGGCCCTGCAAGGTGTTGAGCAGGATTTTGATGCTGTGTTGATTGATTGTCCGCCAGTGCTGGGCGTCATGATGGTTAACGCCTTGGCCGCCAGTGATCGTATCCTGGTGCCGGTGCAGACTGAATTTTTGGCACTCAAGGGGCTGGAGCGAATGGTGAAAACCTTTGAGATCATGCAAAAATCTCGCACTACTCCCTTTCGCTATACCATAGTCCCGACCATGTTTGACAAGCGGACCAAGGCCTCACTTCAGACCCTGCAGGCGATCAAGGCGGAGTATGGCGATGTGGTCTGGAGTTCGGTGATCCCCATAGATACCAAGTTCCGGGATGCCAGTTTGCAACATACTCCTCCCTCCATCTATGCGCCTGAGTCTAGGGGTAGCCATGCCTATGGCACCCTGCTCAATCACCTGTTGCAGCTCGAGCTGGAAGCCGGCAAGGAGATAGCATGAGTCAATCGTCGCAATTTAAGGCGATGGAGGAGTATTTCCAGTCATTGCTTGACGAGTCGGCCTCGGCAGCGAACAAACCAGTTCAGGTAGCGACGGCACCCTCATCCGTACCCTCTGCCAAGCCGACGATGGAAAAACCACGGCAGGCTGAGCTGGAGCAACTGCTGGCCAAGGTGCCAGCCACTCAACGGCTGGTATCGACACCTGCTACGGTTGCGGCACCTGTGGTGGTCAAAGCGCCGCCCTCGCCTCCCCCTGTGGTATGGCAAAATATCCAGACCGAGCGTGAGTTCCAGGCGTTATTTTTCAGTGTCGCCGGTATCACCTTTGGCGTGCCTTTAACTGAGCTGGGGGGGATCCACCAGTTGGGCAAGCTCAACAGCTTATTTGGTAAGCCGGCTTGGTTTGCCGGCGTGATGACTCAGCGGGACCGACAGCTCAATGTTGTCGACACCGGGCGCTGGATCATGCCAGACAAAGCTGCCACCACCGATTACCAATACCTCATCATGTTGGGCGAGAGTGCCTGGGGATTGGCATGCCATGAGCTGCTTGGTACTGAGTGGCTCAATCGGGAGCAGATCAAATGGCGGGATAAGGCCGGCAAACGTCCCTGGTTGGCCGGTATGGTCAAAGATAAGATGTGTGCCTTGCTCCACGTGCGGGAGTTGCTCACACTATTGAAACAAGGCGTCAATATCGACGGCGTCTGATGTCGCTGGTCACACCAATCATTGCTAGTGTTGGTATAAAAAGCCCTATACCAGGAATTAAAGGAAGGCAAAATGAATCAGAAACGAAATGTCGCGCAGAACATTGCCGAAGATGAAGTGTTGCAATGGGTGACCTTTCAGCTGGACAAGGAGACATACGGTATCAATGTAATGCAAGTACAAGAAGTACTGCGTTACACCGAGATTGCCCCTGTGCCAGGGGCACCTGATTATGTCATCGGTATCATCAACCTGCGTGGCAATGTGGTGACAGTGATTGATACCCGGTCACGTTTTGGTTTGCCGCCGGCTGAGATCAGCGATAACTCTCGCATCGTGATTATTGAGGCAGATAAGCAGGTCATCGGTATTCTGGTCGATAGCGTTGCCGAGGTGGTCTATCTGCGCTCTTCCGAGATAGACGTGGCACCCAGTGTGGGCACAGAGGAGAGTTCCAAGTTTATCCAGGGGGTGAGCAACCGCGATGGTGAGCTGCTGATCCTGGTGGATTTGAACAAGCTGCTAAATGATGACGAGTGGGATGAGCTGAGTCAGCTGTAATCAGATGGATACTCTGCTCATTCTGTTTTTGTTGGTAACGCTGGCGCTGGCGATTGCAAGCGCCGGTGTTTTATTTTTGTGGCGTCAAATCGCGCATCTGCAGCGCAAGCTGTCGGCCATGGAGCTGTTGATCAAAGAGCTGACGCGGGTCAAGGAAAGCACCCGCAAACAACTCACTGAATTGCATGCCAACGCCCTGGGCGTGGGGGGCAAAGTGACCGAGATGGAAAAAGCCATACTGGCGGTGGCTGAGCGGCAGCAGGAGATCAGCCATCAGGATCCTGAGCGCAAGCTCTATAGCCGGGCAGCCAAGATGGTGGAGCTAGGGGCAGGGCTTGATGAGATCATGGCCGAATGCGAGATCCCCAAAGCCGAGGCGGAGTTGCTGATCTCGCTCCGCAGCAAAGCCGCAAGGTAGCACAGCCCAAAAGGCGTAGCCTGCACCTGTAGTTCACCTCATGGCCATCTGGTGAATGAGGCCACTTTGCCTAGGGCCCACTTGTCAGGTCGGCCACTGCGGCAAGGTCGGCCTCTATGCTTGGGTGTTCACAGCCTGAGAGCCGTCGGGTCTGCGCCAGTGTTCGGGATAACGCCCCTGGAGCAAAAAGGAGTAGGCCAGGATCTCGGCAATCACCACATACAGCGCCGGTGGAATTGCCTCGCCTGTTTGCAGCCCCAACAGCCGCTCGAGTAACTGCGGATCCTCATGAATATAGAGCCCCTCTTCCCGGGCTCTGGCCAATATCTGTTCTGCGGCCTCAGCACAGCCTCGGCTGCTGACATGGGGAGCTTGCTGTCCGTCATAACGCAAGCCGATGGCCTGCTTTTCTTGATGGTTCGTCATATATGGATCGAAAGACCGTCCTGTGTGTTGTCACCGGGGGCTTGTGGTGGTTTCACCTTGCCTTGCCGACAATGAAATCCGGTGGCCTGTAACCCCAAGTCCGCAAAGCGTGCCGCCAACTGAGGAAGTGTGGCTTTCACTCGATCCACCCCCTGAGCCTGTTCGGCGATGACCATGATGCCAATATCCGGGAGCTGCAATCTTACCTTGATGTGCAGTGGCCCCACCCCTTCTGGTTCAAGGTAAAAACTCAATAGCCAGTGATAGTCCTGTGCCGTGCTGCCGCCCCTTTGAATGCTCAGCGATGGCTCATGGGAGCGCTGCGGCGTCGGGGGGAGCGGACATAACCAGGGCAGGTTGCTGGCCCCTGTCTCCTGCTGGTTGCCCTGACGCTGTTCGACCAGCTGCAGGCTGGCGGTACCGAGGCGATGCAGCAAGCCGGCACTGACTGGCGACTCGTCGGCCGGCGGGTTCCTGCTCTGGCTGCTGCCAGGCGTCGCCATGGCCTGGGCAAGGCGTTGACTCAATAGCTGTACCAGCCAGTGCTGCAGACCTTTTCCTAAGGCTGTATCCGTGCCGAGCGGAGCACTCATGAAGCGAAGCCACTGTTCAACCCGGTGCGGACTATCCAGCGGGTGCTGCAGGTCGGATGTAAGCTGTGCCAGGGTGGACGCCAGGTTAGCCGGCAAGCTCTGGGGGCGGCAGCTGTGCAGCAGGCGAACCAGTTGCGGCAGGGCGGCAAGGGCACTATCTGCAGGAGGCAAGGGGCTGTCGGCCTGATCGGGTGTATCGGGCACCAAACCCGCCAGGCCCAGCAACGCCTCCCAAGTGAAAGCAGGGATGGCGGGTCTAGGCTGACCCGCCGGGCTAGCTACGGCGGCGGGGGCTGCTTGGCTTACGGCTGGACTTGACGTTAGGCGCTGGGACTGTAACAGCCGCTTGACACCCTCTAGTAAGACGGCAGCTTGGCGCTGCGGCTCCACGGCGGTATAGCGTGAGGACGCGTTGGGCGATGGGGCCGGCTCGTCAGCCGTCATCGCTTCGCCTGATAAGGCATTGCCTTGCGGTGCGACCGGCGGCGGTGTCTTGCTGGGCATGGCGGCCGATGGCTGTAGCAAGGGCAAGGTTGCTTTGAGCAGCGGCAACAGCTGACGTGGGCTCAGGGCGGTATTGGTTGGCGAAGCAGAACTGCTCTGCGCCGCGTCTCGCTGGGAGGCGACGACTGTCTTAGTGTGTTGGCGAAACTGATGTTGTTCCTGCGGACTTAACTGCGCCATCAAGCGAGGATGTTGGGCCATCAACTGCAGGGTCCATTGCAGCAAGGCCCGGCCCAGCGAAGGTTGTCGTTGCAGCAACTGTAGAAGGGCACTCTCCTGGCTGAGGCCAGTGGAGGACACCTGCATTGCTGAGCCTTGCGGCTGTACTGGGCTGGTAGGGACCTGGCTACCCAGGCGCAAACCGGGTTCCAGCTTGATTAGGGGCGCTAGCAGCCGGTTTAGCCACTGTAGACCGTTTGCCGTGTCATCGACGCCGAGGGATGGCTCCGTTGTGGCTTGCGGGGTATTTTGCAACAGCACCGCTGGGATCTGACGCAGCAGGGTCTGGAGGCTCTGCGCCAGGGATGCCGGCAGTTGGCCCTGAGCGGGTGAGGTCTGGCGCAAAAAGGCGTCCAACAGGGGCAGCGGCAAGGCGGCCAGCTTAGGCAGTTGCGGTGCTTGGACAGTACTCTGCTCGTCGCTCTGAGCGGCAACGGGGCGCTCCGGCTGCCAGTGAATCGATGACACCTCAATCCTCTTTGCTGGTATTTTATCTGACCTATGGGGACATGATGTGGGTGTTAGGCCGACCATAACCTCAGCCCGGCACATGGCTGAACAACCACTCAGTAGCAGTAAAGAAATCGCCACTGTCGCCCTTGTTACTTCATCGGCAAGATGAGTCTGGACTTGAAGCCGTTAACCCGGTTATTGCCTAGTCCGACCGGCTTTTTCCCGGTTCAGGTGGTGGTTGGCTACCCGGCTCTTTGGGCCGCGATGAGGCCGAGCATAAAAGCAGGGTGCACTGAATCACACTTTTGGACGATAATCTCATATTATTGACGGCTTAGTTCAGCGCGCCGTGCATCGCGCATGTTTGGGGAAAGGAATGCAGTTTTCGTATCGTGCCTTAGTGTTTGCCTTGTCCATGGCATTGGCTCCCGCCTTGTTGGCGGAAACCGCCAAGCAGTTGGAGTCGGCTCAATCGGACACCTCGCCTGAAGCGCCTTCGGCTGCCCGCTTGTATCAGGGGCCCGGTGGAGCCAGCGATCATTTTGAATCGATCAACCGCAGCTTGTGGTGGTTTAACTACGACATCATGGATCGCAAGGCGGTGCGTCCGGTGGTGCATTGGTATGCAGACACAGTACCCGAACCCTTGCGTGACGGCGTGGCCAACTTTGCCAATAACTTTGAAGAGCCTAATAACTTTGTCAACAACCTCCTGATCTGGGATCTTCGCGGCTCCTTTGGCAGTGTGTTTCGCTTCATGGTGAATACAACCGTGGGACTTGGCGGTTTTATTGACGTGGCCTCCCGGCTGGGGGTGGAGCGAAATCCCATGGAGATGACCACTGTGCTGGGTAAATGGTCGATCGACCAGGGGCCCTATATCATGTTTCCCGTGTATGGGCCCAGCACGGTGCGCGGTACCGTCGGCGATGTGGTGGATGGCCTCTATTTCCCGTTCAGTGAGATGACCTTTGTCATGAAGGCTACTCGCTGGGGGCTGGATGGTTTGTCAGTTCGCAGCCAGGTGATAGCCCAGGAACCCATGTTGGACAATTCCCTGGATCCCTATGCCAACATTCGTGATTTCTTTTTGCAGTATGAAGAGGCCAAGGTGCAAGGTCAGGCGGGGCCTCAGGGCTTGCTACCGGCCGAATCGGCGGAGCCCGGACTGGATGACTACCTGGACGAGATTGATCAGTAGCCCAGCGAGCGTGATGAGCAGGCCGGTCTTGATGACCGGCCTTGTTGTTTTAGCGCTGTGGCAACCGGCGGCCTGTGATGGCGGACTTGCAAATCTGTGCAGGCTTGGTATGGTGAGGCATCCGCTAGCTACAAAGCTCAACCAAGTCAATACTGATAGTGATTTTGTAGTCGGCATGGCCGTAAAGAAAAGTTTACTTGGTGATTCCCATGCAGAAAGATGTGCTCAATGACGTCAATATCCAATCCGAAAAGGTGCTGATGACCCCGGCGGAGCTCAAGCAGCTCTACCCTGTCTCTGAGGCGGCCCGTGCTTACATCAGTCAGGCCCGCAAGAGCATCGCCGACATAGTGCAGCAGCGCGATCACCGTCTGCTGGTGATCTGTGGGCCCTGCTCTATTCACGACATGGAGGCGGCCAAGGAGTATGCCCGCCGTCTGAAGACGCTGCATGATCAATACGCCGATTCGCTATACATAGTCATGCGCGTCTACTTTGAGAAGCCGCGCACCACGGTCGGCTGGAAGGGCTTCATCAATGATCCGAATCTGGATGGTACCTTTGACGTCGAGCTGGGGTTGAAGAAGGCACGCGAGCTGCTGGTCTGGTTGGCTGAACTTCAATTGCCGCTGGCAACCGAGGCCTTGGATCCCATCAGTCCGCAATACCTGGCAGATCTCTTCTCCTGGTCCGCCATCGGTGCTCGTACCACAGAATCTCAAACTCACAGAGAGATGGCTTCGGGTCTGTCTATGCCGGTGGGCTTTAAAAACGGTACCGATGGCAATCTGGATACTGCCATCAATGCGTTGCAGGCGGCCTCTTCCAGCCACTCCTTCATGGGGATCAACCAGCAGGGTCAGGTGGCACTATTGCAGACCCAGGGCAATCCGGATGGCCATGTGATACTGCGTGGTGGCAAGCATCCCAACTATGACTCTGTGAATGTAGCCTTGGCCGAGCAGGCCTTGGCCAAGGCGGGCCTGCCGGCGCGACTGGTGGTGGATTGCAGCCACGGCAACTCCAGCAAAAACCACCGGCTGCAACCTCTGGTGGCCGCCAATGTGCTGCATCAGATCCAGGATGGCAACCGCTCCATCATTGGCATCATGCTCGAGTCCAATATCGGTGAGGGCAATCAGTCCAGCGAACAGCCCAAGTGTGACATGCAGTATGGGGTGTCCATCACGGATGCCTGCATCGATTGGGAAACCACTGCCACCCTGCTGGCTCACTGTCATCGCCAGCTGGCGGATGCCCTCAAGACTCGACTGTCGGCCTGATGACCCCGCATAATGGGGGGCAGCCGTGAGGTCAGCCCCCTTATTTTTGGATGAGTTTGCATGAATGATGAATTGAATGCCCTGAGGGATCAGATCGATGGGGTGGATCAGCAGTTAGTTGCCTTATTGGCGCGCGACTGGCGCTGGTGGCGGAAGTGGGGGAGGTGAAGAGTCGCCATGGCCTGCCTATCTATGCCCCGGATCGGGAGGCAGCCATGTTGGCTCGCCGGCGGGACGAGGCGGCTCAGCAGGGGGTGCCACCGGATCTGATTGAGGATGTGCTGCGTCGTGTGATGCGGGAGTCCTATAGCAGCGAGAATGACTCCGGCTTCAAATGTGTTAACCCGGCATTACGCCAGATCGTGGTGGTAGGGGGTGCCGGCCAGCTGGGGCGGCTGTTCGTCAACATGTTCCGCCTGTCTGGCTATCAGGTGGCGGTGCTGGAGCGGGATGACTGGGGTCATGCCGATGCCTTGCTGAGTCAGGCCGGCATGGTGGTGGTGGCCGTGCCCATCGAGAACACCTGTGATGTCATCGATCGTCTCACCCATTTACCGGCCGATTGTGTGCTGGTGGATCTGACCAGCATCAAGCAGCGCCCCTTAAGCCACATGCTGTCGGCCCACACCGGCCCTGTGCTGGGCTTGCATCCCATGTTTGGCCCGGATGTCTCCAGCTTGGCCAAGCAAGTGGTGGTTTGTTGTCATGGCCGTGATGAGGCCGCCTACCAGTGGCTACTGGATCAGATGCGTATCTGGGGGGTGCGTCTGCACAGTGTGGCCGCTGAGGAGCACGATAACGCCATGAGTCTGATCCAGGCGCTGCGTCACTTCACCAGTTTCGTCTACGGGGTACATCTGTGTGATGAACAGGCGGATCTCAAACGCCTGCTGGCACTCAGCTCGCCCATCTATCGGCTGGAGCTGGCCATGGTGGGCCGGTTGTTTGCGCAGGATCCGGCCTTGTATGCTGACATCATCTTGTCCTCCCCTCTCAACGTGCAGATGATACGGCGTTATCATCAGCGCATGGGGCAGGCCATCAGTTGCCTGGAAAGTGGAGATCGGCAGCGCTTCATTGACACCTTTCACAAGGTCTCCGCATTCTTTGGTGACTATGCCGGCCAGTTTTTGCGGGAGAGCAAGCTGTTGCTGGCTCAGGCCCATGACGCTAGGCATCATGAGTCACTATGACGTGTTCAGGCTTAGACCAAAACGCCAGGCACTTGCCTGGCGTTTTTGATCTGCCCACGGTGCGCTCATGGCATCAAGGCAGGGGCTATCTCAGTTGGCGCCACATCTTCGCTCGGATAGCAACCCAGTACCTTGAGACTGCGGGTCAAGGGGTAGAGCTCCTGTAGGGCCTTTTGCATGGCTTCGCTGTGGAGGTTGGCCGCCACGTCCATATAGAACATCTCCTCCCAGGGGTTCCCCTGGATCGGTCGCGACTCCAGCTTGGTCATGTTGATCTTATGGTTGCGCAGCACCAGCAGTACCTCCACCAGGGCTCCGGCGTACTGGTTGGTTGACATTATGAGGGTGGTCTTGGCCGGCACCTGGGGCACCACCTCTATGGGTTTTGTTGCCACCACGATAAAGCGGGTCATGTTTTCTTGCTGATTAGCCAGGCCACTGGCGATGGCGGTCAGGCCAAACAGCTTGCCCCCGTCGGCGCTGCCGATGGCGGCCGCAGTGGGTGAGGCCAGCGCCTGAACCTTGGCCATGGCTGCAGAGGACGAATCGCAAAATACATGATGAATGTTAGGGTGTTGCGCCAGATAGCGGGAGCACTGTTGCAGGGGTTGCGGATGCCCATACAAGCGCTCAATGGCCTCCAGCTCAGTGGGGACAGCCACCAGCAGGCAGTGTTCTATCGGGTAGGTCAGCTCGCCGACGATAGACAGGCTGGTCTGTTGCATCAGATCGTACACTTCATTGATGGAGCCAGAACTGGTGTTCTCGATCGGCAGGACACCAAATTGGCAACGTCCGTTTTCCACGGCTTCGATGACCTGGGCAAAGTTACTGCAGCTGTGCTCGCTAACCTGGCTATAACGCCCCAGATACTTGCGTGCTGCCAGACTGGAATAGGAGCCCAAGGGGCCCAAGTAGGCCACGCTGGTCTCATCATGAGCCTGAGCCGGGTTGGCCAGTCGTTGTAGGTAATCCTGCTGGGTCAGTACCGAATCCTCGATCACCAGATGATATAACTGGGTGACGTACTGGGCGCTCAGGCCCAGGGCCCGGCCCTGTTGGATGAGGCGCACCAGCAGATCCTGTTCGCGCCGCGTGTCACGGATGGGGCGTTGATCGGCCTGTTTGCTGCGGGCGACCTCCAGGCTCAGTTGACGGCGCCGGGCCAGCAGCGCTAGCAGGTCGGCGTCCAATTGGGTTATCTCGTTGCGAATCTCATCCAGTGTCGCCATCTTGGCTTCTCCCTTACTCCCGCATGGCACAAAAAAAAAGGCCTCCCGCAGGGGAGGCCTCGCACTGTTCGTCTTCAGTTTCTCGGTTGCGTGGAGGCGCATCCCCAGGAGGGCGCTGCAAAAGAGACACTATAGAAAAACAGAGACCAAAATAACATGCAATTCAACCTTGGTATCAAGGAACCATAGCAATACGTTAAAAGACAGAGTTATGCAAGCTTGGTGGGGAAATAAGCGCGAATTCGTTACCAATTGACGAAAAAGGCGCCTCAAGCGCGGCGCCTTGCTGCAGATGAGTTGATCTTTAGATGACGGGTGCGAGCGTGCCCATACGACACTGCTCCTTGCCGGAACGCTGTGCCCGATGGGCTTGCGGGCGGTCGGCATAGCGAATAAGTTGGCGTTCGAGTTTTTGGCCGAGGGCATTTATCGCGGCATGCAGGTCCTGATGCTCTGCCTGCGCAAACAAGGTATCGCTCGGAATGCCGCAGGTGGCTTCGATTGTGAAAACGAGTCCCTCTTTGTGGATGATGACATGGGGATTGATCAGCGGCACCTGTAGCCGCTCAAGCTTCTCAAACCGGCTGGCAATACGGGCTTGGATGGTCGGGGTAACGTCGAGAACTTTACTGGTGATATCGATTAACATAGGCGAACCCCCTTTGGTTCCTGTTGCGTTTTCATCTTCAGATTAACCCGCTATCGCATTAATTTTGTGATCTAGATCACTTAATCTGGGCGGCAACGGATTTGTGAGCGGAACTGTGATTCTTCTTGGGGAAGCCGGAAAAAACGCTTGAGTATCTGCAGGGGGAAATGCATTATTTTTGCGATTTTAATACTGATAAATCTTGCGGTTGTTCCAATTGTGCCAGCTTGGTTCTGTTAAGCGGGCATAGATCAGTTTCCTGTGGGGTATGGAGTCTGGAGAACCGACATCGTCAAAGGTAGCCTGTGAGTCAGTTGTCCGGATATGCCATAAGTCGTCTGCTTGATTCCGTGTGTCAGGATGCTCCGGCTTTTGCCTTGCCAAGTTATCTGTCATCGGGTTCCCTCAGCGTCGTCGATCCCGCCGTCAAGGCCAACCAGGTGTCGGCTGTTGGCCATGTCGAGGGTGATCACCCAGATGAAATCGGTGAGTATTTTCAGCAGTTATGCCTGCTGGCGCAGCAGATACTGCCTTATCCCTCCATCAGCATCTGGCTACAGGATGCCAGTCAACAACAGATTGTTTGCTCTCATGCCTTGGGCCCCAAGACGCGACTTGGCCGTATCCACCCCGTGGATGAGATACGTCAGTTGTGGGATGAGCTGGCTGGCGCAGAGATACTCAATATCGTCAACGCCCAACAAGACCCGCGCTGCTCGTTGCGTTTTTTGGACGATGAGCCAACGGATCTGTTGCTGGCCGCCATCAAGAGTCACGGTCAGCAGGTGGGGGCTCTGGTCTGTCGCCGTCCCAGCCAGTTTGAACCCTGGCCGGAGCACTGCCACGCCATCCTGCGCACCTTCTCTCTGATGGCCGGACGCGGGCTGGAGAATCTCGATAGCGCCGGGGGCAGGCTGCTGGCCTATCAACGGCAACAGCAGTTGGAGCGTATCCATCACGCCTTGGCGGCCAAGACGGGGCGCCCCTTCTTTGATGAGCTGGTCAGCCAGCTGCGTCTGGTATTGCAGGCCCAGCAGGTCTGGGTGTGTGAGGCGGAACAAACCCCGGCCGGTCCTTACGCCCGCATGCTCGCCGAGAGTGACGGCTTTAATGACGGCAGCAGCAGCTACCGCTATGCCTTGCACACTGCGGCCTGTCGGCGTGTGTATGAGGCGCCTGAGTTACCCTATCTGGTGCTCAGCGAGGTGCTCAACCTACCAAGTCGCTACTGTGGTGCGGCCTATTATTGCGGAGTCGCATTGCGGGATACCAAACGCAAGGTGATTGGGCATCTGGCCATGACCTTTGAGCGCCTGCCAGACGAATCTATGCTGCAAAGCCTGCTCAACCTGGTATGCCAGCGGGCGGGCGGCGAGCTGGAGCGCCAGCAGGCCGAGGCCCAGTTGCGGTTATCTGCGGTAGCGTTCGAGACCAATGAAGGGCTGATCATCACGGATCCTGAGCTGGTGATCCTGCGAGTGAATCATGCCTTCACTCAGATCACGGGCTTGTCGCCCAGGGAGGTGGTGGGCAAGCGGCTGGGCGAGGAGTTGTGGCCTTGGCCGGCTGATCTGGCACCGCAGTTTGATGAGGCGGGGCGCTGGGAAGGGGAGGTGGAGCGCTGGCGTCGCGAGGGCATTGCCTATCCCCAATGGGAGACTTGGACTCCGGTACGGGATGAAGAGCAGCAGATCACCCATTATGTGATCTGTTTTGAGGATCTCTCGGAGCGCCAGGCCAGTGCCCGGCAGATCCAGAGCCTGGCCTATTTTGACGATCTCACCGGGCTACCCAACCGCCGTCTGTTGTTGGAGCAAGTGGAGCGGGCTTTTGTTGCCGCGCGGGAGTCCGAATGGGTCGGCGCCTTGCTGTTTATCGATCTGGATCACTTCAAGACCATCAATGATTCACTCGGCCATGCCGCCGGGGATTGGCTGCTGCAGCAGGTGGCCAAACGGTTGCAGGCGGAGGTTGGGCCGGGCGATGTGCTGGCCCGGCTGGGTGGCGACGAATTTGTCTTGCTGTTACCGACCCTCAGCGAGAGCCCGCCCTTGGCCGAGATGCAGGCCAGCGGCTTGGGCGAGCGGTTGATTGAGCTGCTTTCCGAGCCCTACCAATATCAGGGCCTGGATCTGCACATCGCCGCCAGCATTGGTGTCACCCTGTTTCCCAGCCGGGAACAGCAGCCTGAAGATCTGCTCAAGCAGGCCGATACCGCCATGTATCAGGCCAAGGCCGCCGGGCGGCGCACCATCAAGCTGTTCGATGCGGGCATGCAGCGCCAGGCCGATCGCCGTCTGCTGATCCACAACCAGTTGCGGCACGCCCTGGGTAACAACGAGCTGCTGTTGCATTACCAGCCCCAGCACATGGTGGACAGCGGGGATCTGATCGGCGTCGAGGCTCTGCTGCGCTGGCATCCACCGGGGCATTCCATGATCTCGCCGGCGGAGTTCATTCCTATCGCCGAAGAGACGGATCTCATCATAGATATCGGTCAGTGGGTGCTGCTTGAGGCTTGCCATCAGTTTGTGCGCTGGGAAGAGGAGGGGGTGCGCCTGCCCCAGCTGTCGGTGAACGTCAGCGCCAAACAGTTCCACCACCAGCGGTTTGTCGAGCATATCCATGAGGTGCTCAGCGCCACCGGCATGGAGCCCTCGGCCCTCAATCTGGAGATCACCGAGTCTGTGGTGCTGGGCAACACCGAAGATGCCATCCACAAGATGAGTGAGCTCAAACAGCTGGGTATCAACTTCTCCATCGACGATTTTGGCACCGGCTACTCCTCCCTGGGTTATCTCAAACGCCTGCCGGTGGACGAGCTGAAGATAGATAGATCCTTCATCCAGGACATTCCCCATGATGTGAGCAACATGGCCATCGTCGAGGCCGTGATGGCCATGGCCCGTCATCTGGGCTTTAACGTCACCGCCGAAGGGGTGGAAACCCGTCAACAGCTGGAATTTTTGCGCAAGCAAAATTGCAGCTTCTATCAAGGCTTCCTGGCCAGTAAGCCCTTGCCGGCAGAACACATGCAGCGCTACGCCCTGCGCCATCTGCCGGCAGAGTCGCCATCAGATGAAACCGGCTAGTCCCCGCTGGATGTAACTTAGCGTGCCAGCGATTATACTGCGCCTGGGCACTTGCCATGGCCTTGTGGAGTAGTATGGATGTGGTGGCGTAACCTTCGGTTGCTGTTTGGTTTTTCATTGTTTGCGCTGTCCGGTGGTCTGATACCGGTTCTGGCACAACCCCTCTCTTTGGAACAGAATCTCTATCGCTCCGCCCTGGAGGCGTTGCGCCAACAGCGCACCGGTGAGGCCTATGCCTTGCAGGCCCGCCTGGGTGACTATCCTCTGGCGCCCTATGTGACCTATTACGATCTCTACTGGCAGCCGCAGGTGGCGCGGCTGGCGGAGGTCAAGCAGTTCATGCGGCGTTATCCAGGCAGTTATCTGGCCAGCCGGTTGGAGCGCCGCTACCTGCACCTGCTGGCGCAGGAGCAAAACTGGCATGATTTTCTTGGCCTGCGGCCCGCCAAGCCCAACTCGGTGGATCTGCAGTGTTACTACTACCGGGCCCAATTGGCCAAGGGGCAGCGGGATCTGGCCTTTGATGGGGCTGCCGCCCTCTGGTTGCACGGCGATTCGCGTCCCGGTGAGTGCGATCGCTTGTTTGCCGCCTGGCGCGATGCTGGCCGTTTGAGTGACAGCCAGATATGGGCGCGCCAACAACTGGCCTTTGCCCAAGGCAATGCCGCCTTGGTCAAATACTTAAGTGGCCTCTATCAGTCCACAGGCTGGCAGCGTCTGGGCAAGCGGATCACGACACTGCAGGCCAACCCTGACCGGCTCTTTACCCTGTTGCCGGCCGGTCGAGAGATCCGTGATCGGCGGCTCGCCGAGTTGACACTGCAACGCTGGGCCAATCAGGATGCGCCGGCCGTGCTGCGAACCTTGCCCCAGGCCAAACAGCGTTATGGCTTGCGGCCGCCGGCGGTGGCCAGTGTCGAGCAGGCGATTGCCCGGCGTCTGTTGCTGGATCGCAGCCGCCAGCAGCGACACTGGCTGGACAGCCGTATGGACAAATCCTGGCCGGCGGAGTTGCTGGAGTTACGGGCGCGGGTCGCCATCTATGAATCCGACTGGCCGGCGGTAAACCGTACCATAGCCCTGATGGCCCCTGCGCAGCAGGGGCAGTCACGCTGGCGTTACTGGCGTGGCCGGGCCGAGCAGCAGGCGGGCCAGACCGGCGCCGCACGGCATCAGTTCGAGCTGGGGCGTCAGGAGCGCAGCTACTATGGCTTTCTCAGTGCCCAGCAGTTGGGCAAGCCCTTCTTCTTGCAACAGACGCCCTTAAAGCGGGGGCTGGACTGGAAGAGCGCCAGCCGGCGCTGGGATGCCTTGCTGCGCATCGAGGCCTTGTTGCAGTTGGATGAGACGGATCTCGCCCATGCTGAATGGTATTACCTGGTGGATCAGGTGAGCTACGATGAGAAACTCCAGCTCGGCGGCCTGGCCCTGGCCAAGGGGTGGCATCATCTGGCGGTGCAGGCCAGCATCCGGGCTGAAGCCTGGGATGTGCTGGAGTTGCGTTTTCCCACCCCCCTGAGTCAGACCTTCAGCCAGTTTGCCCAGGCCCGCGCCCTGGAGCCCAGCCTCTTGTATGCCCTGGCCCGCCAGGAGAGCGCCCTCTATCCCAAGGCCAAATCACCGGTGGGGGCCACCGGTCTGATGCAACTGATGCCGGCGACCGCCAAGCATACCGCCAAGAAGTGGGGCTACCCGCAGCCCAGACCCCAACAGTTGGTGGAGCCGACCCTCAATATTCGCCTGGGCAGCGCCTACCTGCGGGAGTTGCTGGATCAGTACCAGGGCAATCGGGTGCTGGCGACTGCCGCCTATAATGCCGGTCCGGGCCGGGTGCGGCAGTGGCGCAGCTCTGCCGGTATGCCGATGGATGCCTGGGTCGAGAGCATTCCGTTCCGGGAAACCCGCAACTATGTGCAGAACGTGCTGGTGTACAACGTCATCTACCAGCAGCAGCTCAAGCGTCCCTTGCGCTTTCTCTCCGAGGGCGAGCTGACGCTGAGATATTGAGCTAGTCTGATGAAAATCAAAGGCTTCTGATTGAGTTCTGTCGGGCCGGCTGTGGTACACTCGGCCCTGTGTGCGTTATTAGCGAAGGGGGTACAGGCGTGGCAACAATCAAAGATGTGTCCAGGCTTGCAAATGTGTCGATTTCTACCGTTTCACGGGTGATCAACAACACGGCCCAGGTGGCGCCGGAGAAACGGGAAGCCGTGCTCAATGCCATGAAGGAGCTGAATTTTCGGCCCAATAGCTTTGCTCAGGCGTTGGTGAGCAAGCGCTCCAACTGCATTGGTGTGCTGGTGGGGGATCTGTGTGGCGGCCCCTTCTTTGCTCAGATGATGCTGGGGATCGAGCAGGTGGTGGATCGGGTAAATAAGTTCTCCATCGTCATCACCGGCAACCACGATGAGCACCGGGAGCGTCACGCCATCGACACCCTGCTGCAGCGCCAATGCGACGCCTTGATACTGCATGCCATGGCCTTGCCCGATGAGGAGTTGGCGGAACTCGTTAAGCGCGATACGCCTGTGGTCTTTGTCAACCGCCTGGTCAAGGGTGCCGAAGATAGATCCATCTGGTTTGACAATGCCGAGGGCAGCCGGGTGGCGGTGCGCCATCTGGTGGAGCAAGGGCACAGCCGGATTGCCTTTATCACCTCCGATGATCAGAGCTTCGTGGATGCCCAGCAGCGGTTTGCCGGGTATCGCCAGGGGCTCGAGGAGGCCGGGCTGCCGTTTGATGAGACGCTGGTGGTCAAGGCGTACCCCGATGAAGTGGGGGGACATGTGGCGGTGAAGGAGTTGCTGGATCGCAAGGCGGAGTTCACAGCCTTCGTGGGCTACAACGACGCCATGGCGGCCGGTGCCATCTCCTTTTTGCTGGAGCATGGTATCCAGGTGCCGGAACAGGTCTCAGCGGTGGGATTTGACGATATTCCCTATGTCCGCTTCATTCATCCCAAACTCAGCACCATCCGTTATCCCATCGAGAAGATGGGGGAACAGGCGGCCGAGCTGGCGGTGCGTTTGCTGGATAACAAGCCGGTGGATGGTCTGCGCCTCAAGTTTGAACCTGAACTGATAGAGCGTAACTCGGTCAAAACCCGCTAAACCTCGGGGCTCAGGCCCCGATGTTTTTGCCTAAATCTGACAGCGTTTTCAGAAATGGTTTTCAAAAGTGATCTGCTTCAAGGATCTGGGGGCTCATACTGGGTAGTATCTACTCCGGAATCTGGTTTTCTTCACTATTCCCGCTGGGGAAATAGCTGGCGCAACCAATCCAGATATTTCCTTCGTTACTTTTAACGGCCATCATACGATGGCCGTTTTTTTATGAAGGAGAGGCAGATGCATGATGTGACCCTGGTGGGCCTCGGCTGGCTGGGCCTGCCCCTGTATCACCACCTGACGGCCCAGGGGCTGAGTGTGGCAGGCACAGTCACCGGCGAGGCCAAGTGGGCGTCTTTGCGTCAGGCGGGGGTCAATGCCCATCTGTGGCAGGCCAGCGGCCAAGCGGCGCCCTGGCCCGACGAGCTTAAGGCACGCACCCTGATCCTGGCCATTGCCCCTGGGCGACAAGACGACTACCCGGTCAAGATTGCCGCCTTGTGCCAGCAAGCCGCGGCGGCGGGGGCGCAGCAGCTGCTGTATCTGAGTTCCACCTCTGTGTTTGCTCATCAGGGCGAGAAGCATGAGGGCACTGTGCCGGATGGCCATGAGCCGCGGGCCCTGCGCATGCAGGCTGCCGAGCAGGTGGTGGCCTGTTGCGATATTCCCCGCAAGACGGTGCTGCGCCTGGGGGGCCTGGTGGGGCCGGGTCGCTATCCCGGCTGCTTCTTGGCCGGCCAGCCGGCGGAACACGGTCAGCAGGGGGTCAACCTGCTGCATCAAGCCGATGCCATCGGCATCATCAGCGCCATAGTGCAGCAGCAGGCCTGGGACCAGACCTTTCATGGGGTGGCACCGGATCATCCCAGCCGCCAGGCCTTCTACACCCTGGCCTGTCAATTGGCAACGCTGCCCCTGCCCCAGTTTACGGTGAGCGATCGTCCGGATAAACGGGTGGCAGGCCAGGCAGTCTGTGAGCGGCTTGGGTACCGGTATCAGGTGCAGGACTGGTTGGCCTGGCTCACTCAGCTGCCGGCGGCGGAGCGCCGTTGTAGCAAACGCGGTTAGGAGTGTCATGAAAACTGTGTCGTTAGGGCTCTTGCTGAGCCTGTGTCTGCTGCTGGGCTGTGATGAGCTTAGCGTCACCAGTCCGCCTGTACTGCTGACCGCCCAGGGGGAGCGCCTGTCGCCGCCCTGTGCGCGTCTGCCGGTGCTGCCGGTACAACAAGCTGGCCTGCCCCGTCAGTTCGATCTGCTGGTGTGGAATCTCTACAAGCTGCAGCGCCCCGGCTGGGCGGACGCTTTGGCCGAGGTTCCGGCGGATCTGTTGCTGTTTCAGGAGTCCGTGGATGCCCCGCCCTTTATCCGCTGGCTGACGGAGCAGGGGTATGCCTGGCAGCAGGTAGGCGCCTTCACCTATCAGGGGCGTACCGCCGGGGTCATGACGGCCGCCCGCACGCCTGAGCTGTTCAGCTGTCCGCTGGCGTACCCTGAGCCGGTGTTGCGCCTGCCCAAGACCGCCCTGGTGAGCCTGTATGCCCTGGAGGGCAGCCGCTACCCCTTGCTGGTGGTGAATCTGCATGGGCTGAATTTCGATCTGGGCACCGCCTCGTATGAGGAGCAGTTGGCCCCCTTGTGGAAGCTCACCCGCCGCTATCCCGGCCCTGTGCTGTTTGCCGGTGACTTCAACAGCTGGGGCGAGCGACGCAGCCTGCTGTTGCAGCAGCGCATGGCCCGTCAGCGACTGGTGCCAGCCCATTTTACGCCGGATCAACGCCTGCGCGTCGGCGGTTGGCCGCTGGATCAGGTGTTCTATCGCGGCCTCATTCTCGAGCAGGCCAGCAGCGAAGCCAGCCTGGCCTCGGATCATCACCCCCTGCGCCTGCGTTTTCGTTTGGCGGATGACGCCACACTCTCAGGTAAAAGCAGGTAAGCAGGCTAGGGGGCAATCCGGCACCTCTCTAACATGCCTTGGCGATATGGTCAAGGAGCTTAGGTTTGGTGAACAAGAGCCGTGGTAAGGGATGGTGGTTAACCGGTCTGGTGCTGGTGCTGGTGCTAGTGGGCGTGGTGGTCGCTCAGCGGCTGTTGGCACCGCCGCCTGTGTCGTACATGACAGTGACTGTCGGCCGCCAGGATATTCGTGAAGAGGTGCTGGCCACCGGCAGCCTGGCGGGTTTCAAGCAGGTGAGTGTGGGGGCCCAGGTGTCGGGTCAGCTCAAACACCTGGCGGTGAGCCTGGGGCAGTCGGTCAAGCAAGGCGATCTGTTGGCCGAGATCGACCCCATATTGCAGCAAAACGATCTGCGCTCCGCCCAGGCTGGGCTGGACAATATCCGGGCCCAGCAAAAAGCCAAGCAGGCCTTGTTGCGCAAGCAGCAGCTGGTGTTGACCCGCCAGCGTCAGCTACGTCGCAACGACGCCAATGCCACCGCGGATCTGGAAACCGCCGAGGCGGATGTGGCCCAGACCCAGGCCGAGTTAGAAAGTCTGGCCGCCCAGCTGCAACAATCCCGCATCGAAGTGGATAACGCCAAGGCCAACCTGGCCTATACCCGCATCCTGGCGCCGATTGATGGGGTGGTGATTGCCATCGTCACCGAAGAGGGGCAGACGGTAGTCTCCACTCAGTCGGCGCCCACCATCCTCAAGCTCGCGGATCTGGATACCATGACGGTCAAAGCCCAGATCTCCGAGGCAGACGTCATCCGGGTGCAGCCCGGCCAAGCCTGCTGGTTTACCGTGCTGGGGGACCCACAGACCCGCCATACCAGCACCTTGCGGGCCATCGAGCCGGCGCCCGAGTCGGAGTCCGAGGACGACAGCAGCGCCAGCTCAAGTACCAGTTCCGATTCGGCCATCTATTACAATGCCCTGTTCGATGTGCCCAACCCCGACCACAAGCTGCGGGTAGCCATGACCGCTGAAGTGACAGTGGTGCTGGGCGAGAGCAAGCAGGTGCTGGCGGTGCCGCTGTCCGCGTTACGGGGGGGCAGCCAGAACGGCCGTAGCCTGGTCTGGCTGGTGGGGCCGGATGGCAAGCCGTTGCCGCAGCCAGTCACCTTGGGGCGCAAGGACGACATTCATGTGGAGATAACCGACGGCCTCAAGGAAGGCGCGCAGGTGATCCTGGGGGATGATATCGCCGCCACCGAGCAGGCGGCCATGGCGGCCGAGTCGCAGCACCGTGGCCCGCCACCAGGAATGTAAGCCATGAGTGAACCTTTGATTGCTCTGACCGGCGTAGGGCGCCGCTTCGGCACGCCGGAGGCCCAGGTCCAGGTGTTGCAGGATGTGGATCTGTGCATTGCGCAGGGCGAGATGGTGGCCATCATGGGGACGTCGGGTTCTGGCAAGTCCACCCTGATGAACCTGCTGGGCTGTCTCGACCGCCCCAGCGAAGGCCAATATCGGATCGCCGGGGTGGCAACCGGCCGCCTGGCACCGGATCAGCTGGCCGCATTGCGGCGGGATCATTTCGGCTTCATCTTCCAGCGCTATCACCTGCTGCCGCATCTGAGCGCGCTGGAGAATGTGGCCATTCCCGCCGTCTATGCCGGCAAACCCAGGGCGGAGCGCGAGGCGCGGGCGGCGCAACTGCTGGCGCGCCTGGGGCTGGCAGATCGCCTTGGCCATAAGCCCAGTCAGCTCTCGGGCGGCCAACAGCAGCGGGTGAGTATCGCCCGGGCGCTGATGAACGGCGGCAACGTGATACTGGCGGACGAGCCCACCGGCGCGCTGGACAGCCGCAGCGGCCAGGAGGTGATGGCCATACTGCAGGAGCTCAATGCCCTGGGCCACACCATCATACTGGTGACTCACGACCCGGCAGTGGCGGCCTATGCCCGCCGCATCATAGAGATCAGCGATGGCCGCATCACGGCGGACAGAGTGAACGAACACTTACGGCAGGACCTAGCACTGACCGGCGAGCAGACGGCCAGCCTGAACACGACGGGAGCCCGCGAGGGCTGGCGTAGCGGGTGGGGGCGCTTTGTCGCGGCGGCCAAGATGGCCGGGATCGCCATGGCGACCCACCGGCTGCGCACCCTGCTGACCATGCTGGGGATCATCATCGGCATCATGGCCGTGGTCAGCGTGGTAGCCCTGGGCCGTGGCGCCAGCCAGTCGGTGATCGATAACATCAGCCGCATGGGCACCAACACCATTGGCATCTATCCGGGCAAGGACTGGGGGGATACCCGCGCTGCCCGGGTAGAGACCCTGTCGCCGGGCGATCTGCGGGCCCTGCAGGGGCAGATCTATGTGGACAGCGCCACCCCGTCCATCAGCAGTACCCAGCCGCTGCGCTACGGTAACCTGACCGCCAATGCCTCGGTAAGCGGGGTCGGTGAGCAGTTTTTCCGCGTCAAGGGCTATGACTTCGCCCAAGGGAGCGGTTTCGAGCAGGAGCATATCCAGCACCTCTCCCAGGTAGTGGTGATCGATGACAACACCCGCCAGCGCCTGTTTGCCAACGACAATCCCATGGGCAAGGTGCTGCTGCTGGGCAGTCTGCCCTGCCGCATCATAGGCGTGCTGGCGGCGCAGGACAGTGGCTTTGGCAATACCGACTCACTGAATGTCTGGCTCCCCTATACCGCCTCCATGGCGCGCCTGGAAGGGCAGCGCTTCTTCAGCTCCATCCTGATCCGGGTCAAGGACGGCATGTCCAATGCGGTGGCCAATCAGCAGATCGTTCAGCTGCTGACGCAGCGGCACGGCACCAAGGATTTTTTCACCAACAGCAGTGACAGCATCATGAAGACGGTGCAGAAGACCACGGGGACCCTGGCACTGCTGATCTCCGCCATCGCCGTCATCTCACTGATCGTCGGCGGCATAGGCGTGATGAACATCATGCTGGTGTCGGTGACCGAGCGTACCCGCGAGATCGGCATTCGCATGGCGGTGGGGGCCAGGCAGTCGGATATCTTGCAGCAGTTTCTCATCGAGGCGGTGCTGGTCTGCCTGCTGGGCGGTGCCATCGGCATCCTCTGCTCCTTCGGTGTGGGGCTGCTGTTCTCGCTGTTTGTCTCTGCCATCAGCATGCTGTTTTCCGTCGGTTCCATCTTGATGGCCGTAACCTGTTCGACCCTGATTGGTGTGCTGTTTGGCTTCCTGCCGGCGCGCAGTGCCGCTCGGCTTGACCCGATAGAGGCCTTGGCGCGTGAGTAAGAATGAGGCGTTTAGCGTGACGAGTCTGCAACGATTTCCCCTAACCCGCACCGCCCTGGGGCTCTGGCTGGCCTTGGGGCTGGCGGCCTGCCAAAGCCCGCTGCGCAGTGATTACCAGCGGCCGCTGATGCCGTTGCCCTCCCACTGGCAACAGGCGGCCCATCCCCGGGAAGGCCAAGCCGACTGGACGGCATTTGCCGATCCGGCACTCGATCAATTGATCGAGCAGGTGCTGAGCCAGAATGCCGATCTCGTCACCGCCGGCATCAAGTTACGCAAGGCCCAGCTGCAGTTGCAGCTCATCCGCCACCAGCAGGGGCTCAACTGGAGTGCCGAGCTGGCCACCAGCCGCAGCCATGATCTCTCCGGCCAAGGGATGAGTGACAGCAGCAGCGCCAACCTGGGGCTTAGCTACGAGCTGGATCTGTGGGGCAAGCTGGATGCGGCGCGGGATGAGGCCCAGTGGGAGCTTGAGGCGACCGCAGAGGACAGAGCCGCCACCGCGCTCTCCCTGGTGGGCAGTGCGGCGCAGGCTTATTGGCAGCTGGGCTACCTCAACGAACTGATCGGGCTGGCGCAGGCCAATGTGGAGGACAGCCTGCGGGTGCAGCAGTTGGTGGATCAGCAATACCTGGCGGGGGCGGTCAGTGGTCTGGATCGGGTGACGGCCGCCCAGAGCGTGGTGAGCCAGGAGGCCAGCCTCTACACCTATCGGCAACAGCGGGTGGAGGCGCGCAATGCCCTGGCGCTGCTGCTGGATCGGCCGCCGGAGCAATGGCAGGCCGAACCGCGCCAGCTTAGCGACAAGACCATTCCCAGGTTGCCGGCGGATCTGCCGGCCCAGCTGCTGGCGCGCCGCCCGGATCTGCGGGCCTCGGAATACCGGTTACGGGAAAGCCTGGCAGCGGTCGACAATCAGCGATTGAGCCTTTATCCCAGCTTCACCCTGACCGGCGCGTTGGGGACGGCCAGCAGCGCGCTATGGCGCTTTAGCCAGGATCCGGTGGGGACGCTGGGGGCGGGGCTGAGCCTGCCGTTTGTCAATTGGCAGCAGGGGCAGGTGAATATCGCGCTGGCCCGTCAGGATTATGCCGAGGCGGTGGTGGGCTTTCGCCAGGATCTGTTCACTGCCCTGAGCGAGGTGGAGAATGCCCTGGCCGCCCAGCAGCACTACGCCCAGCAGGGGGAGCGGTTGCAGCAGGCCCTGACGCTGGCAGAGGCCGGTGAGCGGTTGGCCGAGCAGCGTTACCGCCTGGGGGCGGAGGATCTGTCCACCTGGCTGGAGCAGCGCAAGTCCCGCCGGGAGGCCCAGCAGAGCCTGCTGGAGAATCACTACAACCGCTTGCTCAACCAGATGACCCTGTACCAGGCGCTGGGTACTTCGCCTCGTCTGACGCACTGGTTGGCAAGTCATCCGGCTAGCTAGCCGTGAGCTAGGAGGAACAAAAAAGCCCGCCAATTGGCGGGCTTTTGCTTGTTGACGCGCCGAACTAGACGCCGGTCAGACTGCGGATCCGCAGGGTGTCGCCGGTCTTGATGCGGCGGGTATCGGAGAGCTGATTCCAGCGTACCAAGTCCGTCACGCTGACGTTGAACTGTTCGGCGATGGAGGAGAGGGAGTCGCCCTGACGGATTTGATAACGGATCATGGTGGCCTTGCTGGCCGTGGCGCTCTTGGCCGGCTTGCGAACGGCCAGCTGTTGTCCGGATTTGATAGCCGCCTTGTCGCTCAGTTGATTCCAGCGGCGCAGCTCAGCCTCGGAGATCTGATAGGTGCGGCTGATGCTCCACAGGCTTTCCCCCTCCTTGACCGTATGGAACCGCCGATTGTTGCTGGCGGTGAGGCGATCCAGTTCCCGCTGCAGTTGCTGGGCCTGATCGTTGGGGATCACCAGGCTCTGGCCCACGCGCAAGGAGCGGGTGTTGTCCAGCTGATTGCTGCGTTTGAGCTGAGCCACAGTGACACCGTGGTTCAAGGCAATTTCACCCAGGGTATCGCCACGTTTCACCACATAGCTGCCCCAGTTGGCCTTCTGCCGCGGGGAGAGTTCCGCCAGTGCCAGCTCCAAGGGTTCGGCCTTGCTCACCGGCACCAACAGGTGGAAGGGGCCGTTGGGTGAGCTGACATTGCGGCTATAGCCAGGATTGAGGGCCTTGAGCTGGCTGAGGCTGATGCCAGCCATGTCTGCAACCTGGTTCAAGTCCACCTGCCCGCCGGTGTCGATGCGCTTGACCTTGGGGCGGTTGGGCACGGGAGGCAGGGTGACACCATAGTGATCGGCTTTTTTGATGATGTCCGCCAGAGCCAGCAGGCGTGGCACGTAGGCGCGGGTCTCTCGGGGCAGTTGCAGCGACCAGAAGTCGGTGGGTTTACCGGCCTTCTGCTGTTTGCGGATCGCCTGCTGGATCCGTCCCTCGCCGGCATTGTAAGCGGCTAGGGTGTTGTACCAGTCCCCATCAAAGAATTCGTTGAGGTAGGTAAAGTAGGCCATGGCGGCTTCGGTGGAGGCGGCCACATCCCGGCGGCCGTCATACCAGGCGTCTCGCTTGAGGCCAAACCGCCGACCGGTAGGCGCCAGGAACTGCCACAAACCAACAGCATTGCCATGGGAGCGAGCATTCGGGTTGTAGGCACTCTCTACAATCGGTAGCAATGCCAGCTCCATTGGCATCTGGTTTTGTTCAATTTCGTCTACCACCAGGTAGAGGAAGGGGGCGGCGCGCTCGGCGACATCGGTCAGCGTCTTGGGGTGGCGTAGATACCAGTCACGGAAGCGCTGGATCTCAGGATCGTCCGGCACTTCCAGGGTCATTTGGCTGGCCATGTGGGCCCAGATATCGGTTTGTCGCTGCTCGGAAGATTCCGATCGGTCATGGGCCGACCTTGCCTGCACACCGTGGTGCTGTACCACCATGATCTCCGGCATTGACTCATCCGGACGATCCGATTGCTCTGTGGTTTGCAAGGTCTGGCATCCACTCAGCAGCAGGGCACCCAGCAGGGTTACTCTTAGCTTCATGTTTGCTCAGCTCGTCAAAGTGTCGACAGATGGTAGGGAGGATCCCGGTGAGGATCAACCTTTGGCACTATAAAGCAACATATACGCCAGTTTTTCGGCTAAAAAGTATTCTTTTTTTGTCGCAATAAAACAAAGATCTCGATCTCGTTGTTACATTCCGACATGGCCATCCGTTGACTGGCGGCCCGGACACTGGGCTGATCGGTGCGCAAAAAACAGTTGGTGCTCAGCTCCTCGGCCAGGGGGAAGGGGACGGTTGGCACCCCTTGGCGCCGCAGTTTGGCGCAGCGCCGCACCCGCTCCAGCAAGGCTTGGTTGTCGGGCTCGACCGTGAGGCAAAAGCGCAGGTTGTCCCAGGTGTATTCATGGGCGCAGTAAACCCAGGTCTCCCCTGGCAGGGCCTTCAGTCGTTGCAAGGAGGCCAGCATTTGCTCGGGGGTCCCCCCCAGCAGACGGCCACAGCCGCCGCCAAATAGCACATCACCGCAGAACAGTCCCAGGGGACCGTAAAAGCCGATGTGGCTTTGGGTATGCCCGGGGAGCGCCAGTACCTCAAACTCGGTGACGCTGGCAGAGGCCGGTGAGCGGTTGGCCGAGCAGCGTTACCGCCTGGGGGAAGACGATCTGTCCACCTGGTTGGAGCAGCGCAAATCCCGCCGGCAGGCCCAACAGAGCCTGCTGGAGAATCACTACAACCGCTTGCTCAACCAGATGACCCTCAATCAGGCACTGGGCAGCTCGCCACGGCTGGCAAACTGGTTGGCTGACCATCCGGCCCGTTAACGGGCCGGCTCCCAGGCAGAAAAAAGCCCGCCAGTTGGCGGGCTTTTGCTTGTTGATGTGCTAACTAAGCGCCGGTCAGACTGCGGATCCGCAGGGTATCACCGGTCTTGATGCGGCGGGTGTCGGAGAGCTGATTCCAGCGGACCAGATCTCTGACGCTGACATTGAACTGTTCAGCGATGGAGGTGAGAGAGTCTCCCTGGCGAATTTTATAGCGGATCATGGTGGCCTGGCTGGCGGTGTCCTGCTTGGCTGGTTTGCGCACGGCCAACTGCTGCCCCGGCTTGATGGACGCCTTGTTTGTCAGCTGATTCCAACGACGCAACTCGGCCTCGGAGATTTGATAGGTCCGGCTGATGCTCCACAGGCTCTCGCCCTCCTTGACCGTATGCACCCGGCGATTATTGCCGGCGGTGAGGCGATCCAGTTCCCGCTGCAGTTGTTTGGCCTGATCGTTGGGGATCACCAGACTCTGGCCGACGCGCAGGGCGCGGGCATTGTCCAGCTGGTTACTGCGCTTAAGCTGCGCCACCGTCACCCCGTGGTTCAAGGCAATCTCGCCCAGGGTATCGCCACGCTTCACCACATAGGAGCCCCAGTTGGCTTTCTGCCGCGGTGACAGCTCGGCCAGTGCCAGCTCGAGCGGCTCGGCCTTGCTCACCGGTACCAGCAGGTGAAAGGGGCCATTGGGGGAGCTGACGTTGCGGCTATAGCCAGGATTGAGGGCCTTGAGCTGGCTGAGGCTGATGCCAGCCATGTCTGCAACCTGGTTCAAGTCCACCTGCCCGCCGGTGTCGATGCGCTTGACCTTGGGGCGGTTGGGCACGGGAGGCAGGGTGACACCATAGTGATCGGCTTTTTTGATGATGTCCGCCAGAGCCAGCAGGCGTGGCACGTAGGCGCGGGTCTCTCGGGGCAGTTGCAGCGACCAGAAGTCGGTGGGTTTACCGGCCTTCTGCTGTTTGCGGATCGCCTGCTGGATCCGTCCCTCGCCGGCATTGTAAGCGGCTAGGGTGTTGTACCAGTCCCCATCAAAGAATTCGTTGAGGTAGGTAAAGTAGGCCATGGCGGCTTCGGTGGAGGCGGCCACATCCCGGCGGCCGTCATACCAGGCGTCTCGCTTGAGGCCAAACCGCCGACCGGTAGGCGCCAGGAACTGCCACAAACCAACAGCATTGCCATGGGAGCGAGCATTCGGGTTGTAGGCACTCTCTACAATCGGTAGCAATGCCAGCTCCATTGGCATCTGGTTTTGTTCAATTTCGTCTACCACCAGGTAGAGGAAGGGGGCGGCGCGCTCGGCGACATCGGTCAGCGTCTTGGGGTGGCGTAGATACCAGTCACGGAAGCGCTGGATCTCAGGATCGTCCGGCACTTCCAGGGTCATTTGGCTGGCCATGTGGGCCCAGATATCGGTTTGTCGCTGCTCGGAAGATTCCGATCGGTCATGGGCCGACCTTGCCTGCACACCGTGGTGCTGTACCACCATGATCTCCGGCATTGACTCATCCGGACGATCCGATTGCTCTGTGGTTTGCAAGGTCTGGCATCCACTCAGCAGCAGGGCACCCAGCAGGGTTACTCTTAGCTTCATGTTTGCTCAGCTCGTCAAAGTGTCGACAGATGGTAGGGAGGATCCCGGTGAGGATCAACCTTTGGCACTATAAAGCAACATATACGCCAGTTTTTCGGCTAAAAAGTATTCTTTTTTTGTCGCAATAAAACAAAGATCTCGATCTCGTTGTTACATTCCGACATGGCCATCCGTTGACTGGCGGCCCGGACACTGGGCTGATCGGTGCGCAAAAAACAGTTGGTGCTCAGCTCCTCGGCCAGGGGGAAGGGGACGGTTGGCACCCCTTGGCGCCGCAGTTTGGCGCAGCGCCGCACCCGCTCCAGCAAGGCTTGGTTGTCGGGCTCGACCGTGAGGCAAAAGCGCAGGTTGTCCCAGGTGTATTCATGGGCGCAGTAAACCCAGGTCTCCCCTGGCAGGGCCTTCAGTCGTTGCAAGGAGGCCAGCATTTGCTCGGGGGTCCCCCCCAGCAGACGGCCACAGCCGCCGCCAAATAGCACATCACCGCAGAACAGTCCCAGGGGACCGTAAAAGCCGATGTGGCTTTGGGTATGCCCGGGGAGCGCCAGTACCTCAAACTCGGTGGCCAGTTCCGGCAGGGCCAGACGATCGCCCTCTTGAACCACCTGCAGTGCACGAAGATGGTTCAGCTGCGCCTCTTCGGGGCCATAGAGGCGACAGTCGGGATGGGCTGCCAGCAGCTCCGCCACGCCGCCAGTGTGGTCATCGTGGTGATGAGTCAGCAAGATGGCGGCCAGCTTGAGTTGCTGCTCCTGGAGCACCCGCGCCACGGGGCGCGCTTCACCTGGGTCGACAACGACGGCGTATCCATCTTTCATCAACAGCCAGATATAGTTATCCTGCCGTGACGATATGGTGATGATTTGAGCCATCCAACGGCTTCTCCATACTGTGTTTGCATCCTTATATCGGGATTAACTGCCCGAGGCAATGTCAGACCGAGGTATCAGTGAAACCAGCCAGAACGGATCGGCCCCTGCATTATCCTGAGCGCTGGACGGAGATCCCCCACGGGGAGTGGTTGGCCGCCGAGCTGCAGGAGCGGCTCAATGCCTGGTGTCCGCTGCTGTTTGGTTACCACCTGCTCAAGGTAGGGGCGCTGAGTGCTCAGCTGTCTTGCGATTGCTCGGCGATCCGCCATCAGTGTGCTCTGGGAGGGCATGGCGAGGGACTCAGCCTGCTGGGGCGGGAGGATGCGCTGCCCATTCAGACCGGCAGTGTGGATGCTTGCCTGCTGGCCCATACTCTGGATTACAGCCCGGATCCCCATCAGGTGTTGCGCGAAGTGGAGCGGGTGCTGACCGATGATGGTTGGCTCATTCTCAGTGGCTTCAACCCCCATGGGCTGGTGGGCCTGGGCCGGCTGTGGCCGCCGGCGCGGCGGGTGCAGCCCTGGTGCGCACGCATGTTTTCGCCCGAGCGGGTGGAGGACTGGCTGCACCTGCTGGGATTTGAGGTGGTTCGCCAGGAGCGCTTTGGCTTCTCGGCCCTGTCGCGTCGCAGTCGTATCCAGTGGTGGAAAGAAAACCTGGGACGGGACTATGCCGGTTACCTGGCGTCGGTCTATGTGATGGCAGCGCGCAAGCGCCGTTATCCTCTGACCCCCATCACCCGGCCGGTGCGGCTTCGCAAGCCGGTGGCCATTCCGGGCATGGCGCGGATCTAGCGCGCCTCAGGGACGGTAGCCGCTATCAGGCAGCAGCTGGTTGCCGCTGGCGGCCTGGCGGGCCAGGGTGTCGCAGCGTTCGTTCTCCGGGTGCCCCGAGTGCCCCTTGACCCAGTGCCAGTCAATCTTATGCCGACTGACCTGCTCATCCAGCGCCCGCCACAGATCCTGATTTTTCACCGGTTCCTTGCTGGCGGTCAGCCAGCCACGACGCTTCCAGTTGGCCATCCACTGGGTGACCCCCTGTTTGACGTACTGGCTGTCAGTGGTGAGGATCACATGACAGGCCGTGCTGAGGCTCTTGAGCCCGGCGATGACGGCCATCATCTCCATGCGATTGTTGGTGGTGAGGGCATAGCCCTGGGACAGCTCCTTGCGGTGCTGCTGATAGACCAGTACGGCGGCATAGCCACCGGGGCCCGGATTGCCCAGGCAAGATCCATCCGTGTAGAGTGCGACCTGTTTTAGCATCTTGGCTGTTGTAAGATAAACAAATCGCGAGTTTGACATAAAAGGCGCTGGAACCCAATGCAGGCAAATCGCCAGATAGTACTGGATACCGAAACCACAGGGATGAACCAGGCGGGCGGCCCCCATTATCTGGGGCACCGCATCATCGAAATTGGCTGTGTCGAGGTGGTTAACCGTCGGTTGACCGGCAACCACTTCCACGTCTACCTCAAGCCCGATCGGCTGGTGGATGAAGAAGCCATCCGGGTGCATGGCATCACGGATGCTTTTTTGGCAGACAAACCGCCCTTTTCCGCTGTGGCCGAGCAGTTTATCGAGTTTATCCGTGGCGCCGAGCTGGTCATCCACAACGCTCCCTTCGACGTGGGCTTCATGGATTACGAGTTCGACAAGCTGGGACTGGGGCTCAAGACCCGGGAGTTCTGCCGGGTGACCGATACCCTGGCCATGGCGCGCAACCTGTTCCCCGGCAAGCGCAACTCCCTGGATGCCCTGTGCAGTCGCTACGGCATCGACAACTCACATCGCACCCTGCACGGCGCCTTGCTGGATGCCGAGATCCTCGCCGATGTCTATCTGTTGATGACCGGGGGCCAGACCCGGCTCAACCTGGTGACGGCGGGCAACGAGGCCAGCAGCGGCAGCCAGGTCGAGGCGCCACGACCCTTGCAGCGCGGCGGACTCACGCTCAGGGTGCTGACAGCCTCTGCCGACGAGTTGGCGGCCCATGAGCAACGGCTGGATCTGGTGGCCAAGAAGGGAGGGCGCTGCCTGTGGCGCGACTAGCCTGCGGCCTCTGGCTGCTGCTCATCAGTCTGACCGGCTGGGCCAACGAGGTCTATGCGCCGTCGGACATCCCGCTGCTCAACAACCGTTTTCGTATCGATCCCAAGGTGGCGGAGATCACCTTCTTTATTTACCGGGAAGCGGGTACCGCGCCAGCCATACTGGTGCAGCCGGATGGCAGCAAGCTCTACCACTTTCGCGCCCCGGAGTCGGTGCGTTGGCTGAGCCTGCCGGACAAGGATCTCATCACCATCACGCATCCCATGCCAGGCCCTTGGCAGACCATAGCCCAGGTGGATCCGCGCAACCGTATTCGCCTGGTGACGGATCTCAGCATGGCCCTGGACAAGCTGCCGCTGCGGGTCTATAGCGGCGAACAGCTCAAGGTGACGGGTCGTCTGCTGGAACACGGCAAGATACCGACGGAGCCCTTTTATCTGTCGGATGTGGGCATGACCATGAAGCTGTTGGCCTTTGCCGGCAATGAGGTCGATCCGAGCGGTGAGCCGCGGCTCATCGGCCGCTTCAAGGATAATGGTCGCGATCTGGATGAGAAGCCCGAGGACGGAGTGGTCACCGCCCGCATGGACATGACCGGCATCGATGGCGGCAAGTATCGGGTGGTGATCAGTACCGGCAACGAGATCTTTGTGCGTAGCCAGTTCCAAACCCTGTTGGTCTACCCCTTGCCGATACGGGTGGAACAATCTCCTGCCACCAACGACTATGGCCCCAGGCTTAACTTCTATCTGGATGAAGAAGAGCTGCTGCCCGACAGTGTTGCCATTCGCGGCAGTGTGGTGGGGGAGTTTGATGAAGGCGAGCAGTTTGTGGTGCAGGGCTCTGCCGATCCGCATCTGGCGGTGCAGCTGAAGCGGCCTGAGCTGGAGGGACGCTATACCCTCAACATGACGCTGTTTGGCACCACCAAAAATGGCAAGCGTGAGGTGATGATCAAGCTGCCCCCCGAAGAGTTCAATATCTATCCCCTGGTGCAGCCGCTGGCCGTGAGCGCCGCCAGTGCAGCCGAGCCACTTGCGGCCGAGCCTGAACCTGAACCCCAGGGTTCCTGGCTCTGGTTATGGCTGAGTCTGGGGGGGATAGCCATACTGGCGCTGGCCGCGGGGGTGCTGTTCTGGCTCAAACAGCGAGCCCTGCGCCGGGCCCTGCTGCAACCTGAGCCGGATCTCTTTGCACCGGCACCGGCGCAGTCCAAGCCAGCCGAGGGCGATGAGCTGGATCTCAACCGCCTTGACTAGCGCTGTCACTCTCCTGGATTTGCAGAGCAGACTGCGGCTGACCCACTAAATCCGGCGCGGCGGATTGCCTTGACCTGGCGTCTGCTGCGCTGAGTCAGTTGCCATCTGGCCAAAAAGTGCACAGCTGGCTCTATACCCCTGCTGTTTGTGGTTAAAAGCCGCGCCAGCGGGAGTCATTAAGGTTTCCGCTGGGCCGGCAAGATGGTAATTTAACCGTGATCTGGATCCTGTCTGGGCCGTTTGAATGGCGTTCTTAGTCCTCCTGGCGGCAACAACCCACAAGGTTGGCATGGTTCCTGTGGTGTTGGCCGATGGAGTGTGCCTTCATCCGTACAACATCTCTAGCAGCACCCGGTAGCGCGAGGGAAGTGCTCTCGCGCGATTCCGTGGGGCGATTTTGGTGGGCCATCGCTGAATCGTGGATGTCACGGTTCACCCTGACCTGAATCGGCTGTGACGTCTGGCGTCAAAAGCAATGTGAGGAGAGAATGGATAAAACGTTTGAACAGGCCGTACTGGTTCTGAACTGTGGTAGTTCATCCCTGAAGTTTGCCGTGGTGGATCCGGCAACCGGTGAGCAACATCTGACCGGTCTGGCCGAAGCGCTGGGCCTGCCTGAAGCCGAGATCAGCTGGCGCTTCGGTCGTGCCGACAAGCAAAAATCCCCGTTGGCCAGTGGCGCCGATCATACTCAAGCCCTCCAATTTCTTGAAGAAGTGGTATTTAAGGGGCAGGAAGCCATGACTCAAGCGCTGGTCGCCGTCGGTCATCGGGTGGTGCATGGGGGTGAGTTGTTCAGTCAACCAGAGCTGATCACCGACGAGGTGGAGGCGGGCATCGAAAAATGCATTCCCTTCGCTCCGCTGCACAATCCGGCTCACCTCTTGGGGATCCGTGCCGCCCGTCGCCTTTTCTCCCATCTGCCGCACGTCGCCATCTTTGATACCGCCTTTCATCAAACCATGCCGCCGGCCTCCTTCATGTATGCCATTCCGAACAAACTGTATAAGGAACATGGCATGCGCCGTTACGGTGCCCACGGTACCAGCCACTTCTATGTGGCCGGTGAGGCGGCCAAGCTGCTGGGCAAGCCTGCCGAAGAGGTCAATGTCATCACGGCGCATCTGGGCAATGGCGGCTCCCTGTGCGCGGTCAAGGGCGGCAAGAGCATCGATACCAGCATGGGGATCACGCCCCTTGAAGGCCTGATGATGGGCACCCGCTGCGGCAATGTGGATCCCTCCTTGGTGTTCTTCATGGTGGATGAGCTGGGCTACAGCCTGGATCAGGTCAAGGATGTGCTGAACAAGCAGTCCGGCCTGCTGGGGATCTCCGGCAAGACCAGCGATTTTCGCGGCATCACCCAGGGGCTGGAAGAGGGTGATGAGCAATGCGCCCTGGCCTTTGACATGTTCTGCTACCGGCTGGCCAAGTTCATCGCCTCCTACTATGTCCCCTTGGGGCGCGTCGATGCCCTGGTGTTTACCGGCGGCATCGGTGAAAACTCCCTGGTGATGCGCAGCAAGGTATTGAGCCTGCTGGCCGGCTTTGGCTATCAGGAGGATACCCAGGCCAACGAGGTGGCCCGCTTCGGGCAGGGGGGGCTTATCACCGCGGAAGGCAGTGCCAAGGCCTTCGTCATCCCCACCAACGAAGAGCTGGTGATAGCACGCGGTGCGGCGGCCTTCGCGGGTTAAGCTGGGTTTAGGCTTGCCAGCGGCAGAGGCAGTTGTATAGACTGCTTGAGTTTACCGAGGGCCGAGTTATCGGCCCTCCTAATAAATAATTAAATAATTCAGCATGATGGATAAAAAACAAACCGTTCTGGTCACCGGTGGCGCCGGCTATATCGGCAGCCATACCGTGGTGGCCTTGTGTCAGGCCGGGATACAGCCGGTCATCGTGGATAATCTCTGCAACGCCAAGCCGCAGGTGCTGGATCGCATCGCGCGGATCACCGGCCAGCAGCCGGTCTTCTATCAGGTGGATGTGCGGGACCGTGCCGCGCTGCAGTCGATCTTTGCCGCCCATGCCATTGATGCGGTCATCCACTTTGCCGGCCTCAAGGCGGTGGGGGAGTCCGGCCGCATCCCGTTGACCTATTACCAGAACAATATTGCCGCCACCCTGACCCTGTGTGAGGTGATGGCCGAGTTTGGCGTGTTTGATCTGGTGTTCAGCTCCTCCGCCACCGTGTATGGCGATCCGGCTGCCGTCCCTATCCGCGAGGATTTTCCCCTCTCGGCTACCAATCCCTATGGCCGCTCCAAGTTGATGGTGGAGGAGATCTTGCGGGATATGGTCAAGGCCGATCCCCGCTGGGGGGTAGCCCTGTTGCGCTACTTCAATCCGGTGGGAGCCCATGAGTCTGGCCTCATCGGCGAGGATCCCAATGGGATCCCCAACAATCTATTGCCTTTTATCAGCCAGGTGGCGGTGGGCAAGCTACCCCAGCTGTCGGTATTTGGTGATGACTACCCCACCGTCGATGGCAGCGGGGTGCGGGATTATATCCATGTGGTGGATCTGGCGGATGGCCATCTCAAGGCGCTGGCTCGGCTACGCCAGGCCAGGGGAACGCATACCTATAACCTGGGCACCGGCCAGGGTTATTCGGTGCTGCAGATGATCCAGGCCTTCGAGGCGGCAGCGGGCAAAGCCATCGCCTACCGTATCGTGGCCCGGCGCCCAGGCGACATCGCCGAGTGCTGGGCCGAGCCGGCACTGGCCAAGGCCGAGTTGGGCTGGCAGGCAACACGGGATCTGGCGTGTATGATGCGGGATACTTGGCGCTGGCAATCCCAAAACCCTGATGGCTATGCGTGATTATCGATCATGCTAGCGCGATGAAATTCAAAAGAAACTTCTGCTGATTTCATGGGGTCGCCTGAGTATAATCTTTACCGAAAATTACAGAGCGCCTCGGCATTTACGAGGGCTCGGAAGCTAGACTGGTTTGATCGAAGAGTGGCTGAGACGCAATCAGGTGACCAGGCTTCACCCGACAGCTTCTTTGTTCTATCGTTCTAATCCTGCTCGTTAACTGGCGCCGACCATCCCTAACTGGATGTCGGTGCTTGTGTTGACCGCCTGGCGGTCAACCCTCCAAAACTCGTCATTCTATCCGCAGTGTGGCAGCGGTAAGCCAGGGGCGGTAGCCTGGGCTTTAGACAAGGCATTATCCGTAACTAATTGTTTTACAAGGATCATAAATCTTGTTTTCAGGCAGGCAGCTAACTTTGTTGCTCGGGATCCTGGCCGCGGGGGGCATTCATGCCTCACCCTGGCTGGAGGCGGACGATCCCTATTTACGCAGTGATCTGCAGTACCTGGCCGACCGAGGCCTGTTGGTGATGCCAACCAACGCCTTTCCCATCCGCTGGAGCCTGCTGAGCAAAGCATTGGCCGCGGTAGACGTCAGCCAACTGACCCCCGCCGAGGCGCTGGCATTTCATCATGTGCAGTATCGACTGGACAGCGATCGACTCGGTCGTGGGCGCAGTCACCTGCGCATGAGCGGTGCCACCCAGGCTCAGGCTGGACAGGGCTTTGGCTGGCAGCCGCGTACCGAATATGGCATTCAGGCCAGCCGTGAATGGCTGATGAATAACTATGCCATCCGTCTGTCGGCCGGTTATCAGCAGGCCGATGAGCGGGATGATCGCTTCGACTATCAGGGTACCTATCTGGCCTTGGGGCCAGGGGATGTCAACCTGGTGTTAGGCTGGCTGGATCGCTGGTGGGGCCCGGGTTGGCAGACGGCGTTGAGCCTGAGCCAGCAGGCCCCGCCCCTGCCGGCCGTGGCGCTCAACTACCTGGATCCTGAGCTGCCTGGCCTGGGCAGTCTCTGGCTGGAAAGTCTGCTGGCTAAACAGGACAACAGTGCAGCCGTAGATCAGCTGTGGGCCTCTCGGCTGGTGGCCCGGCCCAGTCGTCTGCTGCAGGTGGGACTGAGCTATGAAAACTGGTTCGGCGGTGGGGATGGCTCGCAACTGAGTCAATTTGGCGACGCCCTCACCAATGAGAACCAGCTGGGGCGCTGGAGCTGGGATCTTCGGCTGGCGCAGACCTTGCCAGCGGGCGGCTCAGGTGGCCTCTATACCCAGCAGGCCAACAGCCTGGCAAGCGGCCCGGATTATCAGCTGTGGGGTGCCGATGGCCAGTGGCTTATCCAGGGCGTCATGGTGCGCGCCGTGGTGGAGTACAGCCAAGCCCACGGGCCCAGGCCCACCGCCGAACAGACGGAGCGTTTGAGCCACAAGGCAAACCCTATCACCGATGCGCCGGATGGCAAGCGCTGGCACCTGGGAACCTATTTACAACTGCCCAATGACCACCAGGCGTCACTTTTCTGGCAGACTGTGCACGATAGTCAGGCGGAGCCGGGGGAGAGCTGGCGGGCACAATATGTGCTGCCTGCCTTGGCCGGTCGTTTGACCGTTAATCTCAATGTGACAGACCAACAGCGACACGACGACACAGACAGGGTCAGTGCTGGACTGGTTTACGAATATCGCTTCCACTAAATAATCTATTAAATCATAGGATTGCAGTGACAATGAGATCGAGGATCATGAAGGCCGCCCTGTTTGCGGTGGCATTCGCGCTTGGGTTGATGCCGGCCCAGGCCGCCATTCCTGCCAACATGATGGCCCAGTTCAGCCAGCTCTCTCCTGCCCAACAGGAGGCACTGGCTGCTCAGTACGGCTTGGATGTGAATGAATTGCGCGGCCAAACCGGCGCAAGCCAGCCGCAGGCGATTATGCCTTCCCTGAATGATCGCCAGGTAAAGCCCTCACAGGCCAGCCAGCGCCTACAGTTGGCGGCTAAGGCCCCCAAGAGCCTGCAGCCCTTTGGCTATAACGTCTTTGCCGGCCAGCCCACCTCGCAAACCCCGCTGGCCGATATCCCGGTTCCGGATGACTATGTGGTGGGGCCGGGGGATGAGCTGCGTATCCAGCTGTTTGGCAAGGAAAACGCCAACTACAAGCTGACCGTTAATCGGGAGGGCAGCGTGGACTTTCCCAAGCTGGGCCCCATCAGCGTGGCTGGGCTCACCTTCCGCCAGGTGAGCGATACCCTGCAGGCCAGGGTGGCCGAGCAGTTTATCGGGGTTGAGGCAGCCATCAGCTTCGGCACCCTGCGTACCATGCAGATCTTCGTGATGGGCGATGCCTATCAACCCGGGGCCTATAACGTCAATGCCCTGACCACGGTCACCCAGGCGCTGCAGATCGCCGGCGGCATCGATACGGTGGGCTCCTTGCGCAAGATCCAGGTCAAGCGCGGAGGCCAGACGATACAAGAGGTGGACCTGTACAAGCTGCTCATCTGGGGGAACAACGAGCAGGATATTCGCCTGCGGCCCGGAGATACCGTCTTCATTCCCGCCAAGGGGGTGGAGGTGAGCATTGCCGGGCTCGTTAAGCGGCCCGCCATCTATGAGCTGTCGGGCCCTGCGGCTTTAAGCAATGTGCTGGCGCTGGCTGGCGGTCTCAAGGCGGAGGCCATCAACAGCATTACCGTGACTCGTCGCGCCGAAACCGGCCTCAAGGTGTTCTCGCTGGAGCTGGCAAAGCGCGCCGACCGCAACTTCACCATTCGGGATGGCGACAAGATAGAGGTGCTGCCCAGCACCACTGAATACAGCAAGGCCGTCGCCCTCAAGGGGGCCGTGGTGCGCGAAGGAGCCTACAGCTACCAGCCAGGCATGCGCATCAGCCAACTGATCAAGGACTCCCGTCGCGATCTCAAAGTCTCGGCAGATCTGGATTACGCCCTGGTGGTGCGGGAGATGAATCCGCAGCATGAGATAGAGGTGCGCCAGTTTAACCTGGGACGGGCCATCACCCAACCGGGCAGTGCCGATGATCTGCCCCTGCAGGCTCGGGATCAGGTGCTCATCTTCAGCCGTGCCATTTCCAACGACTTTACCAAGAAAGTTGCGACAAGGGACATCCAAGCCAAGGACAGTAAGAGTCGAGAGGATAAATTGGTTACTGATTCTGCCACCGGGGCCGTGGTAACTCATGAGGCATTGGAGGCCAAGGGAGACGTTACCCTGACGGAAGTATCGAAAAAAGCCGGCATGCTAGATCAGGCCGCCGACAGCCGTGAGGCCCTGTTGCAGCCGGTGCTGGAAAAGCTCAAGGCCCAGGCCAGCCGCCAGCAGCCGGTGCAGATCGCCGAGGTGCGCGGCGAGGTCAAGTTCCCAGGTGTCTACCCCATAGGCCATGCCAGCACACTGGCGGATCTGATCACCGCAGCCGGTGGCCTCAACGAGCCGGCCTATGTGGCGGAGCTGTCGCGGGTGCAGGAGCAGGCTGATGGCGGGCTTAGCATAGTGCATCAGCGCTACCCCCTGAGCGAGCTAGCCAAGGGCAGTGGCTCGCCGCGGGCCAAGTCCAAAGACAGCCTGAGTATCCTGGCCAACCCGGACTGGCGGGAGGAGGCCACGGTGCAGCTGTTTGGTGAGGTCAAATATCCCGGCACCTACACGGTGCGTCGTGGTGAAACCATAGGCACCTTGCTGCAACGTGCCGGCGGCCTGACCGACTATGCCAATGCCAAAGGGGTGATCTTTGCTCGGGAATCCCTGCGCAAGCAGGAAGCAGATCGGCTCAACTACATCAAGGAGCAGCTGCGCCAGGAGATCTCCACCCTGGCCCTGCGCCGGCAGACCAGCAATGCGACCTATCGCACCAGCCCCACAGAGGCGGTGGGCCTGGTTGATCAGCTGGAAAACACCCAGGCCATCGGCCGGATGACCATCAACCTGCCGGCCATCCTGGCCGGGCAGAAGAACATGGATCTCATCCTGGAAAATGGTGACAAGCTCTATGTGCCCACCTTCCAGAACGTCATCTCCGTGGTGGGGCAGGTGCAGCTGCCCTCCTCGCATATCTTCGAGCCGGGGCTGAGCGTACAGGAGTATCTGGACAAGGCCGGTGGCACCAAGAAACAGGCCGACACGGATCGCATCTATGTGATCAAGGCCGATGGCTCCGTGATGCTGCCGGACTCCAGCTACTGGTTTAGCCGCCGCAGCGGCGCCCTGGAGCCGGGGGATACCATAGTGGCACCCATCGATTCGGACTACCTGGACAGCCTGAGCACCTGGACCTCCGCGACCCAGATCCTCTATCAACTGGGCGTGGCCTGGTCGGCCATCAAGTAAGCCTGGGCGGCACGCAGCCATGCGTGCCGCCAACTCATTGGCTAATACCAGCAATCAAGAAGCGGAACGCATGAAAAAAGAACAGATGACACTGCCGCCGGCGCCCTGGGCAAACGGCTATGGCGGCAGCGAGGACGAGATAGACCTGATGGAGCTGTTTGCCGCCTTATGGCGCGGCAAGCTGTGGATCCTGGCCACCACGGTACTGGGCGCCGCCCTGGCGGTGGCGGTGGCCCTTTGGCTGCCGAATATTTTCCATGCCGAAGCCAAGCTGGCACCCTCTGCCGAGCAGCAGGGTGGTGGCTTGAGTGCCCTGGCCGCTCAATTCGGCGGCCTGGCCAGTCTGGCAGGCATCAGTCTGGGGGGCGGTGGCACCGACAAGACGGGGCTGGCGGTAGAGGTGGCCAAGTCTCGGCAGTTTCTCACCGGCTTTATCCGGCAACACCATCTGGAGGTAGCCATCATGGCGGCCACGGGCATGGACAAGGCCACCGGCGAACTCATCATAGATCCGGAACTCTATGATCTGGCTCAGAAGAAATGGGTACGAGAGGTGAAACCTGGTCAGAGCGTCGAGCCCACCGATTGGGAGCTGTTCAAGGCGTTCTCCAAGCTGGTAAGCGTGGATCAGGACAAAAAATCGGGGTTAGTCACCATAGGGGTGGATTATTACTCCCCAGAGCTGGTCAAACAGTGGGTGGACTGGCTGGTAGCGGATCTCAATGCCGTGATGAAGCAGCAGGATCTGGCGGATACCCAGCGCAACATCGCCTATCTCAAGGATCAGCTGGCTCGCACCTCGGTGGCTGACATGCAGACGGTGTTTTACAAGCTGATCGAAGAGCAGACCAAGACCCTGATGCTGGCGGAGGTCAACCCGGACTATGTGTTCAAGACCCTGGATCCGGCTGTGGTGCCAGAGGAGAAGGCTAAGCCCA
>JAJOIN010000100.1 GCA_021209335.1 Aeromonadaceae bacterium
GCGCATCTTACTCGCTTCCCGCTTTGAGTCAAGCGCTATTTGCTAGCTACTTTGCTCTGCTGCCGGGCTGTGCCCTGACAACGAGGGCGCATTATAGGGATGCCGCGCCGACTGGCAAGGGATTTTTGTGACTAAAAGCGCGTTTGCCGATTAATTGCACAAACGCGCTTTTTCACTCAGGTGCGAGGTGATATCACCAGCTTGCCGCTCACCATATCCAGTTCGATGGGTTTGCCGACTTGCACCTGCCCACTAAGGATAGCCTGGGCCAGCGGGTTTTCCACTTCCTGCTGAATGGCGCGTTTGAGCGGTCGCGCCCCATACACAGGATCGAACCCGGCTTGCGCGAGATGGCTCAGTAGCCCTTCGCTCAGGATAGGTTGGTAACCCATGCCTTTGAGCCGGCTCAGTAGCCCATCCAACTGGATGCGGGCAATCGACTGGATATGCTCCCGGCCTAGGGGATGGAACACCACAGTCTCATCGATTCGGTTGAGGAATTCGGGGCGGAAGCTGTGCGTCAGCACCTCCATCAGGGTCTGCTTCATCTCGCCATAACTCAGCTGACCATGCTGCTCCTGGATCAGATCCGATCCTAGGTTGGAGGTCATGATCACTACCGAATTACGGAAGTCTACCGTACGGCCCTGCCCATCGGTGAGCCGACCATCGTCCAGTACCTGCAAGAGGATGTTGAACACATCCGGATGGGCCTTTTCTACCTCATCCAGCAGGATGACGGAGTAAGGCTTACGCCGCACCGCCTCGGTCAGATAGCCGCCTTCCTCATACCCCACGTATCCGGGAGGCGCCCCCACCAGGCGCGCCACGCTGTGTTTCTCCATGAACTCCGACATGTCGATGCGCACCATGGCATCCTGAGTGTCGAACAGAAACTCAGCCAGCGACTTGCACAGCTCTGTCTTGCCCACCCCGGTCGGACCGAGAAACAGGAAGGAGCCGATGGGTCGCATGGGATCCGACAGGCCGGCCCGGCTGCGACGAATGGCATTGGCCACCGCCTGCACCGCCTCGTCCTGCCCGACCACCCGCTGGTGTAGCTGCTCCTCCATCCGCAGCAGCTTCTCCCGCTCGCCCTCAAGCATGCGCGCCACCGGGATGCCAGTCCAACGGGCCAACACCTCGGCGATCTCCGCGTCCGTCACCCGGTTGCGCAACAATTTCTGCTCGTGCATCTCGGCAAAGGAGGCCAGATCCAGCTGCTTCTCCAGATCCGGGATCCGGCCGTATTGCAGCTCAGACATACGCGCCAGATCCCCGGCCCGCCGCGCCACCTCAAACTGCTGGCGCGCCTCTTCCAGCTCGGCCTTGATGTGTTGGGTGCCAGCCAGCGCCGCCTTTTCGGCTCGCCAGATCTCTTCGAGCTCGTTGTACTCCCGATCCTTCTCCACCAGCTCGCGGTTCAACGTTTCCAGTCGTTGTACGCTGGCGGCATCGGACTCCTTGGTCAGGGCCTGCTGCTCCATCTTCAATTGAATGATGCGCCGCTCCAGACGATCGAGCTGCTCGGGCTTGGAGTCGATCTGCAACCGGATGCTGGCCGCCGCCTCGTCGATGAGATCGATGGCCTTGTCCGGCAACTGACGATCTGAGATATAACGGTGTGACAGGGTGGCCGCGGCGACGATGGCCGGATCGGTGATCTGCACATGGTGGTGCAGCTCGTAGCGCTCCTTGAGCCCACGCAGGATGGCGATGGTGTCTTCCACGCTGGGCTCGTCGATCAGCACCTTCTGGAAGCGCCGCTCCAGCGCCGCATCCTTCTCGATGTACTGGCGATACTCATCCAGGGTGGTGGCCCCCACGCAGTGCAGCTCGCCCCGGGCCAGAGCGGGCTTCAACATATTGCCGGCATCCATGGCGCCTTCGGCCTTACCGGCCCCCACCATGGTGTGTAGCTCGTCGATGAAGAGGATGATGTTGCCCTCCTCCTTGGCCAGCTCGTTGAGCACCGCCTTCAAGCGCTCCTCAAACTCGCCGCGATACTTGGCTCCCGCCACCAAGGAGCCCATGTCCAGCGACAACACCCGTTTGTGCTTGAGCCCTTCGGGCACCTCGCCGTTGATGATGCGCTGGGCCAGTCCTTCGGCGATGGCGGTCTTGCCCACGCCCGGCTCGCCGATGAGCACTGGGTTGTTCTTGGTCCGCCGTTGCAGCACCTGTATGGTCCGGCGGATCTCTTCGTCCCGGCCAATCACGGGATCCAGCTTGCCGGCCTCGGCCCGAGCAGTGAGATCTATGGTGAATTTTTGCAGGGCCTGGCGCTTCTCTTCGGCCTCCGCATCCTCCACCTTGGCGCCACCGCGCACCTCGTCGATGGCCTTGTCCAGACCGGCCTTGTTGAGCCCGGCCTGCTTGAGCAGATCCCCAAGGCCACTGCGATCCTCCAGTGCCGCCAGCACAAACATCTCAGAGGAGATGAACTGATCCCCCCGCTGCTGGGCATACTTGTCGCACAGGTTGAGCAAGCGTCCCAATTGCGGCGAGATCTGCAGATCCCCCTCGGTGCCGCTGACCTTGGGCAGCCGATCCAGGGCCTGGTTGAGTTGGGTACGCAGCTGGTTGGCATTGACCCCCGCCAGGGTAAGCAGCGGGCGCACCGAGCCCCCCTCCTGATTGAGCAGGGCGAGCATCAGATGAACGGGTTCGATGAATTGATTATCCCGGCCCAGTGCCAACGACTGGGCATCCGAGATGGCCACCTGGAACTTGCTGGTGAGACGATCAAGACGCATGTCACTACCCCTTTCGTAAACGATGGCGACGACCATTGTCGTCGCTGTTAAGCATAAGATGGGGGTGAGCAAATGGCTTTCAAGGCCACTTTTTGTGCTTTTATGACATCAGCCAGATCAGCCCGGCCATGCGGCCGGTCTGACCGTCACGCCGGTAGGAATAGAAACGCTGGGCATCCGTATGGGTGCAGAACTCCCCGCCATACACCTGCTCGACGCCAACACGGGCCAGTCGTTGGCGCGCCAGCAGGGACAGATCGGCCCACCACTTGCCCGGCACATGGGGATGAAAGGCCGCGGCAGCGGCCGGATCCCGCGCCACAAAGGCAACCCGCACCTCATCGCCCACCTCAAAGGCACTGGGGCCGATGGCCGGGCCCAGCCAGGCCAGCAACTGCTCGCCCGGCACCCCCATGGCCTGCACCGTCTGCTCCAGCACACCGTCACACAGACCGCGCCAGCCGGCGTGGGCGGTGGCCACCACAGTGCCGGCCTGGTCACATAAGAGCACGGGCAGACAGTCGGCGGTCATCACGGTCAGGGCCTGGCCTGGCAGGCGAGTGACGGCGGCATCCGCGCGGGGCGGCTGTTGGGGGGCCGCCGCCTGACAATCAAACACCTGTGTGCCATGCACCTGCTCCAGCCACAGGGGCTCGCTTGCCAACCCCAGCATCTGCCGCAAATGTTGACGATTTTGCGCCACCGCTTGCGGCTCATCCGCCACGTGGCTGCCCAGATTGAGGCCGGCATAGACGCCTTGGCTGACCCCGCCATCCCGGGTGGTGAAGCAGCGCTCGCACCGCGCGCGCGCCACTGGGGGCAGATCAGATCCATACGATATCATCCGGGTGAGCGGCGGTGTCGGCTCGCAGCACCTCCAGCAACTCGACCATGTCCGCCGGAATGGGGGAATGCCACTCCATCAGCTCGCCCGTGATGGGGTGATCCAGCCGCAGCATGGTGGCATGCAGGGCCTGGCGCTTGAAGCCGCGCAACGCCTCGGTCAGCTCGGGGGTGGCCTGACGAATGGGTCGCAGGCGACCGCCGTACACGGGATCGCCGACCAGGGGATGCTTGATGTAGGCCATGTGCACCCGGATCTGGTGAGTCCGCCCCGTCTCCAGCCGCAACCGCAACCGGGTATGGGCACGGAACTTCTCCGCCACCCGGTAGTGGGTCACCGCCGGCTTGCCCATGGGGTTGACGGCCATGTGGGTGCGCAGGGTGCTGTGCCGGCTGATGGGCTCGTCTACCGTGCCACCGGCGGTCATGTGCCCGACGGCGATGGCTTCGTACTCGCGGGTGATGTCGCGGCGCTGCAGTGCATCCACCAGGTGGGTCTGGGCGGGAATGCTCTTGGCCACCACCATCAGGCCGGTGGTGTCCTTGTCCAGGCGGTGCACTATGCCCGCCCGCGGCACCTCGGCAATCGCGGGGTAATGGTGCAACAGGGCGTTGAGGACGGTACCATCCGGCGTGCCGGCTCCCGGATGCACCACCAGACCGGCGGGCTTGTCGATCACCAGGATGTCATCGTCCTCGTAGACGATATCCAGCTCGATATCCTGGGGCAGCCACTGATGGGCCTCCTCTATGGTGGCCAGGATGCGGACCTGCTGGCCTTCCATCACCTTGTCTCTGGGCTTGTTGGCGACCTGACCATCCAGGGTCACCATGTCCTGCAGGATCCACTCCTTGATCCGGGTACGCGAATAGTCTGGAAACAGGTCTGACAGGGCCTGATCCAGGCGTTTGCCGTAGTGTTGGGCGTCAAAAACCCCGGTTAGTTCAATGGCGTGACTCATGCTCGATCTCTGGTTGACTGTATTCTGGCGACTGCCAAGAATGGGCTATTCTAGCTTTTCTTTTGTCCGAGCTTAACGGATACTTCTGCAATTCTGCCAAACCGGATCCGATGCAATGCTGAAGAAGTCTAGCCCGCTACTGGCGCTTGTCCTGATTTCCGGCCTGATGTCAGGCTGTTCTTCCTCCTCCTCCAAGCCCGCCATTCCGGACGAACCGCCGGAAGTGCTGTTCCAGCAGGCCCAGCTGCAACTGGACTCCGGTAACTATGCCAAGGCGGTGGAAGTGCTCGAAGCGCTGGATAGCCGCTACCCCTTCGGCCCCTATTCCAACCAGGTACAGCTGGATCTGATCTACGCCTATTACAAAAACGCCGACACCGCCCAGGCCATCGCCAACATCGACAGATTTATCCGTCTGAATCCGGCACACCCGGACATCGACTATGTGTTCTACATGCGTGGCCTGACCAACATGCAGGCCGACTACAACTTCTTCCAATCTGTGCTGCAAATCGATCGCTTCGATCGGGATCCTGGCTATGCCCGCCAGGCCTTCACCGATCTCAAGCGCGTGCTGGTGAGCTATCCCAACAGCCAGTATGCCGCTGATGCCCGCAGCCGCCTGATCTACCTCAAGGATCGCCTCTCCCGCTACGATCTGGCGGTGGCCGACTTCTACCTGCGCCGCAAGGCCTGGTTGTCTGCCGCCAATCGCAGCCAGTACCTGCTGGAAACCTACCCCGACACCCAGGCGGTAGAGCCGGCGCTGGAGATCATGGTCAAGGCCTATGACAAGCTGGAGATGCCGAACCTGGCCGACCACGCCCGTCAGGTGCTGGCCACCAACTACCCGAACAACAGCCTGGCGCGCAAATCCTGAGCCACCCGGTGAACTGAACAAAAACGGCGCCTTTAGGCGCCGTTTTCATTGCCATACCCGTGACTAGCGGGCCAGGTAGTGACTCAGGAAGTCATCGAAGCTCAGGTGATCCGCCGCCTCGATGTCGGCCTGCTTGGCCAGGGAGGCCGTTGCCTCCTCGGCAAAATACTCCTCATCCCAGAAGCGCAGCGGCTCTTCCAGCAGCTGCTGGCCATAGCGCTTCGCCAGCTGCCGCCCCAGCACCCCATTGTCCAGCTCCCCGGCCAGCAGGGTATCCAGCAGGCGGGCGGACAGGGTCAGGCTGGGATCCCGCAGCCAGGCTCTGTGCTGCTGCAGGGTCAGCTGGTACTGGATGCGGCCGTAGGCCTTGTCCAGCAGCTCCGCCACCAGGGCCAGCTCATCAAACAGCTGCTCACCCCAGTCCCGCAGGCTCAGTTCGCCGCGCTCGCTTTCCAGCAGCAGCCCGGGGCGCCGACCTTCCAGCACCACCTTGTTGAGATTGCGCCGGTTGCGGGCCATCTCGGCCTCATCCAGTGCCGGAGACGGCCGCAGCAGACACCAGACCAGGAACAGATCCAGGAAGCGCAGCTGCTCGGCCTCCACGCCCAGAGGCGAGAAGGGATTCACATCCAGGGTGCGCAGCTCTATGTATTCGATGCCGCGCCGCTCCAGTGCACACAGGGTGCGTTCGCCGTTGCGCAGGCTGCGCTTGGGCCGAATGGGCGCGTACAGCTCGTTCTCCAGCTGCAGCACCTTGTCGTTGAGCTGACGGTATTCGTCCCCTTCCTTGACGCCGATGGCGGCGAATTCAGGCGCCGAGGTCTGCAAGGCGCGGCGCACGCTGCCCACGTAGCTGGCCAGGTTGTCATGGTTGATGGAGAGCACCGACTGGGCCTTGTTGGTGTAGCCCAGATCCGATAGCCGCAACGAGGTGGCGTAGGGCAGAGTACAGGGTCACCCTTGCCCAGGCGTCTGGAACGGCAAACTGGTCGGCGACCATTGAGGAAGGAACTACACAGGGCCGGCGAGGCACCGAACAGATAGGGCACCAACCAGCCGAAACGATAGACGTTGCGGATGAGCCCCATGTACCCATCACTGATGAAGCGTTTGCACTGGCACTTGGCGGCCTGGATCTCCTGCCACTCGCTCCAGAAGCTGTCGGGCATGGAGAAGTTGTAGTGCACCCCGGAGATCACCTGCATCAGGCTGCCATAACGGTGGTGCAGCCCCTGGCGGTAGAGGGTCTTGACCCGCCCTTCGTTGGAATAACCGTATTGGGCCAACCGGATCGGCGTCTGGTCACCGATGAAGCAGGGCATGGACAGAGGCCAGAGCCGCTCCTGCCCCAGGTGCCGCAGGGCATGCCGATGAATGTCCCCCAGCTGGTTCAGCAGACTCTCCATGGAATCCGAGGCCGGAGTGATGAACTCCATCATGCTCTCGGCATAGTCGGTGGTGATGTGGCTGTGGGTCAGCGCCGCCCCCAGACCGGCGGGGTGATCCTGCATCGACAGACGGCCCTCTGGGGTGATGCGCAACGCCTCACGCTCCAGACCACGGCGGATACCCCGCAGGGAAGAAAGACGATCCGCCGAACTAAAGCCACTGAGCATGTCGGTCAGGGAAAGACAGGTTGCCATAGGTTTCCTTACAAGGCGGCCATGCCGCCCCGGTTAGGGCGCCCGCATGCGGGCCCAGGCCGCTCTTAGGGAGCGGCCACTGAATAGAGGGGAAGGTGGAGCTTGGCGAGGGATTTTTCAAGGGCCTTGGCATCTCCCACCACCACAATCACCATCTGTGCCGGATCCAGCCAGCGGCTTGCTGCCTGCTGCAGAGGCGGCAGTGTCAAGCCCGCCAACAGGGTCTGCTGCCGCCGCGCCGTGTCCGCCGGCAGATCATCCAACAGCAGCTGTATCAGGAAACCGGCCTTCTGCCCCAGGGTCTCGTAGGCCATGGCATCCTGCAACGGCAGGGCCTGCTGCAG
>JAJOIN010000022.1 GCA_021209335.1 Aeromonadaceae bacterium
GAGCCTATGCCGAGCGTACCGGAAATGGTTCGTTTCTGGTCTTCTTTTGAAACTGCTCTGAAGAACGTGACCACCAATCGTCAGACCGTTGACGAGGCTTTGGATACTGCAGCTCGCCGTATCGTTCAATAAATGATAGGGAGGCCCTTGCGAGGGCCTCCCACTTTTTTTGGCGTTTTGTAAGGTTTTTGGCATGGAACAAATCCAGTCTACAAGTTCAAGCTCTGACCGGAAATCCAGCGCTGCCTGGATTAAGTGGTTAGTCGCGACACTCATCGCGCTGCTAAACGGTTATGCCATCATCATGATGTATGCCGGAGGAGAGATCGCCTTCGCGCTACTTGATTTGGTGGTGGTATCGGTTGGTCTTTACGTATTCATGAGCAAGCGCACTTACGCTCATCGATACATATTCCCGGGTGTGGCCGGCATGGTGGTGTTTATCATCTTCCCGCTGGCGTACACCATCAGTATTGCCTTCACCAACTATTCAGGGGCAAACCTGCTGTCGTTGGAGAACGCCCGCGCTTTCCACCTGAAGAAAACCTACAAGGTTCAGGGTGGGGAGTATGACTTCACGTTGCTGGAACGCGATGATAAGCGCTTCCAGTTGATGCTGGTTCAGGATGATCAGCGTTTCATCAGTGCGCCAGTGCAGCTGTGGACCAACAATGAGCTCAAAGCCGGTGGTCGTCAGGTTGCAGCCAGCACTCAGATCAGCTTGGTGCCGATGGACGCAGAGCCAATGGCTAAGCCTGCAGCTATCCGCAGCATCGTCGACCGCAAGGGTTATCTGAGCAGTGTGTCTTTGGTGTTGCCGGACGGCAGCCAGTTAAGCATGACTGGTCTGCGTAAGTTTGCAGCGCAAAAGCCGCTCTTTAAGCCGGTTGCGGGTTTTACCCTCAAGTCAGGCGAGTTCATGGACAAGCCGGATATGCTGCTGAATAACCAGACCGGCCAGATCATGATGCCCAATCCAGACACGGGCTACTACCAGTACATCAACGATCAGGGAGACTTCGTCGGTGAGGGAATGGCACCCGGCTTTGTGGTTAACGTGGGCTGGAAGAACTTCCTGCGCATCTTGACCGACCCGGGTATCCAGGGCCCCTTCATTCAGATCTTTATCTGGACGGTTATCTTCGCTGCCTGCTCAGTGGCGTTTACCCTGGCCATCGGTATGGTGCTGGCCTCGTTGGCGCAATGGGAAGAGTTGGGGGGGCGTGGTTTCTACCGAGTGATGCTGATCCTGCCTTATGCGGTACCCGCCTTTATCTCGATTCTGGTGTTCAAGGGCTTGTTTAACCAGAACTTCGGTGAAATTAACCTGTTCTTATCCATGTTGGGCTTTGAGAAGCCGGAGTGGTATACCTCGCCCTTCCTGGCCAAGACCATGATCCTGATCGTCAACACCTGGCTGGGTTATCCCTACATGATGATACTGTGTATGGGCTTGCTGAAGGCTATTCCGGAAGATCTCTACGAGGCTTCCGCCATGGATGGTGCCGGTCCGGTGCAAAATTTCTTCAAGATCACCGTGCCCTTGTTGATGAAGCCCCTGACACCGCTGCTTATCGCTTCATTTGCATTCAACTTCAACAACTTCGTGCTGATCCAACTGTTGACCAATGGCGAACCTGACATCATAGGTGCGACCACACCGGCCGGTACGACCGACTTGCTGGTGAGTTACACCTATCGCATCGCCTTCCAAGGCTCTGGTGGTCAGGACTACGGTCTGGCTGGGGCAATTGCCACCGCAATCTTCCTGATTGTTGGCGCATTGGCACTGCTCAACATGAAGCTGTCCAAGGCTGAGAAAGACTAAGGAAGGAATGAAGTAATGGCTATCGTTCAACCCAAATCAATCAAGTATCGCCTGCTGGCGACCCATCTGGTGATGTGGGCCTTCATCGCCGTGATTGCCTTCCCGCTGGTGATGGTTATCGCCATCTCCTTCCGGACGGGTAACTTTGCGGTGGGTGACATCATTCCCACTAACCCAACCTTGGATCACTGGAAGCTGGCTCTGGGGATGACCATTCAGAATGCGGATGGCTCTGTCACTCCGCCGCCCTTCCCGGTATTGCGCTGGTTGTGGAACTCCATCAAGGTGGCGGGTATCTCTGCTGCGCTTATCGTGGTGCTCTCTACCACCTGTGCTTATGCGTTTGCCCGTCTGCGTTTTCGTGGCAAAGAGCTGATCCTCAAGGGCATGTTGATTTTCCAGATGTTCCCGGCTGTATTGGCGCTGGTGGCCATCTATGCCCTGTTTGACAAGATCGGTGACTATATCCCCTGGCTCGGCCTCAATACCCATGGCGGCCTGATCCTGGCCTATATGGGGGGGATTGCCCTGCACGTTTGGACCATCAAGGGGTACTTTGAAACCATAGATCCTTCGCTGGAAGAAGCCGCCTCCATCGACGGCGCCACCCCGTGGCAGGCTTTCCGCCTGATACTGTTGCCCCTGTCAGTGCCTATTCTGGCGGTGGTCTTCATTCTGGCGTTCATTGCCGCCATCACCGAGGTGCCCATGGCCTCTATTCTGCTGTCTGACGTCAGTAATCTGACGCTGGCGGTAGGGGCCCAGCAATATCTCTATCCGCAGAATTACCTGTGGGGTGACTTTGCTGCTGCCGCCGTCATGTCCGGTTTGCCGATCACCATAGTGTTCCTGCTGGCCCAGCGCTGGTTGGTGGGCGGCCTGACGGCCGGTGGTGTGAAAGGTTAATGGTTGGGGGCTGCGGCCCCCTACATAAGTATTTTTGAATTCTTGATTTCCTGCGGAGTAACACATGGCTGATGTAATTCTGAAAAATGTTCGTAAAAATTACGATCCTGCGGTTCTGAAAGACACCCTGCGTAACATCGAACTGAACATTAAAGAAGGCGAGTTCATTGTCTTCGTTGGTCCGTCTGGTTGTGGTAAGTCCACCCTGCTGCGGATGATTGCCGGTCTGGAAGATATCACCAGCGGCGAATTGTCGATTGGCGGTAAGTACATGAACGATGTGCCGCCGGTTGAGCGTAATGTCGGCATGGTGTTCCAGTCATATGCCCTTTATCCGCATATGAATGTTTACGAGAACATGGCCTTTGGTCTGAAGCTGAAGAAGCTGGATAAGGAAACCATTCATAAGCGGGTGTCCCGCGCTGCCGAGATCCTGGGTCTGGTGCCCTTGCTGGAGCGCAAGCCCAAGGCGCTGTCCGGTGGCCAACGTCAACGTGTGGCCATTGGTCGCTCTATCGTGCAGCAGCCCTCGGTTTTCTTGTTCGACGAGCCCTTGTCCAACCTGGATGCGGCCCTGCGTGTCAAGATGCGTATCGAGATCGCCAAACTGCACAAGGAGCTGAACTCCACCATCATCTACGTTACCCACGATCAGGTTGAAGCCATGACACTGGCGGACAAGATAGTGGTACTGAGCCCGCTCAAGGAAGCTGCTGAGTCTAATCTTGAGCAGTACGGCACGCCGTTGGAGCTGTATCACAATCCTGCCAACAAGTTTGTCGCCGGCTTCATTGGCTCTCCGAAGATGAACTTCCTGGATGGCATCCTGGTGGAAATCGGCCTGGACAAGTGCAAGGTCAAGCTCAATAGTGGCGATATTGTCACGGCCTGTGTCGATGCTCGCCGTGGTAAGGTGGGTGACAAGGTCGAGCTGGGTATCCGTCCTGAGCACTTGGTGCCGGTGGATCATCCCGATGCAGTAGGGCGTCTGTCTGGTCAAGTTCAAGTGGCGGAACACTTGGGTGCCGAGTCTTTCGTTTATATGGAAGTCGATGGCAAGGACTTTACCGTCAAGGCGGCCAGTGAAATTCCGGTGGATACCGGTGATACGCTGGAAGTGGGGGTTCCTGCTCAGGCTTGCTATCTGTTCGATAGCAGCGAACAAGCCTTCCCTCGCACTGCCAAGTACAACCGCACTTAATCCCGGGGAACAACCCGAGCAAAACGCCGCAGCCTGCGGCGTTTTTTTTGTCCACTGCACTGAGGAGGCCTGTGTTAACATCGCGGCAAGTAGCTTCTCAGCATTCTTATCGAGCCTATCAATGAGTCGGTGGCCAAATCTTAAACAATTACACTATTTGGTGGCCTTGGCCGAGTGCGAAAATTTCAATCGTGCCGCCAAGGCCTGCTATGTCAGTCAGTCCACGTTGAGCACTGGGATCCAGAATCTTGAAGATCTGCTGGGCGTGCAGTTGATTGAACGGGACAACAAATCCTTTATCATGACCCCCATCGGGCGAGAGGTGGTACAGCGCGCACGGCAGTTACTCTCCGCAACCAAGGATTTGCTGGAGATGACCGCCAGTCAGGGCGGCAGCCTCAGTGGTCCGCTCCGTCTGGGCTGTATTCCCACCATAGCGCCATTTTTGCTGTCCCCGCTGGTGACGCTATGTGCACAGACCTACCCGCAACTGGATTTGTTATTAAGGGAAGACACCTCGGATAATCTGCTGAAGTTGTTGGAGGCAGGCGAGTTAGATCTCCTCTTGCTTGCGCTGCCCTATGATCTCGGTGGTTTTCACAGCCGAGTCGTAGGACAGGATCCGTTTCGTTTGGTATTGCATGAGAAGCTCCTTGCGGCCTATGAAGCTAATCCGGCCCGCTACGCAGGTCTGCCGGATCATAGTCTGTTCCTGTTGGAGCGAGAGCATTGCCTGACTGACCACGCGCTCAGTGCTTGCCAGTTGGCGGATCAAGCCAAGATCAACCCCTTTGCGGCAACCAGCCTCTACACCCTGGTACAGATGGTTTCCCATCAACAGGGTGCCACTTTTTTGCCGGCCATGGCGCTGCGCTCAGGGATCTTGGATCGCACTGAATTGGTGGCAGTGGCGCCGCAGGGACAGATGCCGCACCGGGACATTGGCATGGTCTGGCGACCCAGCTCCTGCCGAGTGGAAGCCTTTGCTGGCCTGGGACGTTTAGTCAGTCAGTGTCTTGCATAAAAAAATCCCGGCGCTAGGCCGGGAATACAAGAAATGGCTATATAACTAACAGCTTGTTACAGCTAAGACTAACTAAGGGCTTGCCCATAGGCTGCAGGACGTTACATCTGCGGCCTAACAAGACTGTGGGCAATCTAAGACAAAAGCGTGATGCACGCAACATTTTTGTGTAAGTGAGTTACTGCTGAGGTTTGCATGAGTAAGCTGAACCCCCGCATCATGAAAGTTTACCACTTGTCATGGCGCGCCTGCCCCATGCCGCCAGCAGCCCCAGCATGCCAAGACTAATTAGGGGCAGAGAGCCGCCACCTGAGCTGTCGCTCGGCGGCTCTGACTGGTTGCCGCTCACATAGCCCTCGATCCACGGCAGGTAACTGCCGACGGCGGTATAGGCCGCGGGTGTGTCGGCCTGCGCGCACAGGGTCTCGCCATAGCTGGTGATGCCATACAGTTGTCCTGCAAAGACCAGCGGACCGCCGCTGTCACCATAACAGGTGTCTTCACCGGCATTGCCGCCTGCAAGAAAGTGATCCGCTTCTATCAGGCTGCTGAACCCCACAAAAGGCAGGTCGACTTCTTGCAGGGTATCAGCGGCCAGCGTGCCGCTGGCGCTGGTCACGCCCCAACCATAGGCCCGCAGTGGTGTGCCCATGGCCAGACTTTCTGCCGCATTCGCGTCTGCCAGCGCAACGGGGGTCAGCTCCACGGCGCTCGTGAGGTGCAACAAAGCGATATCGCCGGTGAAATCTCCACTGGTTTCTCCCTGCCAGGATGGGTGAAGTATGACCCTGTCTACCGTGACGTAGCGGCTGGCGCTGGAGAGGGTCAACTCGCCGATCACCAGGTGCAGCAGGCTGGTATTACTGGTGCTCTCATCCAGGCAGTGGGCCGCCGTGACGACCCACTGTGGTGCTATCAGGCTACCGCCACAAAACGGGTAATACAGGTTGCCGGATTTTAAGGTCAGGGCGGCAATCCAGCTGGGGGCACTCGTGGCGGGCGAGCCGCCGATGATGGTCGGCAGCAGCGACTGCGACGAGGCGCTAAGCGGGTTTGGCAGCAGGGGCGACAGCAAGAGGGGGAGAGCAAGCAACCTTATCTTACGTTTCATCGTGTCTAATCCTTGGTCATTGATGCTAGGGATTATAGGTCCAAGCCCTGCGATAAACTTGATCCCCCCCCTTGCGCTCAATAGACTAGTGCCCGTTTTGCTATGAGTATCACCCATGCAAGTATCTGATTTTCACTTTGAGCTGCCGGATGAGCTGATCGCGCGCTATCCGATGGCGGAGCGTACCGGCAGCCGGTTGCTGGTACTGGACGGCCCCAGCGGCCAAGTCACGCATACCCGTTTCCCGGCCATCTTGGATCTGGTGAACCCAGGCGATCTCTTGGTGTTTAACAACACTCGGGTGATCCCGGCTCGCTTACACGGTCAAAAGGCCAGTGGTGGCAAGATAGAGGTGCTGGTGGAGCGGGTGCTGGATAAACACCGAATCCTGGCCCATGTACGCTCTTCCAAGGCCCCCAAACCCGGCACCGTCTTGCTGTTTGAGCAGGGCGTCCGTGCTGAGATGTTGGCCCGTCACGAGTCCCTGTTTGAGCTGGCCTTCGCCGGTGACGAAGAGGTGCTGAAGATACTGGATAAGATAGGTCATATGCCGCTGCCACCTTATATCGACCGGCCAGATGAGCAGGCGGACAAGGAGCGCTATCAGACCGTCTATAACGCCAAGCCTGGGGCGGTGGCGGCACCCACAGCAGGGTTACACTTTGATGAACCCCTGCTGGCGGCGCTCAAGGCCAAAGGCGTTGAACTGGCCTTCGTCACTTTGCACGTAGGGGCGGGCACCTTCCAGCCAGTGCGGGTAGACAATGTGCTTGAGCACAAGATGCACAGTGAATATGCCGAGGTGCCGCAGCAGGTGGTGGATCAGATTGCCGCCACCCGGGCCCGAGGTGGCCGGGTGATCGCCGTGGGTACCACCTCGGTGCGCTCGTTGGAAAGTGCCGCCCAGGCTAGCCTGGCACAGGGCAAGCCACTGCAACCCTTCTTCGGCGATACCGATATCTTCATCTATCCGGGCTATCGTTTTGCCTTGGTGGAGGCCATGGTCACCAATTTCCACCTGCCGGAATCCACCCTTATCATGCTGGTATCGGCGTTTGCCGGTTATGAGCCGGTGATGGCGGCCTATCAGGCGGCGGTGGCCGAGCGCTATCGTTTCTTTAGTTATGGCGATGCCATGTTTGTCACCCGTCGCGATGCCGCGAAGGGGTGAGGTTGTCTGAGCGTCAGACTGTTTCTCTGACCAAGGGGTAAGCATGAAATTTCAATTGAAAAAGACTCAGGGCCGCGCCCGCCGCGGTGAGCTGGTATTTGATCGCGGTACGGTGCAAACGCCGGCTTTCATGCCGGTAGGTACCTACGGTACCGTCAAGGGCATGACCCCCGAAGAGGTGAAGGCCACGGGTGCCGAGATTTTGCTGGGCAATACCTTTCATCTGTGGCTGCGGCCGGGCCAGGAGGTGATGAAGAAGCATGGCGATCTGCATGACTTCATGAACTGGCATGGCCCCATTCTCACCGACTCCGGTGGCTTTCAGGTGTTCAGCCTGGGTGATATCCGCAAGATCACCGAGGAGGGGGTGCATTTTCGCAACCCGGTGAACGGCGAACGCATCTTCCTATCCCCCGAAGCCTCCATGGAGATCCAGTACGATCTGGGTTCGGATGTGGTGATGATCTTCGACGAGTGCACACCCTATCCGGCCACCTGGGAGGTGGCGAAAAAGTCGATGGAGATGTCCCTGCGCTGGGCCAAGCGCTCCCGCGAGCGGTTCGATGGCCTGGGCAATGCCAATGCGCTGTTTGGCATCATTCAGGGCGGCGTGTATGAGGACCTGCGGGATATCTCGCTAACTGGCCTGCTGGATATCGGTTTTGATGGCTATGCCGTGGGTGGGCTGGCGGTGGGGGAGCCCAAGGAGGACATGCACCGCATCCTGGAGCACGTCTGCCCGCAGATCCCGGCGGACAAGCCCCGTTATCTGATGGGGGTGGGTAAGCCCGAGGATCTGGTAGAGGGGGTGCGGCGCGGCGTCGACATGTTCGATTGCGTGATGCCGACCCGCAATGCGCGCAACGGCCACTTGTTTACCACAGACGGTGTGGTCAAAATCCGCAACGCCAAGCACAGGGATGACACTGGGCCGCTCGACTCCCATTGTGACTGCTACACCTGTCAGCACTACAGTCGAGCCTATCTGCACCACCTGGATCGCTGCAATGAGATACTGGGCGCGCGCCTCAATACCATCCACAACTTGCGTTATTACCAGCGCCTGATGCAGGGTTTGCGGGACGCAATTGATGCGGGTACATTAGACGACTTTGTGGCTGATTTTTATCAGCATCAGGGTAAGCCGGTTCCTGAACTGGCCGACTGAAATCAGAACAATCACAACCTGCCACTAACGAGGAAACAGTAATGGGTATTATCTCTAACGCTTATGCCAATGCCGGTGCCGCCCCTGCCGCCGGTGGTGGTCTGGAAATGATCATCATGCTGGCCGTGTTCGGCCTGATCTTCTACTTCATGATCTACCGTCCCCAGGCCAAGCGGGTCAAAGACCACAAGAACCTGATGTCCTCCCTGAATAAGGGCGACGAGGTTCTCACCAACGGTGGTTTGGTGGGCAAGATAGTCAAGGTCAGTGCCGACAGCGACTACCTGGTGCTGGCTCTCAACGGCGACACCAACATCACCATCAAGAAAGATTTCGTCAGCGCCATTCTGCCCAAGGGCACCATCGAGTCCATGTAAATAGCCCAAGGAGGCTGCCGTGTTAAATCGGTATCCGCTGTGGAAGTACCTGATGGTGTGCCTGGTGCTCGCCGTCGCCTTCCTGTATGCAGCGCCCAATCTATACGGGGAGGACCCTGCCTTGCAGGTGTCCGGTTCCCGTGGTCATGAGGTCGCGCTGGCAACGCTGGATCAAGTAACCGGCTCGTTGCAGCAGGCTGGCATTGAGGTCAAGTCGGCCGCCCTGGACAAGGGGCAGGTGCTGGTGCGTTTCAACAAGGCTGACGATCAGCTCAGAGCCAAGGAGGTTGTGGCCAACGCCTTGGGTGAACAGTACATAGTGGCGCTCAACCTGGCGCCGGCCACACCCGAATGGCTGACCCGGCTGGGTGCCGGCCCCATGAAGCTGGGGCTTGACCTGCGAGGTGGTGTGCACTTCCTGATGGAGGTGGACATGAGTGAAGCCATCAGTAAGTCGATGGATCAGACGGTACAGGACTTTCGTACTCTGCTGCGGGAGGACAAGATCCGTTATGCCGGCGTACGTCGGGATGGCGACAAGGTACTGGTAGCATTTCGCGAGGCTGACGCGCAGCAAAAGGGGCTGGCCCTGTTGCGCAAGCAGCACGCCGATCTGCAGTTTGACCAGTATGACGACCAGGGCCAGTTCTGGGTTAAGGCCAGCATGAGCGAGGCCAAGCTCAAGGAGATCCGCGAGTATGCCCTGGAGCAGAACATCACCATCATTCGCAACCGGGTCAACGAACTGGGGGTGGCGGAGCCACTGGTGCAGCGGCAGGGTACAGAGCGCATCGTGGTGGAGCTGCCGGGTATCCAGGATACCGCCCGGGCCAAGGAGATCCTCGGCGCTACGGCGACCCTGGAGTTCCGTCTGGTAGACGATAGTGCCGATCTGGCCAGCGCCATGCAGGGCCGTGTGCCAGCCAATTCCCAGCTGTATCAGGATCGCGATGGCCGCCCTGTGGTGCTGCAAAAACGGGTGATCCTGACCGGGAACCACATCATAGGTGCCCAGTCGGGCGTGGATGAGTACAGCCGGCCGCAGGTGAACATCAAGCTGGATGGTCAGGGCGGCAATAAGATGTCCACCTTCACCAAGGACAGCGTGGGCAAAGCCATGGCCACCGTCTTCATCGAGTACAAGCCGACCGGCGAGCCGGGGCAGGATGGCAAGCGCAAATTCCGCAAGCAGGAAGAGGTGATCAATGTGGCGACCATACAGTCGCGCCTTGGCAGTAACTTCCGCATCACCGGCATCGATAATCCCCAAGAAGCCCATAACCTGGCGCTGCTGCTGCGGGCCGGTGCCCTGATTGCGCCCATTCAGATAGTGGAAGAGCGCACCATAGGTCCGAGCCTGGGGCAACAGAACATCGACAACGGTCTGCAGGCCATCCTGTTTGGTTTGGGGATAGTGATGGTCTTCATGGTGGTCTACTACCGCATGTTCGGCCTGGTGGCCAACTTAGCCTTGATGCTGAACGTGGTGTTGATGGTGGGGGTTATGTCCATGATACCGGGGGCCACCATGACACTGCCGGGGATTGCCGGTATCGTGCTGACCGTGGGGATGGCAGTGGATGCTAACGTGCTGATCTACGAGCGGATCCGTGAGGAGTTGCGCAATGGTCGCCCGGTGCAGCAGGCTATCCACCTGGGCTATGAGCGTGCCTTTGCCACCATTGCCGACTCCAACATCACCACCCTGATCACCGCCTTCATCCTGTTTGCGGTGGGCACCGGGCCGGTGCGCGGCTTTGCCCTGGTGCTGATGATCGGCATTCTCTGCTCCATGTTTACCGCCATCACAGGCACCCGTGCCGTGGTGAATCTGGTGTGGGGCGGCAAGCGTCTCACCAAGTTGTCCATCTAGGGGTAGGCCATGTTCGTACTGTTAAAACCGGGAATGACCATCCCATTCATGCGCTTTGCCAAGCCCGCCACTGTGCTGTCGCTGTTGCTGGTGGCCCTGTCCATCTTCGCTCTGGCTACCAAGGGCCTCAACTGGGGGTTGGACTTCACCGGCGGGACTGTGGTGGAGGTCAAGTTTACCCAGGAGGCTGGGTTGCCGGCCATGCGGGAAGCCCTGGCGCAGCGTCAGCTGGAAGGCGCCGTGGTGCAACACTTTGGCTCCAATCGGGATGTGTTGATCCGCATGGCCCCCAAGGGCGAGGTGAGTCAACAAGCCATCGCCGATGGGGTGCTTGAGGCTGCCAAGCAACTGGATAGTCAAGCCCAGCTTACCCGGGTGGAGTTTGTCGGGCCGGCGGTCGGCCAGGAGCTGGCAGAGCAAGGGATGCTGGCCATTTTCGCGGCGCTGGCGTGTATTCTGGTGTATGTGGCCATTCGCTTCGAGTGGCGGATGGCCACCGGCGCCGTGCTCTCCCTGGGACACGATGTCATCGTCACTCTGGGGGTCTTCTCCTGGTGGCAGCTGGAGTTTGATCTGACCGTGCTGGCGGCTGTGCTCACCGTGGTGGGTTATTCGCTTAACGACACCATAGTGGTGTTCGACCGGGTGCGGGAGGATGCGCGCAAGTTGCGCAACATGACCATACCCCAGATCCTGGATGTGGCCATGACCGAGACCCTGGGGCGCACCCTGATCACCTCGGGCACCACCTTGTTTGTGGTGATCGCCCTGTTTTTCCAAGGCGGGCCCTTGATCCATGGCTTTGCTACCGCCTTGTTGATCGGCATCGGCTTTGGTACCTACTCCTCCATCTATGTGGCCAGTGCCTGGGCCATGTTCCTCAAGATGGACAGGGACAATCTGATGCCTGTCGAGGTCAATAAGGAAGGGGCGGATCTGGAGCCCTGAGCAGGAGCGCCGCGAGGCGCTCTTTTTTTTCTGTCATGCGATTGTCAAGTGGAAAACTTCACTGCCCGCCGGCTTTTATCTGGGGAGCCGAGCATGACAAAGCAGACAACGGCACTTAACATAGCAGACTCAGACCAGCAGGTTTTTCGGAGCCATCTTTGTACTTTAGGGATCTGTCCTGGGCGGCTTGTAACGCCCTGTTTCTTCTCACTCTGGCCGGTTGCAGTAGCCATAGCAACCCCAGCATGATTCCCGCACCGCCGGCGAATACCGAAGTGGTGCTGGCCACTCCCCTGCAGGTCTCTTATCAGAGTGAGCTGGCCTTGGCCCGGCTTGGGCAGTTGCTTTCCAGCAATGAGCTTAACAGTGAGCAACGGGCTGAGCTGTTTTATGAGCGCGGTGTGGTCTTTGACCGGGTCGGTTTGCGCACCATGGCTCGGATTGACTTCACCCGAGCCCTGCGGGAGCGCCCCGATTTTGCCGAAGCTTACAATTTCATCGGTGTGTACCTGACCGAGCAGCAGAGCTTCGATGAGGCCTACGATGCGTTTGATTCTGCCCTCGAGCTGATGCCCGATTATGACTATGCCTATCTCAACCGCGGGATTGCCCTCTATTACGGTGGCCGAAGCAAGCTGGCGGTCAAAGATCTGGCGGAGTTTTATCGTCACAAGCCCGAAGATCCTTACCGGGTGCTTTGGTTGTACTTGGCTGAGAGCAAGCAGGATCCCAAGATGGCCTTTCAGGAGTTGCAGCGGCGCTACAACCAGCGTCACAGCGATGAGTGGGGCTGGCGTATTGTGTCGGTGTTTGCCGGCAAGCAAGGTATCAATCAGTTCCTGCAGGGAGTGGAGCAGGAGTCGCGGGATAACCGTGAACTGGCTGAACGCCTGTGCGAGGCCTACTTTTACTTTGCCAAGTTGAGTCAACTGCAGGGCAACGATGACAAGGCGGTCAGCTATTTCAAGCTGTCGCTGGCTAACAATGTCTATGACTTCATCGAGCATCGTTATGCCCGGCTGGAGTTGCAGTTGCTGGCGCCCCAAGGCGACAGTGACGATGACGACGGCAGCCAGCTGGACTGATCTGCGCCCTCTGCCAGTCAGATAAAAAAGCCCCAAAAGGGGCTTTTTGTTATTGCAAGGGGGCTGTGCCTGAACGACTAGTCCACCAAGCACATGCCGGGAATGCGGCGCCAGTAGCCGTTGCAATCCTGGTTTGGCTGCAGCGGCTGGGGCGCCAGACCGGTTTCATTGGCCCGAAACCGCGTCAGCCAGTCCAGGGTCTCAGGCTGAGGGCTCAGTCGCACCACATCCACCAGCTCTGCCATCTCCGGCAGTTGATTGACTAGGTTATAGCAGTGGCCTGACTGGGTCTGGATGCCGTTGAGCACAAACACCTGTTCGCCCTCCTGGCTGTGGGTTGGCATCCCCAGGGGATAATCCAGACAGGCCTTGAGACACTTGTCCTTGGGACGGTTTACCGCTCGGGCGGTGAAGCAGCGGGCCGAATAGGCCAGCGGCAGGTGACCGTAGGCAAATACCTCGACTTCAAAGCGTTCTCGCAGCCCATGGGCCTGACACTCCGCCAGCACCTCGGCCAGCCATTGGCCGGAGAGTTCCACCGGCATGACCCAGCGCTGCATGCCGCGATCCAGCAGCAGGCGAATGACCTCGGCGTTGTAACAGTTGATGGCCGGGCCACAGGTGAAGGGCAGCTGGCGCTCGGCCAACAGCTGCACCGTGCCCAGATCGTTGGCCTCGATGCTGAATTCACCGTTATCCAGCCAGCTGGCCAGCTCATTGAGCTCGGAAGGGGCCTGGATCAGCGCCAGGGTGGAGAGCACCACCTCCTTGCCCGCCTGCCGCAGGCCATGAGCGAGCTCCAGCCAGTCGCCCAGCTTGAGCTCGCGCCGCTTGCTGCAGACAGTCTCGCCCAGATAGACGATGTCCGCTTCGCTATGGCGGGCGGCATCATAAAAGGCTTGCGTGTCAGTCTTGTTCCAAAAATAGAGCAGGGGCCCCAAGGCATACTTCATCTGTGACTCCTTACTGCCATTGTCTGTGATAGGCGCCGAGGGTGGTCTGGCTGCCTTCGGAGACCGCCGCCAATTGGGCATCCCATTGGGGGGCCACCTGGTAGCTGGCGGGATCCCGACGGTAGCGGTCGATGGCGGCACGCCACACCCGGGTGACCTGTTCCACATAGGCCGGGCTGCGCTGGCGGCCCTCGATCTTCACCGAGCAGACACCCATCTCAAACAGCTCTGGCAGCAGGGCCAGGGTATTGAGGCTGGTGGGCTCTTCCAGGGTGTGGAAGGTGTGCCCCTCCACCTGATAGCGTCCCTTACATAAGGTGGGGTAGCCGGCGTTTTCTCCGGGCGCATAACGGTCGATCAGCACCTCGTTCAAGCGCGACTCCAGCCCGGCAGGGGTTTCTTGCCAGCGCACGAAGCGAGCCGGCGAGCAGGCGCCCACCGTGTTGGGGCTCTCACCGGTCAGGTAGGAGGAGAGGTAGCAGCGTCCCTCGGCCATGATGCACAGGCTGCCAAAGGCAAACACCTCCAGAGGGACAGGGCTCTCCTTGGCCAACTGCCGCACCTGATGGATAGACAGCACTCGGGGCAGCACCACCCGCTGGATGTTGAAGGCCTGTTGGTAGAAGCGGATCGCTGCGGCATTGGTGGCGGAGGCCTGTACCGACAGGTGCAGCTCCATCTCCGGATAGCGCTGACTGGCATATTCCAGCACCGCCAGGTCGGCGATGATGAGGGCATCGGCCCCCAGATCCGCGCCCTTGTCTACCGCCGCCTGCCAACGGCGGCTGGCACCGGGATGGGCGAAGGTGTTGATGGCGATGTGCAGCTTTCGGCCATGCTGGTGGACATACTCCACCCCGCGGGCCAGCTTCTTATCATCAAAGTTCAGACCGGCGAAGTGCCGGGCATTGGTATCGTCCTTCAATCCGATATAGACGGCATCGGCACCCTGGTCGATGGCCGTCTTCAAGGCAGGCAGATTGCCCGCCGGACAGAGTAGTTCCATATCTGGCTCGTTACTGAGACTAACAACAGCCGGATTCTAGCCAGAGTGACGGCAGAGGGTTTTGACCTGGTGCAGTATCGGGGTGTGGCAGGGTAAAAAATTGATTTTCCACAGCATGAGCGATGCCGGCTTGTGCTTAGATAGGCCGTTTTGATCCCTCAAAGGAGCCCAGTTGTGTTGTTAGCCGCCAAACGCATGTTGGTCAAGCATGCCCCGGATCTGTTGCGTCCGCCCGTGTCCTTATTACCCTTTGCCCTGCAGCAGCGTCTGTTGAATCTGGCCTTGCGCAAGGTGTGCGCCGAGGCCCTGGCCGATGGGGATTTCGACTTTCTGGCTGGCAAGTACCTCAAGGTGGCGGTGACCGATCTGGGTTTGCACTGCTTCATCACCCTGGCAGATGGTCAGCTGCAGGTACTGGAGCAGGCCCCGGTGCAGGACGTCAGCTTCAGCGGGGGTCTCAACGATCTCATCCTGATCGCCGGGCGCAAGGAAGACCCCGATAGCCTGTTTTTTCAGCGACGCCTCAAAATCGAAGGGGACACAGAGCTGGGGCTGGAGGTGAAGAACCTGCTCGATAGCTTGGATCTGAGTCAGTTGCCTACTCTGTTACGCCGTGGGTTGACGGAATTGGCCAGCTTTATTCAATCCGCCGATACCCGGCCGGATCGTGCGCCGGGCAGCTTGGCTGCCGGCTAGTCAGCGCCAAGGCGGTGTCGCTGTGAGCACAGTGAGCCCTAGTGGTGAGGGCCAGCGAAGATGCGCCCAAAACAGACACCGCTGGCAGTGGGGCAGGAAAAAGGGGCAAAGGCCAATGGCTGTGGTAGGATTTGCCCCCGGATTTTTAGACAGGGTTTAGCGTCATGCTCGACAATCTGCGCATCGTTCTGGTGAACACCTCCCACCCCGGCAACATAGGCTCCGCCGCCCGGGCCATGAAGACCATGGGCATCCGTCAGCTGGTATTGGTGGATCCCCAGGAGCCCCTGGACGGGCGTGCCACCGCCATGGCGGCCGGTGCCGTGGATATTCTGGCCAACGTCAAGACGGTGTCGACCCTGGCGCAAGCGATTGCTGACTGCCAGCTGGTGATCGGTACCAGTGCCCGTTCCCGCACCTTGCAATGGCCCATGCTGGATCCCAAGGCGGCGGCGGCCAAACTGTTTGCCGAGGGGCAGGCTGCCCAGGTCGCACTGGTGTTTGGTCGGGAGCGCACCGGCCTGACCAACGACGAGCTGCAACAGTGCCAGTTTCATGTCTGCATTCCCGCCAACCCCGAATACAGCTCGCTGAACCTAGCCATGGCGGTGCAGACCCTCTGTTATGAGGTGCGCCAGGCCTGGCTGCCCGGGCAGGCGGACGTGACCAATCTGCCCGACGATGAGTCGCTGGCCTATCCCTCCCAGGCTGAGTTGGATGGCTTTTATCACCACTTGGAGCGCACCCTGACCCAGGTGGGTTTCTTGCGGGACGAGCACCCCGGTCAGGTGATGAACAAGCTGCGTCGTCTGTATAACCGGGCACGCCCCGACAGCCTTGAGCTGAACATACTGCGCGGTATTCTCACCGCCACCCAGCGGGCCAGCGGGCATGAGAAAAATAGTTGAGTAAAGGCAGGGGTTAAATACTTGACTGAAATAGTCAGTCATGGAATAGTCATCTTAAGTTCAACAAACGGGTGACCTCGCCATGAGACTGACTTCCAAAGGACGTTACGCCGTCACAGCCATGCTGGATGTGGCCTTGCACACCGATCTGGGGCCAGTCCCGCTGGCCGATATTTCCGAGCGGCAGGGCATCTCCCTGTCTTATCTGGAGCAGCTGTTCTCCCGCCTGCGCAAGCAGGGGTTGGTGTCAAGCGTGCGGGGACCCGGTGGCGGTTATCGCCTGGGCATGGCCGCAGGTGACATCTCTGTGGGCCAGGTGATAGCCGCGGTCAATGAATCTGTGGATGCCACCCGCTGTCATGGTCAACATGGCTGCCAAGGGGGAGTACAATGCCTGACGCACTCCCTGTGGCGCGACTTGAGCGAGCGGATCAGCAACTTTCTTGACGACATCACCCTGGCCGAGTTGGTGGCTCAGGCGGAGGTCAAGCAGGTGGCGCAACAGCAGGATAAACACAGTCACAAGGCCAGCATCATTACCATGCCGCTGGATCGTGTGGCCCGCTAAGCCAGCTTGGCTTGCATGCAGACAAGATACGCAGAATTTGGAGTAGACCATGAAGCTGCCGATTTATCTGGATTATTCAGCCACCTGCCCGGTGGATCCCCGGGTGGCAGAGAAGATGATGCACTGTCTGACCCTGGATGGCACCTTTGGCAATCCGGCGTCCCGCTCTCATCGCTTCGGCTGGCAGGCCGAAGAGGCGGTGGACGAGGCCCGCAACCACATCGCCGACCTGCTTGGCGCGGACCCGCGCGAGATCGTCTTCACCTCGGGGGCGACCGAATCCAACAACCTGGCCATCAAGGGCATTGCCCACTTCTACGAGAAGCAGGGCAAGCACATCATCACCAGCAAGACAGAACACAAGGCGGTGCTGGATCCGTGCCGCTATCTGGAAGGCCAAGGCTTCGAGGTGACCTATCTGGAGCCGCAATCCGATGGCATCATCAGTCTGCAACAGGTGGAGGCGGCCATGCGGCCCGACACCATACTGGTGAGCCTGATGCATGTGAACAACGAGATTGGCGTCATCCAGGACATCGCCGCCATCGGTGAGCTGTGCCGGGCCAAGAAGGTGTTCTTCCATGTGGATGCCGCCCAGAGTGCCGGCAAGCTGCCCATCGACGTTGAGGCCATGAAGGTGGATCTGATGTCCCTGTCGGCGCACAAGATCTATGGCCCCAAGGGGATAGGCGCCTTGTACGTGCGGCGCAAGCCGCGGGTGCGTCTGGAGGCTCAGATGCACGGTGGTGGCCATGAGCGCGGCATGCGCTCCGGCACCCTGCCGACCCACCAGATCGTCGGCATGGGCGAAGCCTTCCGCCTGGCCAAGCTGGAGATGGCTGAGGAAGCCAAGCGGTTGCTGGCACTGCGGGAGCGGTTGTGGAACGGCATCAAGGATATCGAAGAGGTGTACATCAATGGCTCCCTGGAGAAGCGGGTACCGGGCAACCTCAACGTCAGCTTCAACTATGTGGAAGGGGAGTCACTGATGATGGCCTTGAAGGACCTGGCGGTCTCCTCCGGTTCGGCCTGTACCTCCGCCAGTCTGGAGCCTTCCTACGTGTTGCGTGCCCTGGGGCTCAACGATGAGCTGGCCCACAGCTCCATCCGCTTCAGCATGGGCCGCTTCACCACCGAAGAAGAGATAGATTACGCCGTCACCCTGATCAACGAGTCCATCGACCGGCTGCGGGAGATGTCGCCCCTGTGGGACATGTACAAAGACGGCATCGACCTGAGCAAGGTCGAGTGGGTACATCATTAAGCGCTGCACGGCATCATTAAGCACTGCACGGAATAGGTAGGAGGTGTGACATGTCATACAGTCAAAAAGTAATCGATCATTACGAGCATCCGCGCAACGTCGGTTCCTTCAGCAAGGATGATCCGGATGTGGCCACCGGCATGGTGGGGGCGCCGGCCTGCGGCGACGTGATGAAGCTGCAGATCAAGGTCAACGAAGCCGGGGTCATCGAGGATGCCAAGTTCAAGACCTACGGTTGCGGTTCCGCCATCGCCTCCAGCTCTCTGGTGACCGAGTGGGTCAAGGGCAAGACGCTGGATGAGGCGGCGGCTATCAAGAATACCGCCATTGCCGAAGAGCTGGCGCTGCCGCCCGTCAAGATCCACTGCTCCATTTTGGCGGAGGATGCCATCAAGGCGGCCATCGCCGACTACAAGCAGAAGAAAGGTCTGGAATAACAAGAAGGAAGCGAGTGATGGCCATCACCCTGACCGAAGCGGCGGCAAACCGCGTACGAACTTTTCTGGCCAACCGGGGCAAGGGCCTCGGTGTCCGGCTGGGCATCAAGACCTCCGGCTGCTCCGGCATGGCCTATGTGCTGGAGTTTGTCGACGAGAGCGATGCCGACGATCAAATTTTCGAGCAGTACGGCGTCAAGGTGGTGGTGGATAGCAAGAGCCTGCTTTATCTTGACGGCACCGAGTTGGACTTTGTCAAAGAAGGGCTCAACGAGGGCTTTAAATTCCATAATCCCAACGTCAAGGACGAGTGCGGCTGCGGCGAAAGCTTCATCGTCTAGGCCCTGACGTCAGGCCGGCTGCCCAGCCGGCCGCTTGTTTTTGTGCGGGAGTGCCGGGTGAACTATTTCGAGATCTTCCAATTTCCCATCGCCTTTGAACTGGACTCAGCCGAGCTGGCCAGCCGCTATCGTCAACTGCAGCAGCAGTACCATCCGGACAAATTTGCCGCCGCCAGTGAAGCCGATCGCAGTCGCGCCCTGCAATGGGCCGCCGAGATCAATGCCGCCTTCAATACCCTCAAGGAACCGGTGGCGCGCGCCGAGTACCTGCTGAGCCTGCAGGGGCTCGAGATCCGCGGTGAGCAGCAGACCCTGCAGGATATGGACTTTCTCGAACAGCAGTGGACCTGGCGGGAGGCGCTGGATGAACTGCCGCTGGCTGACAATCCCCTGCTGGCCGCTGCCACCCTGGCGGCTGAACTCACCCAGGCCCAGCAGCAGATGCGCACCGCCTTGAGTCAGACCCTGGACGCCGGTGAGTGGCCGGCGGCGGCGGACTGGGTGCGCAAACTCAAATTCATGGCCAAGCTGCAGCTGGAGCTGGAGCGGCTGGAAGACTCTTTGTTGGACGATTAAACAGATGGCGTTATTACACATTGCAGAGCCCGGCCAGAGTGCCGCCCCCCATCAGCACAAGTGGGCGGTAGGCATCGATCTGGGCACCACCAACTCCCTGGTGGCCGTGGTGCGCAGCGGCCAGGCCGAGGCGCTGGCGGATGCCGACGGCCAGGTGATCCTGCCCTCGGTGGTGCGCTACGGCCAGGACGCTACCCTGGTGGGCTGGCAGGCCAAGCAGCAAGCCGCCCAAGACCCCCTCAACACCCTTTCTTCCATCAAGCGCTTGATGGGCAAGTCGCTGGCCGACGTGGACGCCGGTCGGTTGCCGTATCAGCTCAGTGACAGTGAGGGACGCCTGGTGCAGATCGAGACGGCAGTGGGGACCGTCAACCCGGTGCAGGTCTCGGCCGAGATCCTCAAGTGCCTGGCGCAACGGGCCGAGCAGAGCCTGGGCGCCCGCCTGGATGGGGTGGTGGTGACGGTGCCGGCCTACTTCAATGATGGTCAGCGCCAGGCCACCAAAGATGCCGCTCGCCTGGCCGGGCTGCACGTGCTGCGCCTGCTGAACGAACCCACCGCCGCCGCCGTGGCCTACGGGCTGGACTCGGGGCAGGAGGGGCTCATCGCCGTTTACGATCTGGGCGGCGGCACCTTCGACATCTCCATCCTGCGATTGCACCGTGGGGTGTTTGAGGTGCTGGCCACCGGTGGCGACTCTGCCCTGGGCGGCGATGACTTCGATCATGCCCTGGCCGACTGGCTGCTGGGGCAGCTGAACTTGACGCGGGCCCTGACGCCCCAGGAGCAGCGCCAACTGCTGGACTTGGCTTGTGAGGCCAAGGAGCGGCTCACCGTCCAGGACAGCTTGACCCTTTCCTTCCTCGGTTGGCAGGGGGAACTGAGCCGCAGTCAGTTTGATGCCCTCATTCAGCCGCTCGTCAAGAAGACCCTGCTGGCCTGCCGGCGTGCCCTCAAAGATGCCGGTGTGACGGCCGATGAGGTGCTGGAGGTGGTGATGGTGGGGGGCTCCACCCGGGTGCCATTGGTGCGGGAGCAGGTGGCGGCCTACTTTGGCAAGCCGCCGCTCACCAGCATAGATCCGGACAAGGTGGTGGCGCTGGGCGCGGCCATCCAGGCGGATGTGCTGGTGGGCAACAAGCCCGATAACCAGATGCTGCTGCTGGATGTGATCCCCCTGTCCCTGGGGTTGGAGACCATGGGCGGCCTCACCGAGAAGATCATCCCCCGCAACACCACCCTGCCGGTGGCTCGCGCCCAGGAGTTCACCACCTTCAAGGACGGCCAGACGGCCATGGCCATCCACGTGGTGCAGGGCGAGCGGGAGTTGGTGGCCGATTGCCGCTCCCTGGCACGCTTCGAGTTGCGGGGCATACCCCCGATGGCGGCGGGCGCCGCTCATATCCGCATCACCTTCCAGGTGGATGCCGATGGCCTGCTGTCGGTGACCGCCATGGAGACCAGCACCCAGGTGCAGGCGCACATTGAGGTCAAACCCGCCTATGGTCTGCAGGAGAGCCAGATCGCCGACATGCTGCGGGCCTCCATCGCCCATGCCGAGGCGGACGTGCAGGCCCGCATGCTGGTAGAGCAGCAGGTGGAGGCTGACCGGGTGATCGAGAGCGTCAGCCAGGCGCTGCTGGCCGATGGTGAACGGCTGCTGGAGCGGGCCGATCGCGCCGTCATCGAGACGGCCCTCACCCAGCTGCGCCAGGTGCGCCAAGGGCCGGATCTGGACGCCATCACAGCGGCCATCGCCCAGGTGGAACACGCCACCGCAGAATTTGCCGCCCGTCGCATGGATGATTCCATCCGCCGCGCGCTGCAGGGACAACAAATCGACAAGGTGTAACATGCCGAAAATCATCGTATTGCCCCATGAAACGCTCTGTCCGGACGGTGCCGTACTGGAGGCCGAGACGGGAGAGACCATACTGGATGTGGCATTGCGCAATCACATCGAGATTGAGCATGCCTGCGAGAAGTCCTGCGCCTGTACCACCTGCCACTGCATCGTCCGGGAGGGGTTTGATTCCCTGGAGCCCAGTGACGAGCTGGAGGATGATATGCTGGATAAGGCCTGGGGGCTGGAGCCGCAGTCACGGCTGAGCTGTCAGGCCAAGGTGGCGGATGACGATCTGGTGGTCGAGATCCCCAAATACACCATCAACCTGGCCTCGGAGCGTCACTGACGCCTGTGCCGGTTGGCAAGGAGGTCACATGTCCCTCAAGTGGATAGACAGCCTGGAGATCGCCCTGGCTCTGGCCGAGCGGTTTCCCCTGCAGGATCCCCGTCAAGTCCGCTTCACCGATCTGCACCAGTGGGTCTGTGAGCTACCTGAGTTTGACGATGATCCTGCCCACTCCAACGAAGCTATCTTGGAGGCCATCATACTGGCCTGGCTCGGCGAGCTGGACGAGGAGTAGTATCAACAGGCCACCGGCGGGTGGCCTGGTTTTTTCTTGTTAGATTGAGAAGGATCCCTTTGCATGTCTGCTGTCATGAAGATTCTGTTGTCCCAACAGCCTGCCGACCCCCAATGGGGTGAGCAGGCCCTGCTGAGTTTTGTCTCCACCGGCGCCCTGATCCATCTGGGAACCCAAGAGGCAGAGTGGCTGCGTCAGATCCAGCGTGCCGGCCGTCGCCTGGATGGTCAGGGGATCAAGCAGGTTTGTCTGTCCGGCGAGGGCTGGGATCTGGAGCGGCGCTATGCCTTCTATCAGGGTTTCTATAACCCTCGCGGCAAGCAAAACCTCTATTTGGGGGAGATGCCGGTGGCCGAACAGGCGCAACTGGATGCCCTGCTGGAGTGTACCCGCTGGGTGCGCGAGCTCACCAACGGCACGCCGGAAGAGATCTATCCCCAGAGCCTGACCGAGCAGGCGGCCGAATTTATCCGCCGTCAGGCCCCCGAGGCCGTGACGGCCCGCTTCATCGTCGGTGAAGAACTGCGGGAGTTGGGTATGGTGGGGATCTATGGGGTGGGGCGCGGCAGCGACAGGCCGCCCGTGTTGCTGGAGCTGGACTACAACCCCAGCGGCGATGAGCGCGCGCCCGTGCTGGCCTGCCTGGTGGGCAAGGGCATCACCTTCGATTCCGGCGGCTACAGTCTCAAACCCTCGGACATGATGTTGCCCATGAAGTCGGACATGGGCGGGGCCGCCATGGTGAGCGGCGCCCTGGCGCTGGCCATCCGTCAGGGGCTTAAGGCTCGCATCAAGCTGTTTTTGTGCTGTGCCGAGAACCTGGTGAGTGGCAAGGCCTTCAAGCTGGGCGACATCCTCACCTATCGCAATGGCGTGACGGTAGAGGTGCAAAACACCGATGCCGAGGGACGGTTGGTGCTGGCTGACGGCCTGATCAATGCCAGCCAGACGGGCTGCCGCTATCTGCTGGATGCCGCGACCCTGACCGGTGCGGCCAAGGCGGCCCTGGGCCGTGACTACCATGGCGTCTTTAGCCTCAAGGAGGAGGATGCCTTCGCCCTGTGTGCCCTGGCCCGCCGCCAGCAGGAGCTTTGCTGGCCGCTGCCGCTGGCCACCTGGCACCTGCCGATGCTCAGCTCCGCCTATGCTGAGCTGGGTAACATCGCCGGGGCGGAAGGGACGCCGGGCGCCAGCACGGCGGCCGCCTTCCTCTCGCGCTTTGTCGACAGTCGGGTAGAACAGTGGCTGCATCTGGACTTGTCTGCCTCCTTCCAGAAGAACGCCACGGATCTGTGGGCCCCGGGCGGTAAGGGCCACGGGCTGCGCACCATCGCCGCCTGGCTGCACCAGGTGGCGCAAGCCTGATGCGCCTGGACCGGGCAGTGAGAGTTAGTTAAAAGATTTCATAAAAACGCCTGTTTGCCCGTGTCAGATGGGCGTGCATCCGTATAATCGGAAGCACGCCCTTGTTTTGACGGCGCTTAAGGAGTCCATGTCGATGACCATTGAACGTACCTTTTCCATCATCAAACCCGACGCTGTGGGGCGCAATCTCGTCGGCGACATCTATCATCGTTTCGAAAATGCCGGCCTGCAGATCATCGCCGCTAAGATGCTGCATCTGAGCCGTGAGCAGGCCGAGGGGTTTTATGCCGAGCACCAGGGCAAGCCGTTTTATGACCCCCTGATCAAGTTCATGACCTCAGGGCCCATCATGGTACAGGTGCTGGAAGGCGAGGATGCCATTCGCCGTCACCGGGAGGTGATCGGCGCCACGGATCCCGCCAAGGCACAGGCCGGTACCATTCGGGCCGACTATGCCAGCTCGGTGCAGCAAAACGCCGTGCACGGCTCCGACAGCACCACCTCGGCGGAGCGTGAAATTGCCTATTTTTTCACCACGGAAGAGATTTGCCCGCGCACCCGCTAACTCAATGACGCAGCAGCAAAAAGTTGCAAGCTAGCCAACAGGGGAGCCCAGGCTCCCCTGTTGTTTTAGCCGTCACCACCGGCCGGGCTCCCTAGCATAGCTGAAACATTATTTGTACAATGCCGCCCCCAAAGCTGGTAGTTCATCACAGAGGCCCCCATGAGCGAGTCAAAAATCAACCTGCTGGATCTGGATCGCAAGGCGATGCGCGCCTTCTTCGCCGAGCTGGGTGAGAAGCCGTTTCGTGCCGATCAGGTCATGAAGTGGATCTACCACTTTGGCTGTGATGACTTTGCCGCCATGACCGACATCAACAAGGCCTTGCGGGAAAAGTTGCAACAGCGCTGCGAGATCCGCGCACCCGAGATCAGTCAGGAGCAGCGCTCCGCTGATGGCACCATCAAGTGGGCCTTGCGGGTGGGGGATCAGGAGGTAGAAACCGTCTACATCCCCGAGGAGGACAGGGCCACCCTGTGTGTCTCCTCCCAGGTGGGGTGTGCCCTGGAATGCAAGTTCTGCTCCACCGCTCAGCAGGGCTTTAACCGTAATCTCACTGTGTCTGAGATCATTGGTCAGGTATGGCGGGCCGCCAAGGTCATTGGCTTCTCCAAGGAGACCGGCAAGCGTCCCATCACCAACGTGGTGATGATGGGCATGGGTGAGCCGCTGCTCAATCTGGCCAACGTGGTGCCGGCCATGGAGCTGATGATGGATGATTTCGGCTTTGGCCTGTCCAAGCGCCGGGTGACCCTCTCCACTTCCGGGGTGGTGCCGGCGTTGGATAAGCTGGGCGACATGATTGACGTGGCGTTAGCCATCTCGCTGCACGCGCCCAACGACGCCTTGCGCTCCGAGATCATGCCCATCAACGACAAGTACAACATCGACGACTTCCTGTCGGCGGTGCGCCGCTACCTGGACAAGTCCAATGCCAACCAGGGGCGGGTGACGGTGGAATATGTGCTGCTCGATCACATCAATGATGACATGCAGCATGCCCACGAGCTGGCCAAGACCTTGAAGGACACGCCGAGCAAGATCAACCTGATCCCCTTCAATCCTTTTCCCGGCAATCCTTATGGCAAACCGAGCAACAGCCGGATTGACCGTTTCGCCAAGGTGCTGATGGAGTATGGCTTTACCGTCATAGTGCGCAAAACCCGGGGGGATGACATTGATGCCGCCTGCGGGCAGCTGGTAGGTGACGTGATCGACAGAACCAAGCGAACCATGAAAAAACGGATGCAACAAGAGGGTATTTCGGTCAAAATGCTTTGAAATCCAGTCCGTTATTGCTCATACACATGAAAACTAACAGCTTGTTGGCTTGGGCAGTGTTGGCGCTGCTGCCCGGCTGTGTAACCGAAACCACCTATATCGGCAACAACACCTCCCGTGCGGCTCAATCCATCGACACCGCCGCTGCCGCCAAGACGCGGGTCGAGCTGGCGGTGGGCTACATGAAAAAAGGGGATCTGAGCCAGGCGAGATTTAATCTGGACAAGGCGCTCTCCATGGATCCCCGCAGTGCCGAAGCCCACCTGACCCTGGCTTACTATTATCAAAAAGTGGGCGATACCCAGGCCGCCGATGCCGCCTACCGTAAATTACTCTCTCTGCACGGCAGTGATGCCAATGCCATGAACAACTACGGTGTCTTCCTGTGTAAGCAAAAACGCTATGACGAGGCCGAGCGCCAGTTCCTCAAAGCGGTAGCCCAGCCTGATTACGTGGACATGGGGGATACTTATGAGAATGCCGGTTACTGCGCCAGCTTGGCGGGCCAGCCAGATAAGGCCTTGCAGTATTACGAACAGGCGGTAAGCTACAACCCGCGCAAGGGGCAAGCCTGGCTGGCGAAGGCCGCTATGGAGCTGGATAGCAAGCGGCGAGACGCGGCTGGTGTGTCTTTGAGCCGCTATGCCCAGTTAGGCTTGCCAGAGACGGCAGAAAGTTTGTGGCTACGCTTGCGTCTGGCGCAAGAGCTGGGAGAATTGGCCCAATTGCATAAGTTCGGCGGCGAGCTGGTACGTCGTTTTCCGGACTCCGCCCAAGCAAAAAGATATATAAACAATGACTACTGATACCCACACAGAGCCGGCACCCGCTACGCCGGAAGCTCGTCCCAGTCCAGGTTTGATGTTGCGTAATGCCCGTGAGCAGCGTCAGCTGTCCCAGGGGGAGGTAGCTGCTCGCCTGAATTTGCGCGTTTCCCTGATTCGGGATCTGGAGCTGGATCGCTTTGATCAAAAAACCGCCAGCACCTTCACCCGGGGCTATATCAAGTCCTATGCCAAGCTGCTGGGGATTGCGGATGAGCCTATAGTGGCCGCCTACGAGGCCATGGCCGAGCGAACCCCCGAATACGGTCACCAGATGCATAGCTTCTCCCGGCGCACCAGCCGTGAGGCTAGCGAGAACCGGCTGCGCTATGCCTCCTGGCTGGCGTTCATTGTGCTGGCGGTGGGCATGTTTGCCTGGTGGTGGCAACAGCCGGCAGAGACGCCCAAGACCAGCAATCTGGCCGACACCATGCGCCTGCTGGACAGTTCTACCGAATCTTTGGCAACGGCTGTTTCTGCCGCAGCGCCAGTCAGTGGTGCTGTGGTCAGCAGTGAGGCACTGGTCAGTGCAGCGGCTGCGCCCCTGAGCGCGGCGGTTTCCGCCGGTCAGGCCATGGCCCCCGCCACCTCGGCCCCGTCCGCCACCCCGCTGAGCGCTGATACTTCAGCCGTTGTTGCGGCGGCCGAGGCAGTTCCGGCGACGCCCTCAGATGCGAGCGTTGCCGGCGAGTTGGCCCTGTCATTTAAGGCTGACTGCTGGCTGCGCGTGACGGATGCCACCGGCAAGGTGCTGCTGGAGGGTCTGAAGAAGGCCGGCGCCCAGCAGAGCTTGTCTGGGGTACCGCCTTACCGTTTGGTGGTCGGCGCGCCGCAGGCTCTTAGCCTGAGCCTTGCCGGTGAGCCGGTGGATATGACCCGCTTCAAGGCGGGCCAGGTGGCCCGATTTACCCTGCCGAGCAAGAGTTGATTGTATGAGTGATGTGGTTTCCCCGATCAAGCGCCGGATCAGCAAGCAGATCATGGTGGGCAAGGTGGCCGTAGGGGGCGATGCACCCATCTCGGTTCAGAGCATGACCAACACCCGTACCACGGATGTGGCGGCCACCGTGGCCCAGATCCAGGCCATTGCCCGGGCCGGGGCCGACATAGTGCGGGTGTCCGTCCCCACCATGGAGGCGGCCGAGGCGTTCGCCCAGATCCGTCGTCAGGTGACTCTGCCGCTGGTGGCCGACATCCACTTCGACTATCGCATCGCCCTCAAGGTGGCCGAGTATGGCGCCGATTGCCTGCGGATCAACCCGGGCAATATCGGCACTGAAGATCGCATCCGTGCCGTGGTGGATTGCGCGCGGGACAAGAACATTCCCATCCGCATCGGCGTCAATGGCGGCTCCCTGGAGCGGGAGCTGATGGACAAGTATGGCGAGCCGACCCCTGAGGCCTTGGTTGAGTCAGCCCTGCGCCATGTGGAGATACTGGATAGGCTCAACTTTGACCAGTTCAAGGTGAGCGTCAAGGCCTCCGATGTCTTCCTGGCAGTGGAAGCCTATCGCCAGCTGGCCCGTCAGATCGAGCAGCCCTTGCACCTGGGCATCACCGAAGCCGGTGGTTTTCGCGCCGGAGCGGTGAAGTCCGCCATCGGCCTGGGGATGCTGCTGGCGGACGGCATCGGCGATACCCTGCGCATCTCGTTGGCCGCCGATCCGGTGGAAGAGGTGAAGGTGGGCTTTGATATTCTCAAGTCCCTGCGCATCCGCTCCCGCGGCATCAACTTCATCGCCTGTCCCTCCTGCTCCCGGCAGGAGTTTGATGTCATCGCCACCGTCAATGCCCTGGAGCAGCGGCTCGAAGACATTGTCACCCCCATGGATGTCTCCATCATCGGCTGCGTGGTCAATGGCCCCGGCGAGGCCCTGGTCTCCAACCTGGGGCTGGCCGGCGCCAGCAAGAAGAGCGCCCTGTATGAAGATGGCCAGCGGGTGGATCGGCTGGATAACCTGGATCTGGTCGACGCCCTTGAGGCACGGATCCGCGCCAAGGTGGCCCGGCTGGATCAGGGCAACCGCATCGATGTGACGCCCACCGAATGACGGCGTCGCTTTCCCGCCCGGGCGTTTTACCTCGGGGGGGAAACTCCCTATAATGCGTGCACTTTTTCCCCTGGTTTCTAATTGCATTCGAGTACCGACGTGGCCAAACAGATCCAAGCTATTCGCGGCATGAACGACTGCCTGCCGGAGCAGACTCCGGTCTGGCAACTGGTAGAATCCTCCCTGCGCAACCTGATGGCCTCGTATGGCTATAGTGAGATGCGTATGCCCATCGTCGAGATGACCCACCTGTTCAAACGGGCCATCGGCGAGGTGACCGACGTGGTCGAGAAGGAGATGTACACCTTCGAGGATCGCAACGGTGACAGCCTGACCCTGCGGCCGGAGGGCACCGCCGGATGTGTGCGGGCCTGTATCGAGCATGGTCTGGTCTACAACCAGGAACGTCGCGTCTGGTATATCGGCCCCATGTTCCGTCACGAGCGTCCCCAGAAGGGGCGTTACCGCCAGTTCCATCAGTTCGGGGTGGAGGTGTTTGGCCTCAATGGCCCGGATATCGATGCCGAGCTGATCCTGTTGACCGCCCGGCTGTGGCGTCAGCTGGGCATCAGTGAGCACCTGACCCTGCAGCTCAACACCCTAGGTTCCAGCGAGGAGCGGGCCGCCTATCGCACCGCCCTGGTGGCCTTTTTGGAGCAGCACAAGGAGCAGCTGGACGAGGATTGCCAGCGTCGCATGTACAGCAATCCGCTGCGGGTGCTGGATACCAAAAATGCCGATATCCAGACGTTGCTGGTGGATGCCCCGCGGCTGGCGGATTTCTTTGGCGAGCAGAGCCGCGCCCACTTTGCCGGCTTGTGTCAGCTGCTGGACGCGGCCGGCATCGCCTACGAGGTGAACGAACGCCTGGTGCGCGGTCTGGATTATTACAACTACACCGTCTTTGAGTGGGTCACCCAGAGCCTGGGCGCCCAGGGCACTGTCTGTGGTGGGGGGCGCTACGATGGCCTGGTGGAGCAGCTGGGTGGCCAAGCTACCCCGGCGGTGGGCTTTGCCATGGGGCTGGAGCGCCTGGTGCTGCTGCTGGAAACCCTGCAGAAGACCGACAATGTCAAGGCGCCGGTAGACGTCTACCTCTGCACCATGGGAGAGGGGCTGACGGCCGCCGGTTTTGCCCTGGCCGAACAACTGCGGGAGGCCGTACCGGGCCTGCGGCTGATGACCCACTGCGGCGGGGGCAATTTCAAGAAACAGTTGAAACGGGCCGATAAGGTGGGGGCCGAGTTGGCGCTCATCCTCGGTGAAGAGGAGGTGGCCCAGGGCGTGGTCACCGTCAAGGATCTCAAGCAGGGTGAGCAACAGACTCGCAAGGTCGCCGAGCTGATCCAGCTGCTGGCAGGCAAAGGAGCATAATCTTGGAAATTTATAACTCAGAAGAGCAACAGGTTGAGGCGATCAAGCAGTGGTGGGCGGAGAACGGCAAGTCCATCATCGCCGGCACTGTGCTGGGCTTGCTGGGCCTGTTTGGCTGGCGTTATTACACCGAGTATCGTGAGGGCCAGCAGGAAACCGCGTCCGCCGAATATGCCCAGTTGATGGAGCAGATGCAGGCCGGAGGTGAGGCTGCCATTAAGGCGGGCAGCGCTTTTGTTGCCGCGCATAAAGATACCTACGGCGATCTGGCGGCCCTGCAACTGGCCTCGGTGGCCATAGCGCAAGAGCAGTTGCCCTTGGCTGCCGAACAGCTCAAGCGGGTGGCCACCACCAGCGCGAATGCTGAACTCAAGCCGCTGGCAACCTTGCGCTTGGCGCGGGTACTGGGTGCTCAGGGCGAATACGCCCCGGCCCTCAACCTGCTGGATGAGCTCAAGGAGCCGGCCTACACCGGCCTGGTGGCCGAAGTGCGCGGCGATCTCTTCTTGTTGCAGGGCGAAAAGGACAAAGCCCGAACTGCCTATCAGGCCGCCTTGGCGGCAGCCGGCATCAACGGTAACCCTGCCGTGACTGCCAAGCTGGATGACCTGGCGAGTGCCGAGGACAGTGCCGATGCCAAGCCGCAAGCCTAAGTCTTTGTCTCGCTGGAGCCTGCCCCTGCTGGCCACCCTCACCCTGTCAGGCTGCTCCCTGTTCGGTGGTGAGGAGGACGTGGTGGTGATGGATCCTGTGCCTGAGGTACAGTCGCAGTTCGCCGCCAAGACACTGTGGAAGCGCTCGGTGGGGGATGGGGTAGGTCACTTCTACTCCCAATTGGCGCCCGTGATTGCCGATGACCGCCTGTTCGCCGCCGCCCGGGATGGGGTGGTGATGGCGCTGGATAAGCAGGATGGCACTGTGCTGTGGCAACAGGACCTGTCTGATCTGCCGGTAAATGAAGATCGCCGCAGCCCGCGGTTGGCCGGTGGTCTGGCGGTTGCGTATGGTCACCTGTTTATCGGCTCAGAGAATGGGGTGCTGTACTGCCTGTCCCAGGAGACAGGAGAGCTGGTATGGCAGAGTCAGGTGGCGGGGGAGATACTGGCCGCGCCGGCGGTAGAGGATGGCAAGGTAGTGGTGAACACCTCCGCCGGCCGCTTGTTTGCCCTCAACGCCGACGATGGTCTGCTGCTCTGGACGGCCAGCGATGATCTGCCCAAGTTGACTCTGCGCGGCGTCTCTCGTCCTGTGATCACCTCGGGGGGCGTTTTGTATGGCCGCGCCGATGGTCGTCTGAACGTGCTGTTGCTGGAGAATGGTCAGCTGGCACACATTGCCAAGGTCGCTAATCCCACTGGCTCTACCGAGCTGGATCGTATGGTGGACGTAGATGGGGCCCCCCTGGTGATCGGCAATGAGTTGTTTGCCATTGCCTATAATGGTGAGCTGGTGGCGCAGAAGCTGATCAGTGGCGATGAGCTGTGGAAGCGACGCTATGCCTCCTACCAGGATCTGGCCTTTGGTCTCATCGATCTGGTGTTGACCGACAGCAAGGGCCATATCTATTCGGTGGATCGCACCAACGGGCGTGAGCGCTGGGCCAATAATCAGCTTTCCTACCGTAACGTCACCGCGCCCGTGGTGTTGGGTGATCATGTGCTGGTGGGGGATGGCGAAGGGTATCTCTACTGGCTGAGCGACACCGATGGCCAGATAGTGGCGATGCAGCAGTACGACAGCGATGGCCTGTATGTGCCGCCGCTGGTGGATGGGGATACCGTCTACCTGCAGACCCGCAGTGGCAAGCTGCTTGCCCTGCAACGCCCCTAACTGCCTGTCAAAGTTATGTTTTTTGGCTCCTGATCCTGTGATCAGGGGCCTTTGTATTTGATAAATGAGGTCATTATGACACCTGTTGTTGCCCTGGTGGGCCGTCCCAATGTGGGCAAGTCCACCCTGTTTAACCGCCTGACCCGCACCCGGGACGCCCTGGTGGCAGATTTCCCCGGCCTGACCCGGGACCGTAAATACGGCCAGGCCAAGCTGGGCAGAATGGAATTTATTGTGGTGGACACCGGCGGTATCGATGGCTCCGAGGAGGGCATAGAGCTGCACATGGCGGAGCAGTCCCTGCTGGCCATCGAGGAGGCCGATGTGGTGCTGTTCCTGGTGGATGCCCGTGCCGGTCTCACCAGTGCCGACATTGGCATCGCCAACCATTTGCGTCGGCAGAAGAAGAAGGTCTTCCTGGTGGCCAACAAGGTGGACGGCCTGGATGGCGATTCGGTGGTGGGGGAGTTCTACGCCCTGGCCCTGGGTGAGGTGTACCAGATGGCTGCGGCCCATGGTCGTGGTGTCCATGGTCTGCTGGAACAGGCCCTGACCCCGTATCTGGAAGATCTGCAGGGCGAGGAGGGCGGCGCTGACGGCGAGTCCGACGACGACGCTGAGTGGGACAGTGACTGGCAGCCTGAGCCGACCGAGGCGGAGCTGGCGGCGGCCGAGCAGGAGTCTATCGAGGATGCGGTGCCCTTTGCCGATCTGCCGATCAAGTTTGCCATCGTCGGCCGGCCCAACGTGGGTAAGTCCACCCTGACTAACCGCATGTTGGGCGAGGAGCGGGTCATCGTCTTCGACATGCCGGGCACCACCCGGGACTCCATCTATATCCCGCTGGAGCGCGATGGTCAGCAGTACATCGTCATCGACACCGCCGGGGTGCGTAAGCGCAAGAAGGTCTACGAGACGGTGGAGAAGTTCTCCGTCATCAAGACGCTGCAGGCCATCGAAGATGCCAACGTGGTGATCCTGGTGATCGATGCCCGTGACGGCCTGTCGGATCAGGATCTCAGCCTGCTGGGCTTCACCATCCAGACCGGCCGCTCCATCGTCATCGCGGTGAACAAGTGGGATGGCCTGGAGCAGGATGTGAAGGATGAGCTCAAGGAGGCGCTGGAGCGTCGGTTGGGTTTCGTTGACTTCGCCCGCATTCACTTCATCTCCGCCCTGCACGGCACTGGGGTTGGCCATCTGTTTGAGTCCATTCAGGAGGCCTACCAGTCCGCCACCCGACGGGTGAGCACCGCCATGGTGACCCGCATCATGCGCATGGCCACCGACGATCACCAGCCGCCGCTGGTGCGCGGTCGTCGGGTCAAGCTCAAGTACGCCCACGCCGGCGGCTATAACCCGCCGCGCATCATAGTGCACGGCAATCAGGTCAAGGATCTGCCGGACTCCTACAAGCGGTATCTCATCAACTACTTCCGCCGCGCCTTGAAGATCATGGGGACGCCCATTCATGTGGAGTTCCAGGAAGGAGAAAACCCCTTCGAGGGCAAGAAGAACAAGTTGACCCAGAGCCAGATCCGCAAACGCCGTCGTCTGATGAAGTTTGTGAAGAAGTAAGCGCCGCACCGGCAGCCCGCCGGGCCGCGTTACAATGGCTCGCGCGGGCCATGCCGGCGCTTAAGCAGTGTGTGGGGGCTGTGGCTCCCCTGACATGGAGACATAGAGATGGCGTATCTGTTGCATTGTCCGGCCTGTCAGGCCGAGGGGCTGGATCCTCGTCGCAGCGAGGCCAGCTGCACCCAGTGCGGCAAGGCATTTCGCCTGACCCCCCACTGTCCGGACTGTGACAGTGCGCTGGAGCGGGTGCAGGCCTGTGGCGCGGTGGACTTCTTCTGTAACCGCTGCAATAACCTGGTGTCCAAACGGGCGGCGCGCTACGACATACAGCCGCAATGAGGCACAGTGACCATGGTGCAAAAAAAGGAGCCTTATGGCTCCTTTTTTTTCGATTGGTTAGGGTAGAGAGTCTGTTATTAGTAGCTTTGTGTCAGGAAGAAGGACAAGCGGCGGGTGGCCAGCTTGCGCACGCGACGTATGGTCACCCGTCGGCGTTGCCCATACCAGGGTTCGGTACGTTTCCGACGCTGTAATACCCCTCTTTTTCTTCTCATAATGGTACCTCCTGAGGGTGGGCAGCCTGATCGACTGTCTGGCTCGATACTAGCAGAAAATAACGCTGAAAAAAGCCCGCCGGGCTCTCAAGAAGAGGAGGGGATAGGGCCGTCGCCTGGTGGGGCTGTGGTGACTGCGGGGGGGCGTGGCGGGGGCCGGTGGTGGGGTGGACTGGGTGTCCGTGTCGCGACTCTCCGGTTGGCTGCGGGTGGCGATATTGAGCCAGCTTTGGCGAAACTGGCGCCGCTCCTCCTGCTGACGCTCGGTGGCATCGTACATGCGCAGGCTCTGGTAATAGCGGCGTATGTTGTTGACATAGAGGCGGGCTTCCCGGCCGCGGGCATAGCCGTAGCGGGTCTTGCTGTACCATCTGGCCTCGTGCAGCAGCGGCAGGCTGTCTTTCACATCCCGCCAGGCATCCGGGTTGCCGCCCCTGAGCTTGGTCAGGCGGCGGGCATCCAGCATGTGGCCATAGCCCATGTTGTAGGCCACCAGGGCAAACCAGATCTTCTCATCCTTGGGCACAGAGTCCGGCACCTTGTCGATCAACTGCCGCAGGTAGGTCGCGCCACCCTTGATGCTCTGCTCGGGATCCTTGCGATCGGCGATGCCCAACTCCTTGGCGGTGTCCTGGGTCAGCATCATCAGGCCGCGCACCCCTGTGGTGGAACGCGCCTCCTCGTTCCAGTGGGATTCCTGATAGCTGATGGCGGCCAACAGACGCCAATCCAATCCCTGGGCATAAGACTCAAACAGCTGGCGATACTTGGGCAGTACCTCCTTGACCCGTCGCAAGAAGGTGTGGGTATCCACATAATCGAAGGTCTGCACATGGCCGAAGTACTTCTCGTCCAGCTGGGCCAGGGTGCCGTCCTGTTGGCGCTGGCCGAAGAAGTCGATGAGGGCGGCGTACAGGGTATCGTCTTCCTGGCGCGAGAGGGCCCAGCCCACCGGGGTGGGGGGGGAGAGGGTCATGGCCTCAGCCAACTCGGGGTAGAAGCGCTGATTCTGGGCTAGCAGGGTGTCATCCACTATGGTGTAGGCGATCTTGCCCTCCGCCACCTCCCGCAGCAGGGCCTCGCTGTCGCCTTCTTCCTCCACCCGCCAGGGCAGGCTGTCAAACTGCTGGCTCAGGCCCTGCAGCAGATCCGCATGGCTGGAGCCCTTGACCACGACGATGGGCTCCTGGATATCGGCCAGTGAGCCAGGTCGCGGTCGGCCATTGCGATAGACCAGTTTCTGCTGCACCAGGTAATAGGAGGGGGTAAAGCGCAGCCACTGCAGCCGTTTGGGGGTGACCGCCAGGGCGGCAGCAATCAGGTCGACCTTGCCTTGGCTGAGCAGATCGAACAGTTGCTGGGTCTGGAAGGCGGGCACTATCTTGAGGTGCACGCCCAGGGTGTCGGCAAAGCGCTTGGCCAGCTCATAGTCCAGGCCGGTGGGCGTGCTATCCAACAGCCGGTAGGTGGTGCTGCTGTAGAGGGTGCCGACCCGCAATTCACCCCGGCGTTTTATTTCGTTGAGCTGTGATTGCCCGCCCTCCGGGCTACAGGCGCCAAGAAGCAAAACACCAATCAACAAAATCAACAGGTTAACTCTTGTATGGAATAGGCTAGCTCTACTGTGCAAGGGTTTTCCCGGTTATCGGTTGCTCGGAATTTATACCAAAGCCCCAGTTGGTTGTCACACCCTTCTGCTGGCCAAACGTTTGTCTCTTGCGGTCGACATCACAAAGGCCCCTCCCTATAATACGCGCACTGCGTTTCCCCCCTCCCAACCAAACGAGAATTGGCACCATGGAAATCTTACGAGGAGCGCCCGCGCTGTCTGAATTTCGCATCAGCAAGCTGCTGGCCAACTTTGCCGAACTGGGCTTGGACATCACCGACCTCTACGCGGAATATGTCCACTTTGCCGAGCTGAGCGCCCCCCTGGATGAGGCCCAACAAGACACCTTGGCAAAGCTGCTGACCTATGGTCCCACCATCGCCGAGCATGCCCCCCAGGGGGTTCTGTTTCTCGTCACTCCTCGCCCCGGCACCATCTCTCCTTGGTCTTCCAAAGCCACCGACATCGCCCATAACTGTGGCCTGAGTCAGGTGGTGCGGTTGGAGCGGGGCATCGCCTATTACGTGGCGGCGGCGAGCCTGGATGCCGAGCAGCGCCGGCTGGTGTCTGCCCTGTTGCACGATCGTATGATGGAGGTGGTATTTGACAGCCTGGCGGCCGCCGAGGCCCTGTTTGCCCATCACCAGCCCAAGCCCCACACCAGCGTGGATGTGCTGGGTGGCGGCCGTGCCGCCCTGGCCCAGGCCAACCAGCAGTTGGGGCTGGCGCTGGCCGAGGACGAAATCGACTACCTGGTGGCCAGTTTCCAGAAGTTGGGGCGCAACCCCAACGACATCGAACTGTACATGTTCGCTCAGGCCAACTCCGAGCACTGCCGGCACAAGATCTTCAACGCCGACTGGACCATCGACGGGGTCAAGCAGGACAAGTCCCTGTTCAAGATGATCAAGAATACCTACGAGCAGCACAGTGACTATGTGCTGTCGGCCTACAAGGACAACGCCGCCGTCATGGTGGGTTCCGAAGCCGGTCGCTTCTTCCCCAGCCCGGCAACCGGCGAGTATCAGTACCATCAGGAGCCGATCCAGATCCTGATGAAGGTGGAAACCCACAACCACCCCACCGCCATCTCCCCCTTCCCGGGGGCGGCCACCGGCTCCGGCGGCGAGATCCGTGACGAAGGCGCCACCGGCCGCGGTTCCAAGCCCAAGGCCGGTCTGTGCGGCTTCTCCGTCTCCAACCTGCGGATCCCCGGTCATCAACAGCCGTGGGAAACCGACTTCGGCAAGCCCGGCCGTATCGTCACCGCCCTGGACATCATGATTGACGGCCCCTTGGGGGCGGCAGCCTTCAACAACGAGTTCGGTCGTCCCAACATACTGGGCTACTTCCGTACCTATGAAGAGAAGGTGCCCAGCCACAACGGGGTGGAGATCCGCGGCTATCACAAGCCCATCATGCTGGCCGGTGGTCTGGGCAACATCCGTGACGAGCACGTGCAAAAGGGCGAGATCCCGGTGGGAGCCAAGCTCATCGTGCTGGGTGGCCCGGCCATGAACATAGGTCTGGGGGGCGGCGCCGCCTCCTCCATGACCTCAGGCCAGTCCGCCGAGGATCTGGACTTTGCCTCGGTGCAGCGGGACAACCCCGAGATGGAGCGCCGCTGCCAGGAGGTCATCGACCGCTGCTGGCAGATGGGGGAAGACAACCCCATCCTCTTCATCCACGACGTGGGGGCCGGTGGCCTGTCCAACGCCATGCCGGAGCTGGTGAACGACGGCGAGCGCGGCGGCCGCTTCGAGCTGCGCAAGGTGCCCAACGACGAGCCGGGCATGAGCCCGCTGGAGATCTGGTGTAACGAATCCCAGGAGCGCTACGTGCTGGCGGTGGCCGCCGATCAGCTGGCCAAGTTTGAAGAGTTGTGCCGCCGGGAGCGCGCCCCCTATGCGGTGGTGGGCGAGGCCACCGAAGAGCGTCACCTGACCCTGTCTGACAGCCACTTCGGCAACCAGCCCATCGATCTGCCCCTGGAGGTGCTGCTGGGCAAGCCGCCCAAGATGCACCGTGAGGTCAGTCGCCTGCCGGCCCAGGGCCAGGCCCTGCAGCTGGACGGCGCCACCGTCAAGGAAGCGGCCGAGCGGATCCTGCGCCTGCCCACTGTGGCGGAGAAGACCTTCCTCATCACCATAGGTGACCGGACCGTGACCGGACTGGTGACGCGGGATCAGATGGTGGGCCCCTGGCAGGTGCCGGTGGCCGACTGCGCCGTCACCGCCGCCAGCTACGACACCTATGCCGGTGAAGCCATGTCCATGGGGGAACGTACCCCGGTGGCGCTGCTGGATCACGGCGCCTCCGCCCGTCTGGCGGTGGCCGAGGCCCTGACCAACCTGGCGCCGGCCCAGATCGGCGACCTGACCCGGGTCAAGCTCTCCGCCAACTGGATGGCTGCCGCCGGTCACCCTGGCGAAGATGCCGGCCTGTACGAGGCGGTGAAGGCGGTGGGTGAGGAGCTGTGCCCCGAGCTGGCCATCACCATACCGGTGGGCAAGGACTCCATGTCCATGAAGACCCGCTGGGAGCAGGATGGTCAGCCGCGGGAGGTGATAGCGCCCCTGTCCCTCATCATCACCGCCTTTGCCCGGGTAGAAGACGTGCGCAACACGGTGACGCCGCAGTTGCGTCGCGATCTGGGGGAGAGCGATCTCATCCTCATCGACCTGGGCAACGGCAAGAACCGTCTGGGCGGCTCCTGTCTGGCCCAGGTCTACAAGCAGCTGGGCGAGGTGGCGCCGGACGTGGATAGTCCCACCCAACTCAAGGCCTTCTTCAACGCCATCCAGACCCTGGTAGCCGAGCGCAAGCTGCTGGCCTACCACGACCGCTCCGACGGCGGCCTGTTCACCACCTTGGCGGAGATGGCATTCGCCGGCAAGACGGGCCTGACGGTGGCACTGGATCAGCTGGGCCATGACGATCTGGCGGTGCTGTTTGCCGAAGAGCTGGGCGCCGTCATCCAGGTGCGCCGTGACGACAAGGAAGCCGTGCTGACCACCCTGGCCGGTCATGGCCTGGCCAGCTGCACCTATGTCATCGGCAGCCTGAACGACGACGATCAGCTGCGCTTTACCCGCAACGGGCAGAACGTGCTGTGCGAAAGCCGCGTGCACCTGCGCACCGTCTGGGCCGAGACCACCCACCAGATGCAGGCGCTGCGGGATAACCCGGCCTGTGCCGATGCCGAGTTTAAGGCCAAGTTCGATGCCCAGGATCCGGGTTTGCATGCTGTCCTGAGCTTCGATGTGCATCAGGATGTGGCGGCACCCTACATCGCCAAGGGGCTGCGTCCTCGGGTGGCCATACTGCGCGAGCAGGGGGTCAACTCCCATAGCGAAATGGCGGCGGCGTTCGATCGGGCCGGCTTTGCCTGCCAGGACGTGCACATGAGCGACGTGCTGGCCGGGCGCATCCAGCTGGCGGACTTCCAGGGCCTGGCGGCTTGTGGCGGCTTCTCCTACGGCGACGTGCTGGGGGCCGGCGAAGGTTGGGCCAAGTCCATCCTGTTCAACCCCCGGGCCCGCGACCAGTTCCAGGGCTTCTTCCATCGGGACGACACCTTCGCCCTGGGGGTCTGTAACGGTTGCCAGATGATGTCGAACCTCAAGGATCTGATCCCCGGTGCCGAGCTGTGGCCGCGCTTCGTGCGCAACGAGTCCGAGCGCTTTGAGGCCCGCTTCAGCCTGGTGGAAGTGCAGGCGTCACCGTCGTTGTTCTTCGCCGGCATGGCCGGTTCCCGCATGCCCATCGCCGTGTCCCACGGTGAAGGCCGGGTGGAGGTGCGGGATGCCCAGCACCTGGCGGCCATCAATGCCAGTGGAACCGTGGCGGTGCGCTTCAGCGACCACTACGGTCAGGCCACCCAAGCCTATCCCTTCAACCCCAACGGCTCACCCACAGGGGTGACGGGACTGACCACCACAGACGGCCGGGTCACCATCATGATGCCGCACCCGGAGCGGGTGATGCGCACCGTGGCCAACTCCTGGCACCCGGACGAGTGGGGCGAGAGCAGCCCCTGGATGCGGATGTTCCGCAACGCCCGGGTCTGGTTGGGTTAAGCCTCTGCAAATGAAACAAGCCGCCTTTTTGGCGGCTTGTTTTTTTAGGCGCTCAGGGCAGGCGTCTGGCCTGCCAGTAGTGGCGCGACCAGTAGGGATTATCCAGCGCGGAGATGATGACGCCACGGCTCGTCGAGGCGTGCAGGAACTGCCGATCCTTGAGGTAGATGCCCACGTGGCGGGTGCTGTAGCCGGTCTTGAAGAACAGCAGATCCCCGGGTTGTAGCGCCTGCTGACTGACCGGCCGGCCCAGGGTTGCCTGGCCTGAGGTATCTCGCGGCAGATCCAGCCCGAAACGTTCGGCGAAGGTAAGCTGCACGAAACCGGAGCAATCCACCCCTTGCCGGCTCTGGCCGCCCACCCGGTAGGGCACCCCCTTCCAGTGGTGATACTGCTCAAACAGCTGGGCGCGGATCAGCAGGGGATCGGCCAGCAGATCCTGGTCGATAGCCGGTGGCTGGGTGTCGGAGGCGGGGGGCGGGCTTTGACACGCCGCCAGCAACAAGAGGGTCAGGGCAAGGGGTAGGGCTGGGCGCAGCACGGGGAACTCCCTTCGGTGACAGCTGAAACTGCCGCACAGGGTGGGGGATTTTGCCGCCGCAGGCAAGTCTTCTGCCCGCTTGTGTGACAGCGCCGCCCTGACTGGGCTAGTTTTGTGCCAGATGAGACGGTAACTTGGGCAAAAAAACAGGAGAGCACAGTGCAAGGGGAGTGGGATCTGGTCAAGCTGGCCTATGAGTTTCTCGGTTGGCTGTTGTTTGCGGGCTACCTGGCCCTGATGGTGGGCATCTCACTACGGGTGGTGATGAAGCGCAGGCCCATCGGTGTCTCCCTGGCCTGGCTGTTTCTCATCTACATACTGCCGGGCTTGGGGATCGTCGGCTATTTGCTGTTTGGCGAAATTCGCCTGGGGCGCAAGCGCGTGGAGCGGGCGAAGGCCATGTACCAGCCCTATGCCCGCTGGATCCGCGAGCTGGTGCGTCAGTTTGCCCAACCCCAGGCCGAGCCCAGTCATCAGGCCCAGCCATTGGTGGAGCTGGTGGAGGCGCGCCTGGGCTCGCCGCTGCTCAAGGGCAACCGACTGGCCCTGCTGACCGAACCCAACGAGATCCTGTTTGCCCTGGCCCGTGATATTCAGGCCAGCCGGGTCTCCTGCTTTCTGGAGTTCTATATCTGGCAGCCGGGGGGCTGGGTGGATGAGGTGGCTGAGGCGCTCATCGCGGCGGCCGGCCGGGGGGTGGAGTGCCGGGTGCTGCTGGACTCGGTGGGCAGCGCCGCCTTCTTCAAGACCGACTGGCCAGCCCGGCTCACGGAGTCTGGCGTCCATCTCGTCGAGGTGCTGCCGGTGGGGGCCTGGCGCATTCCCTTGCAGCGCCAGGACTTGCGCATGCACCGCAAGCTGGTGGTGATCGACGATCAGGTGGCCTACACGGGCTCCATGAACCTGGTGGATCCGCGCTTCTTCAAGTGCGGCGCCGGGGTGGGGCAGTGGATTGACATCATGGTGCGACTGCAGGGCCCAGTGGTGCCGCTGTTCTGGTCGCTGTTTGTGCAGGATTGGGAGATGGAGACGGGCGAGCGTCTGCTCGAGGCGCAACAGCACAATCCCGAATATCTGAGGGACACGGATCAGCAGGTGCAGTTGGTGCCGTCCGGCCCCTTCACCGGTGGCGACTGTATCCAGCAGATCCTGTTGCAATCCATCTATCAGGCCCGTCATAGCCTGGTGTTCACCACCCCCTATTTTGTGCCGGACGATCCCCTGGTGGCCGCCTTGCAGGTGGCGGCGGAGCGCGGGGTGCGGGTGCAGCTGATCCTGCCGGCCAAGAATGACTCCCTGATGGTGACCTTTGCCAGTCAGGCCTTCTTCGAGGAGCTGCTGGCCTCCGGGGTGGAGATCTACCGCTTTCACGATGGGCTGCTGCACACCAAGAGCGTGCTGGTGGACGATGCCCTGGCCCTGGTGGGCACGGTGAACCTGGACAGGCGCAGTCTCTGGCTGAACTTTGAGGCCACCCTGCTGGTGGATGATCCCGGCTTTGCCGGTGAGCTGGCGCGGGTGCAGCAGGACTACCTGCGGCGGGCCCGTCCCATGAGCTGGCAGCAGTGGCGCCAGCGCTCCCGTTGGCACCGACTGCGGGAAAACCTCTTCTATCTGCTTAGTCCGCTGCTCTGAGTGCGGACTTATTCGGGACAAGTTCAAAGAATCAAGCCGTTAGCCTTGCCCCTAGCCTGGGCCAGGATTACCGTGCTGCCAGTTCAAGCTTGTCTCTCCCGCGTAAGGATACGGATCTCATGAACAGGAAACTCACCGTGGCCCTGCTGGTCAGCCTGGGCGGTCTGGCCTATGTGGCCGGTTGTGCCAACAGCAGCCGGTTGTTTGATGACCAGCGCCAGCAGGCCCTGGCCCAGCTCAATCAGCTGCCAGGGGTGCAGGCGCAGTGGCAAACCCTGGAGGATGGCTGGTTTCGCAGCCAGGGCCAGTTGCACCTGACCCTGCAGCAGGCCTTCTTCGAGCACTATCTGGGGGAGGAGGCTCCCGTGCTGACGGCGCCGCTGGAGGTCAGCAGCAGCCTGTTCCAGTCCTTCACCCCCTGGGGCGTCACCGGGGTGGGCAATCTGGATCAGAGCCGTGGCAGCCTGGGCCGCTGGCTGGAGAAGAATCGTCAGGCCAGCCTGCCACTGGTACTCAACTGGCAGGCCGGGCTCTTTAGCTCAGGGCTCAACCTGGCGCTGGCCCTGGATAGCGGGCAGTTTGCCAATGCCGACAGCCAAATGGCTTGGTCGCCGCTGCAGCTGAGCGTCCAGGGGCTGGGCGAAGACGCCATCGATATCCAGCTCAGCTGGCAGGGGGTGACGGCCAGCGCGGCCAGCACTCAGGCTAAGATGGCGGTGCAACCCCTGAGCCTCACGCTGGCGCTCAAGCGACTGGGACGGGCCTGGTATGCCGCGCAAAGCGAGCTGAGATTGGAGGGGATCCAGCTGCAACAACCGCAACAACAGTTGCAACTGGCCGGCCTGCACCTGCGCACCCAGGAGACAGAGCGGGGCACCGGGCTGGACGGGCGGCTGGACATGCACTATCAGCTGCAACTCGATAGCCTGCGGATGCAGGAGGACGGCGACAGCCATCGGCTGGACAAGCTGGTGCTGGATCTGACGCTGGATGGGGTGGATCGCATGGGCTATGAGACGGCGCTCAACCAGCAGCAAAGCGGCGCGCCCCAGGAGCCGGAGCTGGCGTTGGCCAGCCTCAGCCTGATGGGGCAAAAGGGGCTCAAGATAGGGCTCTCGCCCCTGCAGGTGATGATCGAACAGGCGCCCTTGACGCTCTCGGGTGAGCTGACCCTGCCGCCTTATGACGTGACAGCCCAACCCAATCCACTGGCCTTGCTGCAACAGAGTCAGGGGCAGTTACAAGTGGAACTGGCGCCGCAACTGGCCGAACAGATCCCCCAGCTGGCCGCCAATCTGGACAAGTTGCTGCAAAGCGGTTACCTCAGACGCAACGAGCTGGGCAATCTGCTGGTGGAGTTCAAGCTGGCTGACCACAGGGCCACCGCCAACGGCCTGCCGCTGCCGCTGTAAACCAACGTCAAGCGCATCAACAAACGGCCCCCGCTTGGGGGCCGTTGTGTTATGGCAAGCCGAGGGTGTTAATCCCCCAGGTAATATTCGATGGTAGAGACGATGCGCACCTTCTTGATGTGGGGGGTGTTGCTGTCTCTGTCTTCGATGCTGAACTGCCCCTGGCTGGCATGTTTGATCTTGCCCAGCCGGCTTTGGGAGTCCTGGGCGAACTTGTCGGCCACCTCACGGGCGTTCTGGGTGGCCTCGGCGATCATCTCGGGTTTTAACCGATTGAGATCCGTGAACAGGAACTGGGTGCGGCTGTCATAGTCCTGGCCGGTGAGGGCGATACCGGCTTGCCCCAGCTGCCCAATCTGGCCCATGGCGGCGCGCACCTTGTCGATCTGGCGGCTATAGACGGTCACCGTCATGGCCCCCGTGTAGCGGCCTTGGTTGATGGTGGCGTCGTTGTAGCCCTGGGCCTGGCGATCCACCAGGCTGGGTTGGGAGACGGAGATCTCCTCGGCAGCAAAGCCCTGCTGCTGGAGGAAGTGCTGAATACGGGCGCGCTTGTCATCCAGGGTGGCATACAGGCTCGGCAGCTCGTTGTCCACCTCGGTGAAGCGGATGGGCCAGATGGCCACGTCCGCCGGCACCTCCCGCTCCGATAGCCCCTTGACCACTACGCTGCGCTCCATGTCGCGGAACTTGAGCAGCCCCTCGGCCAGGAGGGCGCCCAGGGCGATGAGGCCGATGCACAAGAGGCCGCCGAGAAACAGTGAACTCAAGAGGTTACGCTGGGTTTGCATGATCTCTCCTGGTTGGTGGCGGCCATCCTGGCCGTCAAGGTGGGGATACTGTTGTGAGTCTATGCCGCCGGACGCGCAGCAGCCAGGCCTGAAAACACACAGGGCGGGGATGGCTCCCCGCCCTGTGGCTTATTTGAACACCACCGTCTTGTTGCCGTGCACGAACACCCGTTCCTCCAGCACCTGCCGCAGCCCGCGGGTCAGCACCAGGCGCTCTACGTCGCGGCCGGCCTTGGCCATGTCCTCGGCGCTGAAGCTGTGATCCACCGGGATCACGTGCTGGTCGATGATGGGACCTTCGTCCAGGTCGTCGGTGACGAAGTGGGCGGTGGCGCCGATGATCTTCACCCCGCGCTCATAGGCCTGCTGGTAGGGCCGGGCGCCGATGAAGGCCGGCAGGAAGGAGTGGTGGATGTTGATGATGCGGTAGGGGTAGGCGGCGACGAATTCCGGGGTCAGCACCCGCATGTACTTGGCCAGCACCACATAGTCGGGGGCATAGTCGTCGATCACCGCCCGCATCTGGGCCTCGTGGGCCTCGCGGCTGAGCCCTTCATGGCTGACATGGTGGAAGGGGATGCCGAACTTGGTGGCCAGGTCTTCAAGCTTGTCGTAGTTGCCCACCACGGCGGCAATTTCCACATCCAGGGCGCCTTCGTAGCTTTTCATCAGTATGTCGCCCAGGCAGTGGGCTTCCTTGGTCACCAGGATCACCACCCGCTTCTTGCCGGCGGCCACCAGTCGGCGCTTGGCGCCCATCGGCAGGGTATCGTCCAGATCCGCCAGCAGGGTCTCGTCGTTGAAGCGCCCCTCCAGCTCGGTACGCATGAAGAAGCGGCCGTGGGCGTGATCCACGAACTCGTCGTTCTTGATGATGTTGAGCTGGTGCTTGTAGCAGATGTAGGTGATCTTGGCGATGAGACCTTGTGCGTCCGGGCAATCGGTGAGCAGAATCTTGCGCTTCATCCTGTAGGTGTTCCTGGCTGACTCGTGATAAGTCGGACACTATGCCACAAATTTTTCGCTTTGCCAGAGCCGGGGTGGACAAAGCCAGGGGTGGCGGTGCAGGCCTTGACCTAACGCAAAAGGAGGTCGACAGGCTTGGGGCAGCATAGGGGAAGCGGGGCCCGCAGCGGGCCCGAACAAGGAGCCTGGATGTCTGACATGGATAGGGCCAAGGGGTGTCTGGTGGGGCTCGCCATCGGCGATGCCATCGGCACCACCTTGGAGTTTCGCCCGCGGGGCAGTTTTAGCCCGCTGGCGGACATGCACGGCGGCGGGCACTTCTGCCTGCCCAAGGGCCACTGGACCGACGACACCTCCATGGCCCTGTGCCTGGGGGAGAGCCTGCTGGCCTGCGGTGGCTTCGATGCGGCGGATCAGATGCGCCGTTACTGTGACTGGCTGGACAACGGCTATCAGAGCAGTCTGGGGGTGTGCTTCGACGTGGGCATGACGGTGCAGTCGGCCTTGCGTCGCTTTCAAAAAAGCGGCAACCCCTACAGCGGCGCCCGCTCGCGCTGGAGCTCCGGCAACGGCTCCATCATGCGTCTGGCCCCCGTGGCCATCGCCTACCGGGCCGATCTCACGGCCTGCCGCCATTATGCGGCCCTAAGCTCCCGCACCACCCATGCCTCACCCCTGTGTCTGGAGGCCTGCAGCCTGTTTGGCGAGCTGCTCTGGCGCCTGCAGCAGGGCCAGGACAAGGCCCAGGCGCTGCACGCCTGCCAGTTGCCGAGCGAGCCCGAATTGGCGGCGCTGCAGGGCGGTAGCTTCATCGACAAGTCCTATGCGGCCTTGAAGGGCAGTGGCTTTGTGGTGGAGAGCCTGGAGGCGGCCTTGTGGTGCTTCTGGCACACCAACAGCTTTGCCGAGTGCGTGCTGGCGGCGGCCAACCTGGGGGACGATGCGGACACCACGGCGGCGGTGGCCGGCCAGCTGGCCGGCGCCCATTATGGTCACTGTGCCATTCGGGCGGACTGGTGCCAGGCGCTGCACCGTCACGGGCAGATTGCCGCCTTGGCGGCAGCACTGCACGGCCTGGCCCCTGAGGATGTGGGGGCGCGGCTCGTTGATCGCCCTGCCTGATCCCTACCGCCTGCCGGATGACTGGTTGGCCCTGCCGTTTAACCACTGCAACCTGCCGGCCCGCTATCTGGCTTGTCTGGCGTTTCAGCTGGAGCCGGTGGCGCTGCAGCTGGACGGCGTGCACCTGCTGTATGCCGATCTGTTTGAACGGCTGGATGCCTGCCCGGACGCCCGCGCCCGGCGTCGCTGCTTCATCGACTTCATGGCGGTGCGTTTTCACCTGCCGGCGGCCGAGCTGCCCGAGGTGCCGGCCATGGGCCCGGTGCCGCGGCCGCGGCTGCACTATGGCCAGCTGCTGCTGGGCTGGCTGTTTGACTCGGATAACCAGCAGGGGGCCATCTGGCGGCAGTGGGTGGAGTCGCGCTTTGGCCTCTGTACCCGCTTCTACAAGGAGCCCATCACGGGGCCTGATGACCCGGCCTATGGCCGCTTCCTGCACACCGCCGGCTGGGCCGGCTACAACAGCAATGCCCTCTATGACCAGCTGGACTTGCTCTACAGCTTCTGCCAGTACCAGCTGGTGCGGGACCATCCCTTGCGCCGCCGCCTGACCCTGTATCGCGGCGGCACCGAGCGGCCGACCCATAGCTTCGAGGGGCAGCCCGTCATGCTGCTCAACAACCTCTGCTCCTGCACCGACAACCCGGAGGAGGCCTTTCGCTTCGGCCCGCGGGTCTATGCGCTGGCGGTGCCGCTGCCCAAGATCGTCTGTTATCAGCAGCTGTTGCCCAGCGTGCTGCAGGGGGAGGGCGAGTACATGGTGCTGGGCGGCTGTTATCCGGTGACCCCGGTTGCCTGACTGTCATCAATCCTTCACGGCACGGCTCTAGGCTGGTTTTGTCTGTTATTTCCGAGAATTCAAAGGATTGAACCATGTCTAGCCGATTCCGTTTCCGTTTCTGCGCTCTGGCCCTGGGGCTGGCCTTGTCTGCCCCCCTGATGCACGCCGCGACCGTCAGCCAGGCCCTGCAACTGGCCCTGCCCGATGGCCTCAAGGTGCCCTACAGCGGGGTGCAGGCGTCGGCCTTCGCCGCCGGCCTGCCGCTGGGGGTGGGCTCCGGCCTCAGCTTCGCCGGTGTGCAGGCTGACGGCAGCTGGCTGTTCTACAGCCTGACCGACCGCGGCCCCAACGCCGATGCGCCGGACTGGCGGCAGGGCCAGGACAAGCTCTCCGGCAAGATCTTCGTGGCACCGGGCTTTACCCCGCAGATCCTGCCCATCCGGATAAAAGACGGCCAGGTCAGCGTGGGTGAGCCCATCCTGCTGCACGACGACAAGGGCCCCATCCATGGCCTGCCGCTGCCGGTGGGCACGGTCGGCTCGACCCACGAGATGGCCCTGACCGACGATCTCAAGGCCATCGCCTCGCCGGATGGCCGTGGGCTGGATAGCGAGGGGCTGGCCCTGGCTGCTGACGGCAGCTTCTGGCTGTGTGACGAATACGGCCCCTTCCTCATCCATGCCGATGCCCAGGGCAAGATATTGCAAAAATGGGGCCCCGAGCCGCAGGCCGGCGAGCAGGCGGTGGCCACCGGCTTGCCGGGGGTGATCGCCTGGCGTCAGGCCAACCGTGGCTTCGAGGGGCTGGCCCTGCTGCCGTCGGGCAAGGTGATAGCGGCGGTGCAGAGCACCCTGGACATCGATGGCGAGACCGCCAAGACGGCGCCGATTGTGCGCCTGGTGGAGCTGGATCCGGTGACCGGTAAGACTCGCATGCTGGCCTATCCGCTGGAGGAGGGGTTCTACAAGAAGACCAAGGACGCCAAGATCGGCGATCTGGTGGCGGTGGATGAGCAGACCCTGCTCATCATCGAACAGGGCAAGGATAAGGATAAACAGATGCACAACCGCATCTACAAGCTGAGCCTGCAGGATGCCACGGATCTGACCGGCGTCAAGGTGGACGGCAAGGAGCCGGAGTTTGCCAGCCTGGCGGCGCTGCGAGCCGCCGGCGTGGTGCCGGTGCAGAAGACGCTGCTGGTGGATTTGCGTGCGCTGGGTTGGCAGGCGGAGAAGGCCGAGGGGCTGAGCCTCATCGATGCCCAGACCCTGGCGGTGGCCAACGACAACGACTTTGGCCTGGGCGTCACCCTGGTGGAGCCGGTGAAGGGCGAAAAAGACCCTACCGAGTACCAGACCGATGGCACGGGCCAACTGCTGATGAAGGGCCAGCCGGTGGCCAGCCGGCTGCAAACCCAGCCGCTGTCGGCCGCGGAGGCGGCCTCCCACCTGTGGATCCTCCAGCTGGACAAGCCGCTGTTCTAACGGGCCTCGGCCATCTGCATGAAAAACGCCACCTTGCGGTGGCGTTTTGCTGCGAGGGCCTTGCTGTTGTGCCTCGAGACAGCCTTAGAGTGCCAGGCGCAAGATGGCCTTGGCATCGTCCGGCGTGATGTCGGCGTGTTCCCCCAGGGCCACGTGGCCGTGGGCGGTGAGCTTGGCGGCGACGGGCTCAATCACCTCTTCCCCCAGGCCGTAGGCACTCAGCCGCGGCGGGTTGCCCATGGCCGCGAAGAAGGCCTCGGTCTGCTCGATGGCGGCCAGGGCCTTTTGCTCCTGACTGCCGTCACGCACGTCGAACACCCGCTCGGCATACTGGGCCAGCTTGGCCTGCTTGGCGGCCAGCTTGTGCTTCCACACTGCGGTCTGGACGATGGCCAGGGTCTGGGCATGATCCAGGCCGTAGAGGGCGGTCAGCTCGTGGCCAATCATGTGGGTGGCCCAGTCGGTGGGCACGCCGGTACTCAAGGTGCCGTTCAGTGCCATGGTGGCACTCCACATCAGGTTGGCACGCACGTCGTAATCCTGCGGGTTGGCCAGCGCCTTGGGGCCCTCCTCAATCAGGGTGCGCAGCAGCCCCTCGGCGATGCGATCCTGTACCTTGGCGTTTACCGGGTAGGTGCTGTACTGCTCCAGGGTGTGAACGAAGGCGTCCACCACGCCGTTGGCAATCTGGCGGGGGGGCAGGCTGTAGGTGGTGACGGGATCCAGGATGGAGAAGCGCGGCTGCACAAAGGGCGAGAAGAAGAACAGCTTGTCCTGGGTCGCGGCCTTGGTGATGACGGCGCCCGAGTTCATCTCTGAGCCGGTGGCGGCCAGGGTCAGCACGGTTCCCAGAGGCACGGCATCGGTGATCTTGCTGCCGTAGGTCTGCAGTATCTCCCAGGGATCACCTGGGTAGCGGGCGGCGGCGGCGATAAACTTGCTGCCGTCGATGACCGAGCCCCCACCCACCGCCAGGATAAAGTCGATGCCCTCGGCCTTCACAACCTCGACCGCCTGCATCAGGGTCTCGAAGTGGGGGTTGGCCTCGATGCCGCCAAACTCCAGGAAGTGCCGGTCGGCCAGGGCGGCATGCACCTGAGCCAGCACACCGTTCTGCTTGATGCTGCCGCCGCCATAGGTGATGAGGATGCGGGCGTCAGGGGGGATCTCGCTGGCCAGTTGGGCTATCTGGCCTTCGCCGAAGTGAATACGGGTGGGATTGAAGTAGGTAAAGTTGTTCATTCGTGCTCCTGGTTATGCGACTGGGGGGGGCGGCTCAAGGTTCGCCATCGCGCAAGACAATGACAGAATAGTTGCCCCTGTACCGCCACATAAGCGACATTACTGGCATTTATTTGCCTATTTATGTCAACTTGCGGCGAGAGTCCGCAGAGGCGTTCACGCCGGGAGAGTGCCATGACCACAACCTTGGCCCAGGCCATGGGCCACTTTGCCGAACAGGCCGGACTACAACAGCTCGAAGGGGTGGCCGACACCTGCCTGCCCGGCGTGCGCTTTTTTCGCGCCAGCCGCAGCACCCCCCGTCAGCCGCTGACCTATGAGTCGGGCATTCTCATCCTGGGCCAGGGCAACAAGATCATCCATCTGGGGGAGCAGCAGGTGGCCTACGGCCCCGGCAGCTATCTGGTGGTGGGGGTGCCACTGCCGTTGGAGTGCGAGGCGTATTGCCGGCCTGGCGAGCCGATACTGGGGCTGTCGGTGGCGGTGGACTTGCAGCGGTTGCACCAGCAGGTCACCCGGCTCTATCCGCCGCCATCCCGCATGACGCCCTGCCGGGCCATTGAGTGCGGCCTCTCCTGCGCCTGTCTGCCGGCGGAGCTGGACGCGGCCTGCCAGCGTCTGCTGGTCGCCTTGGCCAGTCCTGTAGAGGCGGCCATTCTGGGGCCAGGTCTGCTGGAGGAGATACTCTATCGGGTGCTCACCGGCGAGCAGGGGCATGTGTTGCTGCAGCTGGCGCACCACGATGGCCACTACGCCCGCATCGCCCGGGTGCTGGGGCGCATCCACCGTGACTATGCCGAACCCCTGACGGTGGAAAGCCTGGCGGGGGCGGCGCATATGAGCCTATCCACCTTTCATCGGGCCTTTCGCCAGGTGACCCGGGTGTCGCCCCTGCAGTACCTGAAGCAAATTCGCCTGAACCGGGCACGGGAGCTGATCCAGCGGGAGGGGCGGGGGATCGCCGAGGCGGCTGCCCTGGTGGGCTACAACAGCCCGTCCCAGTTCAGCCGCGAGTACAAGCGTCACTTTGCCTGCAACCCCAGCGGCGATCAGGCCGCCTAGGGGCTGTGGGGCCGCCTTGCCCCCAGATCAGGGGATGGGCGGTGCCAGCAGGAAGTTGCCGCTGCCGCTGGCCGCCGGGCCTTGGGCTGCCGTCTCGTCTTTGAGCGCCACGCCCGAGCAGTGCCGGCGGCGGCCTTCACTGAGCAGATAGTGCAGCCGGTAGGCGGCCTCCGCATAGCTCATGCCCGCCGGGCGCACGTTGGAGATGCAGTTGCGCCGCTCGTCGGTCAGCCCCACCTTGGGGGCCTGGGTGAAGTAGAGTCCCAGGCTGTCCGGCGAGCTCAAGCCCGGCCGTTCACCCACCAGGATCACCACCGCCCGGGCGCCCAGCCGCTGGGCCACCTCGTCTGCCACCGCCACCCGACCCTGCTCCACCAGGCACAGGGGGGCCAGCTTCCAGGTTTCGCCACTGAGCTTGTCGTGTAGCGCCTGTAAAAACGGCAAGGCGTTTTGCTTTAAGGCCAGGGCCGACAGGCCATCGGCCAGCACCAGCGCCAGATCGTAGCCACTCTCCTGGCGATAGGGGGTGAGGGTGTCGCGGCTGGCCTCATCCAGCCGGCGGCCCAGATCCGGCCGTTGCAGGTACTGATGGCGGTCGGCGGCGGCGCTGTGCAGATGCAGGCTGGCGCCAAAGCCGGCGGCCTGCAGCTCGGCCTGCAGGGCCGGGAAGTCCAGGGCAAGGTGCACCGCATCCCGCGCCTGGGCGTGGGCCAGCTGAAAGGCCAGCTGGGCCGAGGTGGGCTGGCTCACCCCGCTGCGCCCCAGGGCGATGCGGGCATCGGTGAAGGCCCGCAGGGCCTGCCAGGGATTGGCGGTGATCTGGGTCTCTTCCTGCACCTGGGTCAGTTGGGGGGGATTGGGTCATGCTTGGCTCCTTACCGGCAGACGGCCCAGGGCCGGCTCGAAGGCGGCGGGCAGCCCCTCGGCCAGGGCAAAGGGCAGCCCCTGGGCCTGGGTGAAGATGCCCATGCGCTCCAGCCAGGCCTCAAATTCCGGCGCGGGCCTGAGCCCCAGCACCCGGCGGGCGTAGAGGGCGTCGTGGAATGAGGTGGTCTGGTAGTTGAGCATGATGTCGTCGGATCCCGGTATGCCCATGACGAAGGTGCAGCCGGCGGCCCCTAGCAGGGTCAGCAGCACGTCCATGTCATCCTGATCCGCCTCGGCGTGGTTGGTGTAGCAAACGTCACAACCCATGGGCAGCCCCAGCAGCTTGGCGCAGAAGTGATCCTCAAGGCCGGCGCGGATGATCTGCTTGCCGTCATACAGGTATTCGGGGCCGATGAAGCCCACCACCGTATTCACCAGCAGGGGAGAGAAGGCGCGGGCCACGGCGTAGGCGCGGGCCTCGCAGGTCTGCTGATCCACGCCGTGGTGGGCGTTGGCGGACAGGGCGCTGCCCTGGCCGGTTTCAAAATACATGACGTTGTCGCCGACCGTGCCCCGCTGCAACGACAGGGCGGCCTCCCGGGCCTCCGCCAGCATGGCCAGGTTGAAGCCGAAACTGCTGTTGGTGGCCTCGCTGCCGCCGATGGACTGGAACACCAGATCCACCGGCGCGCCGCGGTTGATCGCCTCCAGCGTGTTGGTGACATGGGTCAGCACGCAGGATTGGGTGGGGATGGCGTACTGGTCGATGATCTCCGCCAGCATGCTGACCAGGCGGATCACCTGGGGCAGGTTGTCGGTGGCCGGGTTGATGCCCAGCACAGCGTCGCCGCTGCCGTACAGCAGGCCGTCCAACAGGCTGGCGGCGATGCCGGTGGCATCATCCGTGGGGTGATTGGGTTGCAGCCGGGTGGAGAGGCGGCCCGGCAGGCCTAGGGTGTTGCGAAAGGCGGTGGTGACCCGGCACTTCTTGGCCACCGCGATCAGATCCTGATTGCGCATTATCTTGGCGACGGCGGCGGCCATCTCGGGGGTGATACCGTCCTTCACCGCCGCCAGGGTCTCGGCGGTGACGGCATCACTGAGCAGCCAGTTGCGAAAATCCCCCACCGTCAGGTGGGCCAGTTGGGCGAAGGCGCGCTGGTCGTGGTTGTCGAGGATGAGGCGGGTGATTTCGTCCTGCTCGTAGGGGATCAGGGCCTCCTGCAGGAAGGTGGCCAGGGGCAGCTCGGCCAGGGTCATCTGGGCAATCACCCGCTCCTCGGCGCTGTCGGCGGCGAGCCCCGCCAGCCGGTCGCCGGAGCGCAGTGGCGTGGCCTTGGCCATCAGGGTCTTGAGGTCGGCAAACTGGTAGGTGCGGGCACCCAGACGGTGGAAATAGGGGGTAGTGGACATAGGCTCACCCAAAAACGCTAGTGGTGCAGAAAACGACAGGCCTGCCGCCGTAACGACAGGCCTGGTATTGCTTAACCCGCGGTGGCGCTGGCCATCAGCAGGGCTGCGTCACGGCGATGGCCGGTGAGGCGGAAGTAGATGTAACCGGCCAGCATGAAGGCCACGAACAGCACGAAGATCAGGAAGTTGTAGTAGATCATGGTCAACATGCAGATGGTGGCGGCAATCAGGGCGAAGGCCGGGAAGTAGGGATAGAAGGGCGCCTTGAAGGGCCGTGCCATCTCAGGTTCGCTCATGCGCAGTTTGAACAGGCTCAGCATGCTCAGCATGTACATGGCGATGGCGCCGAACACCGCCATGGTGACGATATTGGCGGTCAGCGGCAGGCCACCCAAGGTGATCACCGCATCGGAGAAGATGGCCAGGATACCCACGGCGCCACCGGCCAGGATGGCACGGTAGGGAGTGCCGAACTTGGGATGCACCTTGGCCAGCCAGGTGGGCAGGTAGGCTTCCCGGGACAGGGCATAGATCTGGCGGGAGTAGCCGATGATGATGCCATGGAAGGAGGCCACCAGACCGAACAGGCCCAGCCACACCAGCATGTGCATCCAGCCGCTGTTTTCACCCACCACTTCCACCATGGCCTTGGGCAGGGGGTCGTTGATGTTGGACAGGCGGGTCCAGTCGCCACTGCCACCGGCGAACACCATGACACCAATGGCCAGGGCCACCAGGGTCAGGATACCGGCGATGTAGGCGATGGGGATGGAGCGCTTGGGATCCTTGGCTTCTTCGGCGGCCATGGCGACGCCTTCAATGGCCAGGAAGAACCAGATGGCAAACGGAATGGCGGCGAAGATGCCGGGGATGGACGCCAGGCTGAAGCTGTCCTCACCGGACCAGCCTCCGGCCACAAAGTTCTCAAAGGAGAAGGCCGGCGAGACCACGCCCATGAACACCAGCAGCTCGACGATGGCCAGCACAGTCACCAGCAGCTCGAAGGTGGCGGCGATGCGCACCCCGACTATGTTGAGGCCCATGAAGACGATGTAGGCAGACACGGCCACCATCTTCTCGTCCAGCGCCGGGAACTGCACCTTGAGGTAGGCGCCGATGGCCAGGGCAATGGCCGGCGGGGCGAACACAAACTCCACCAGGGTGGCTGCCCCCGCCAGATAACCGCCGACCGAACCGAAGGCGCGCTTGCTGTAGGCAAAGGGGCCGCCGGCTTGCGGCGTGGAGGTGGTCAGCTCGGTGAAGCTGAAGATGAAGGTGGTGTACATGAGGGCGACAAACAGGGCCGTGATGGTGAAGCCCAGGGTACCGGCGCTGGCCCAGCCGTAGCTCCAGCCAAAATATTCCCCCGAAATCACCAGACCCACGGCAATACCCCACAGTTGCAGGGTGCCGAGCACCGGCTTGAGCTTGTTGTCGCTTGGCGACGAAGTGGCATGGTTCATGGATAGTCTCCGTTAAACAGTTCTGTTGGCATGTCCCTGCAACAGTGGTGCAAGTTACCCAGGGACAGTAACAAAGGCGTTTTGTCGGCCGTTATCTGAAATCGGCAAACATGATGCCAATGAACAAACTTCGTCGAATGTGCGGCAAAAATCGGCAAACTGGCGGATAAAGTTCGACAAATTGCAGAAGTCGCAGGGTATTTGAGAGGGTCGGAGTCATGCCGTTCATCACGGGTTTTCAGCTCATGCCACAGCAGGGTGCAGGCGAGGGATTCAATCTGCACGGATCGCACCATTTGCGTGCAATCACGGCCGATGATGCCGATGAGCACGCCAATAATCTTACCGATTGGCAGCAGCAATATGACCAGGTGTCGGCCGGTGCGTTTCGTGGCACCTTGCTGGAGCGGCACCAAGGCGCACTGCAGCTGTTTTGCGAGGCGACGAGCCAGGCGGTGCGCCAATCCTGTTGCGTACCGCCTGGCTCCCTTTGGCTGGGGCTGCCGGTGCAGGTGACGCAGGGCATCCGCATCAACGGTCGTCAGGCGCCGCAGTACGCCTTCCTGACCCGGCCTGGCGGGGTGGAGTTTGAGCTCATCACACCAGCGGCCTATGCCATCTACGGCATAGTGGTGCCCAAGGCGGCGCTGATGCAGCTGGCGGC
>JAJOIN010000039.1 GCA_021209335.1 Aeromonadaceae bacterium
CGATGTGGTTGAGGATCATTTCGTGATTAAGCATGAGGTCCGTCGCAAGCTATTGGCTGGTCAAAAACGGAGATCATACCTCAAAAGCCGCGCGGCGCCTGGCGCTTATGAGGGGATGGTTAAGGGTCGGCGTAGTTTTCGCTAAAGCGCACCCCTGTGGTCATGTCCATCACCTGGCGAACCGTGGCATCGCCAAAGGCGCTGTTGGCCAGCTCGGGGATCAGGGTGGAGACCTGGGCGGTTTCATCCAGCTTGCCTTCGGCAATCAGTATCTGCGCCAGCAGGCCGGTGAGCGACTTGGTCATGGACATGACGGCGTGCTGCCCGCCTTCGGTCAGGCAGCCGGAGTAATACTCGTAAACGATCTTGCCCTTGTGCAGCACCAGCAGGCCGTCTGTGTAGTTGGCCTTGAGGGATTCGGCCCAGCTCATGCTGCTGTCGCTGTTTAAGGGGGTGAAGCGCAGCGCATCTATCTTGTCATCCAGGGCATAGTCCAGCTGGCTGGGCGCGCCCAGGCCACGGCTGATGGCCTTGGTGGGCAGCAGTTCGCGCAGGTGGCAGACGGACCAGCGGGATTTGGGGAAGCTGAAGTAGTTGGACTCCGGCTGCATGATGAGGGCCTCTTCGGCCGGCGGAAATCCCTGCATCCAGCCGAGTTTGCCCGGATCGGTGGCATCGGCATCGGGTATGGTGGGGGGAGTGGGGGTATCGGTGGCGGCATCGCTCTGGTTGCAGCCGCTTAATTGCAGGCTGCCAAATAAACAGACGGCAATCAGATTCAAATATTTCATGGAAACATCTCCTCACTAAAATAAAGGCAATCGCTGGATTTATTGCGCGGGCCATCCTTCCCTGGCCTATGGGAATATTTGCTTCGTTTGCCTGATAGGTTATTTTCTTATTTTTCTTATTTCTTATTTCTTATTTCTTATTTCTTATTTCTTATTTCTTATTTCTTATTGTTTATGGCTGTGGCCGATTAAATTAGCCGGCCCGGGCGGGCCGGAAAAAGGCGCCGTTGCGGCGCCCTGCGTTATTGCCGAACCGTCTGCAAAAACTGTTTCACCCGCTCGGATTTGGGATTGGTGAAGAACTCTTCCGGCGGGGCCTGTTCGATCAGTTTGCCCTTCTCCAAAAACACCACCTGATCGGAGACGGCGCGGGCAAAGTCCATCTCGTGGGTCACCACCACCATGGTGTAGCCCTCCTGGGAGAGCTGCTTCATCACGGCCAGCACCTCGCCCACCCGCTCCGGGTCCAGTGCCGAGGTGGGCTCGTCAAACAGCATCACCTCCGGGCTCATGGCCAGGGAGCGGGCGATGGCCACCCGCTGCTTCTGGCCGCCGGAGAGGGTGATGGGGTAGACGTGCTGCTTCTCCAGCATGCCCACCTTCTCCAGCTGGGTGGTGGCGATCTGGTTGGCCTCGTCCTTGGACAGCTTCTTGACGTGGAGCAGGGCCTCGGTGACGTTCTGCCGCACCGTCAGGTGGGGCCAGAGGTTGAAGCTCTGGAACACCATGCCCACCCGTTCGCGGATGCGGGCCAGCTGTTTGTTGCTCATGGGCTGTTGGGTCTGGTCATCGATGCCGATGCGCTCCGTGCCGATATGGATGGTGCCGCGATCCGGCTGCTCCAGCCAGTTCATGCAGCGCAGCAGGGTGGATTTACCGGAGCCGGAGGAGCCCAGGATGCTCACCACCTCGCCCTTGTTGACGGTGAGGTTGATGTCGCGCAGCACCTCGACGTTGTCGAACTGCTTGGAGACGCGGTTAACGGTAATGGCGGGGGTGTCAGACATGACTAAATCCTCGTTGCTTGCCCTGCCGGCCCAGCCAGCGGATGGCGTATTCGATCAACAGGCTGATGATCCAGTAGAGCATGATGGCCACCAGGAAGGCCTTCATGGGGATGAAGTAGGTGGCCTGCACGCCGTTGGCGGCGGCGGTCACTTCCTTGACCGTGATGATGCACAAGAAGGCGGTGTCCTTGAGGCAGATGATCAGCTGGTTGCCGATGAGCGGCAGGCTGGTCATCACTACGTTGGGCAGTATGATGCGCAGGAACACCAGGTGGTGGCGGAAGCCGTGGGCCTGGGCCGCTTCCACCAGGCCCTTGGGTATCACCCGGCGCTGGCTGCGGAAGATTTCGCAGAAGTAGGCGCCGTGGTAGAGGGTGAGGGCGATGAGCCCGGCCAGATCCGCCGACAGGCGCACGCCGCCTTGGGGCAGGCCGTAGTAGAGCAGGTAGGCCAGGATCAGGAAGGGCAGGGTGCGCATGGTGTCGATAAACAGCCCCAGTCCCTGGCGTGCGCGGTTGCTTGGCCCCTCCAGCAGGTAGAGCAGCAGGGCGCCCAGCAGCAGGCCCAGCAGGGCCGATAGGCCAAACAGCTTGAGGGTGTTGAGGAAGCCGCCGATAAAGGCATCGCGGGCTCCCCAGATGGTCATCCATTCGTTCATGGCAGTCTCCTTACATGGCCAGCCGACGGGCTTGGTTTTCCGCCATGGCCTGGGCCTTCACCAGTCCGCCTATCATCAGCATGTAGATGAGGCCGGCACCCAGTATGGGGTAGAGGGGCTCATAGGTGACGGAGGCGATGCGGTTGGTGACCCGGGTGAGGTCGACGAGGCCAATCACGGCGATGGCCGGACTGCCCTTGATCAGGAAGGACATCTCGTTCACCAGGGCCGGCAGGCTGACGGTGAGCAGCTGGGGCAGCATGATGCGGCGGAAGAAGGTCCAGTCGGTCATGCCGATGGCCTGGGCCGCCTCGTGCTGATCCCGGGAGAAGTTGTTGAGGGCCGAGCGCCAGATCTCGGCGTTGAAGGCGGCGGTGTTCAGGGTCAGGGCCAGTATGGCCGCCACATGCTTGTCGAGGTTGATGCCCACGGCAGGCAGGGAGAGAAACAAAAACAGTACCAGGGTCACCAAGGGGGTGGCCCGGGCCAGGCTGATGTAGAGGGCCAACAGCTGATCCAGTACCGGAATGCGTTGCCGCCGTATCAGGGCGATGAGCAGACCGGCGCTGATCCCCAGTAGGATGGCGATCCCCGAGATCCAGAGGGTAGTCCAGGCCCCTTCCAGCAACAGCAACCATGCCTTGAGATCCATGGAGCGTCTCCTGCGAATTCGACTTAACTAGCAACAAACAAGGGGGCACCCGGCACAGCGGGTGCCCGTGAGGCTTAGAGGCCGGCCAGCTTGTGGAACTGATCCACGTTGGTGATGGCTTCATCCGGCAGGTTGTCGAAGGACTCGCCAAACCACTTGAGCTGCAGCTCCTTGAGCTTGCCGGTGTCTTTGAGGTGCTTGACGAAGCCGTTGAGGAATTCCACCAGCTTGGGGCTGTTCTTGGGCACAGGCCAGGCGACAAAGCCACCGCCGGATACCGCCTCACCCTTCTCGAACACGTCACCACGGGCCTTCACCAGGTCGTTGACCGAGATGACGGCGTTGATCACGTAGTCCAGACGGCCGTTGGCCAGATCGGCATAGGCCTCGGGGTAGGATTGGTATTCCACCACCTCACCCAGCTTGCCGCCTTTTTCCTCCAGCATGGTCTTGAGCTCCGGCAGGCGGGCCAGCAGGGCGCTACCGGCCTGCACACCCACTACCTTGCCGCTCAGATCCGCCACGCCCTTGATGCGGTCGTCGCCCTTGCGCTTGACGTAGTAGTGCTGGGCAGAGGCCACGGGAGCGACGAAGTTGAACACCTTGAGGCGTTCGTCGGTCACCAGGGCGCCGGTGATGGCCACGTCATACTGGCCGGCGGCCACCGAGGCCAGCAGACCGGTCCAGGGCAGAATGCTCTGCTCCAGCTGGAACTTGGTGGCATATTGTTTCAGCTCGATCAGCACGTCCTTGTGGAAGCCATCCGGCTTGCCATCGGTGATGAAGTTGAAGGGGGCGTAATCGTCCTCGGTGGCGATCTTCAGGGTCCCGCGGGTCTCGACCTCCGGCAGATCGGCTGCCTGCACCGCGCAGGCAAAGGTCAGGGCCAAACCGGCCAGCATGTGGCTAACTGCTTTTCCTGCAAAGAATTTCTGTTTCATTCGCTCACCTCACTGTGACATGTAAAAACCACTTGGCAACGACACTGCAACTGTGGTGCCAATTTCATCCGATTGCATGAAAACCATGTTTTCTCGCCCTCTTATTCACTTCTACCGACAGTCACCCTGGCGGGATAGGGCCAGATCCCCGGCGGACTCGGGACAGATACTTGTGCTGAAGTTATTTCAGCAACGCCATACGGCATATGGCTTGCATTGGTTGGTTTTTGGTCAGGAAGGTGGATGGGATGATAGAGCAGTGTCTGCTGATTGATTTTTCGGGGGAGCGGGGGCTGCAGGAACAGCTGCGGGAAGCCCTGGTGAGCCTGATACTGGCGGGACGCTTCTTGCCGGAGGTGCCCGTGCCCTCCTGCCGCAGCCTGTCGGAACAGCTGGGGATCTCCCGCAACACGGTCGCCCTGGTGTACGAGAGCCTGCGGGACGATGGCTATCTCATCAGCCGGCCCCGCAGCGGTTATTACATAGACCCCCGCTACACGCCTCAGGCGCGCAAGGAGGAGCCGCCGGTCGCCCTGGCGCCCCAAAGTGCGCAGGATGCACCAAATTGGAGCGACCGCTTCCAGATCTGCCCCAGCGACATGGTCACCATCATCAAGCCGGCCCAGTGGATGAAGTACGACTACCCCTTCATCTACGGCCAACCGGACACCTCCTTGTTCCCCATGGAGCAGTGGCGGGAGGCGGGCCGCCTGGTCACCGGCAGCCTGCGGGATCACCGCTGGCTGCTGGATCAGGTGGATCAGGATTGTCCCATGCTGCTGGAGCAGTTGCGCACCCGGGTGCTGCCCAAGCGCGGCATCACCGCCAGCAACGACGAGATCCTCATCACCCTGGGCACCCAGAATGCCTTGAGCCTGCTCTCCCAGCTGCTGATGAACCGGCAGACCCGCCTGGGAGTGGAGAGCCCCTGTTTTCGCGAGGCGCTCAACACCTTTGCCCTGCAGGGCTGTCAGATAGTGCCTCACGCCGTGGATGACGAGGGCCTGGTGCTGTCGGCGGACTCCGAGACCTGCGACTTCTTCTACGTCACCCCCAGCCATCAGGCCCCCACCGGGGTGCACATGAGCAACGCCCGCCGGCAGGCCCTGTTGCAGCAGGCGATAGTGCGGGATCAGATCATCATCGAGGATGACTTCGACTCGGACACCAACATAGAAAACCACCCCAAGCCGGCCTTGAAGGCCCATGATCGCAATGGCCGGGTCATCTATGTCAGCAGCCTCTCCAAGGCGTTGGCCCCCGGCCTGCGGCTGGGCTACCTGGTGGGGCCGGCGGAGCTCGTCGACGAGCTGCGGGCCCTGCGCCGCCTGCTCTACCGCCATCCGCCCGCCAACATCCAGTACCAGATGGCCCACTTTCTGGCTCAGGGGCACTACGAGACCTACCTGCGGCGCTTTCGCGAGCACTCCACCTACCGCTGGAGCCTGCTGGCCGAGGCGCTGGACAAGCACCTGCCCCAGTGCCGTCACAATGGCAACCGCGCCACCGCCTTCTGGGTGGAGGCCCCCGCTCAGATCAACACCCAGCGGCTGGCCTGGCGGGCCGCCCATGCCAGCGTGCTGATCGAGCCCGGGATCAACCACTTCCTGGAGGCGGCACCGCCCCAGCACTTCTTCCGCCTGGGCTTTCATGCCATCCGCCCCGAGGCGATCAAGCCCGGTATCCAGCGGCTGGCCGAGGCGCTGGACAAGGAGCTGCAGCGGGCCGAGCAGGGCTAGTCTCGGTGTATTGGACCGGCTTGCCGGGAGCTTCGCTTGAGGGGGCTGGTATACTCGGACCTCATTGACGTGGAGGTTCCGATGAAAGAGCGTTTGTTTACCTGGTTGAACGGGTTGGGCTGGGAGGTCAATGGCCTGACCGGTCTGCTGGTGGCCCTGGGGTGCATCTTTATCACCGCCTTGCTGTTGCACCTATTGCTGCATCGCCTCTTGTTGGTGAGGTTGGTTTCCTGGTTGGGCCGGCGTCAGCAATTGTGGCTGCCGGCGGAGCTGCAGCATCAGCTGTTTAACCGGTTGGCCTTTGTGCTTCAAGGGGCCGTGATGATGGGGCAGGCGGAGATCTGGCTGCCGACCGGCTCCCGTAGCCTGGTGGTGATCTTCTTGCTCACTCAGATCTGGGTGCTGCTGTTTTTGCTGTTGCTGTTGTTCTCAGTACTGGACAGTGTGCGGGCTTTGAGTCAACAGACCTGGCTCGCCAATCGACTGCCGTTACGGGGCATTTTTCAAGGGGTGAAGCTGCTTGCCAGCCTGGTGGTAGGCCTGTTGGTGGTCTCCTTGCTGATCGGCAAGTCACCGCTGTACCTGTTCAGTGGCTTGGGGGCCATGACCGCCGTACTGATGTTGGTGTTCAAGGATCCTCTGCTTGGCTTGGTGGCCGGGGTGCAATTGTCGGCCAATCGCATGCTCCATGTTGGGGACTGGTTGCAAATGGATAAGTATGGGGCCGATGGAGAGGTGATCGATATCGGTCTGACTACGGTGAAGGTGTCCAACTGGGACAAGACGATCACCACCATTCCCACTTATGCACTGATTTCTGATGCCTTCCGCAATTGGCAGGGGATGACCGAATCCGGTGGTCGGCGGATCAAGCGTAGCCTTAACATCGACATGACCAGTGTGCGGTTTTTGACGGCCGAGGAGATCGCCTCGCTCAAGGAGGCGCGTCTGCTTTCCCCCTATCTGAGTCGCAAAGAGCAGGAGCTTAGCCTGTTCAATCAGCAGTTGGCTGAGGCGCTTGACAACCCCATCAATGGCCGGCATCTGACCAATTTGGGAACTTTCCGTGCCTATGTGGAGGCCTATCTCCGGGCCCATTCTGGGATCCACCAAGAGATGACCCTGATGGTGCGACAGTTGGCCCCTGGGGCCACAGGCATCCCCCTGGAGCTCTACTGTTTTACCGCCACCACGAACTGGCTGGCTTATGAAACTATTCAGGCAGATATATTCGATCACCTGCTGGCGGTGATGGGGTACTTCCACCTGCGGTTGCACCAGACTCCTACCGGTCATGATCTGCAGAGGCTATCCCTGGCTGCGTTGCCTCTGCCGGCGGCGGAGGAGTAGAGCCAACACGGTCAGACTGGGGGCTCGGCGTCAATAGCGTCTGGATGGCGTCGCTGATGTTGCGGGCCAGCACCGGATCCCGCGCCGCTATGCTGCGCACCTGGCTGAGGGGTAGCCAGAGCAGATCGCAGGGCCCCTCGGCGTCGAGGCTCTGGCCGTAGTGGCCGGTGAGCAGGGCCTCCAGCCCCAGCGTGCTGCCGGGGACCTGGATGGCTTG
>JAJOIN010000059.1 GCA_021209335.1 Aeromonadaceae bacterium
TTAGCATCATTTCGGGCTCGGCTCGTTTGTCGTTTGGTTGGTTTGGCGATTGATCAGATCGCACAAACGACGCCGAGTTCCCTTCTTCCCCGGACAAGTGATCTACATTTCGGAACGGTTATTTAGCTGTCTGCCGGCAACTGTCCGCAAACAAACAGGCACAAAGAGCGCGCCTCGGCATGGTAACTCTTGGCCTGCAGGGGCAGGGGCTCGCCCATGGGGATGATGTCCATGGGACTGGGTTGCGCCGTATCTATGATCCGTTGCCAATGCCCTTCGATGTCCAGCGGTGGCAGCGGCAGGTTGAACAGCAAGGGCTCCCAATAGGCATTGAAGATCACATAGATGGCCAGCTTGTGCTCCAGCGAGATGGCAGAAAACGCCAAGGCATGGGAGTGATCGCCCCAATCCGGGCTGTGCGCCTGCACCCCATGCCAACAGATCTCGGCCCTGTGGAGTATCTCCGCCAGGGACACCGGCAGGGCGTCCTGCCGGTCGTGATGGAACAAGAAGCGACGGTAGCGGATGAGCTCTTTGGTATAGCGCAGCATGTCAAAGGAGAGCGGCCCCCACTCCCAGTTCATCCAACTGATGGGATTATTCTGGCAATAGGCATTGTTGTTACCTTGCTGGGTCCGCAACACCTCATCGCCCATCAGCAACATGGGGGTGCCGATAGACAGCAGGGTGCAGGTGACCAGGTTCTTGCACTGTCGTAACCGCAGGTGATTGACGGCCGCATCCTGGCTCGGCCCCTCAACACCATGGTTCCAGCTATGGTTGTCATTCTGGCCATCGCGATTGTGCTCACCGTTGGCCTGATTGTGCTTGTGGTTGTAACTGACCAGATCCCAGAGGGTAAAGCCGTCATGGCAGGTGACGAAGTTGATGCTCTTCTCAGGATCGGCGTGATGGTACTGGTAGATATCCGGACTGCCGCTGATGCGATGGGCAAAGTTGCGTACCGTGTTATTTTCCCCCTTCACAAAGCGGCGCACATCATCGCGAAACTGCCCATTCCACTCCCGCCAGCGGGATCCCGCCAGCGATCCCACCTGATAGAGGCCGCCGGCATCCCAGGCTTCGGCGATCAACTTGCAGTTGGCCAGCACAGGGTCGGTATCGATGGCCAGCAGGGTGGGGGGATTGACCTGCGGATTGCCCGCCTCATCCCGCGACAAGATGGAGGCCAGATCGAAGCGAAAGCCATCCACATGCAGGTGTTCGCGCCAGTAGCGCAAGCTGTCGATGATGAGACGCTTGGTCACGGGATGAGAGCCGTTCAAGGTGTTACCGCAGCCAGAGTAGTTGGTGGAGCGCCGATGCAGGGGATCCAGGATGTAATAGGCCTCATGGTCGATACCACGAAAACAGATGAGGGGGCCGTTATCGTCGCCTTCGGCGGTGTGGTTATAGACCACGTCCAATATCACCTCAATGCCAGCCTTATGCAGCGCCTTGACCATGTCGCGGAATTCGTTGAGGGCAGCCTTGGGCCCACCATGGCTGGCGTAACCGGCGTGAGGGGCAAAGAAGGAGAGGGGACTGTAGCCCCAGTAGTTATCCAGGCCAGCGGGGGCATCCAGGGGATCGAACTGGAACACCGGCAGCAGCTCCACCGCCGTAACGCCGAGTTCCTTGAGGTAGGGGATCTTGTCGATGACACCGGCATAGGTTCCGCGCCGCACCGGCGCCACGCCGGCACTGGCATCCCGGGTGAAGCCCCCTACATGCAGCTCATAAATGATGGAGCGCGACAAGGGGTGTTCAGGCAACACATCGCCCTGCCAGTCATAATCGTCCAGGCTCACCACCACACTCTTGGCACAGTACGCCGCATTACAGCCAGGGCGACTGGCGGCCCAGCGATCATAGTGCTGACCCAGTACCACCTCTCGTCCATAGGGATCCAGCAGCACCTTCTGCGGATCAAAACAGGTGCCCTCATAGGGACGCCAGGGACCGTTGATCCGCCAGCCGTAGATCTGGCCGTCACCGATCCCTGCCACATGAATGTGCCAGTAGTAAGCCGTTCGGTTGAGCCTGGGATTAAGCGGTATCACCTGGGGGTGGCCATCGTCCGGATGGGCAAACAACAGCAACTCCACCGCGCTGGCCAGGCGCGCCCACAAGGCAAAATTAACGCCGTTATCGTCCAGGGTGGCGCCCAACTGGTTGCAATGGCCTCGTGAACATATCATAGCGGACTCTCCTTGGCCGGCCTGGCTTCATAGCAAGTGTAGCCTGCCGGGTGCGGCAAGCCGGCCACGAACGAGAGCTGGTGCAAAAAACGCCACATAAGCCACTTTTTCGGCAATTAATGCTAAATAGCCGCGATTTGCCAAATAGTTATTGCAATAAAAAGTCAGATGACTAGAATGCGCAGCATCAGACGCGGGGTGGAGCAGCATGGTAGCTCGTCGGGCTCATAACCCGAAGGTCGTAGGTTCAAATCCTGCCCCCGCAACCAAACAACACAAGGCCTCCCATCGGGAGGCCTTGTCGTTTCTGCGCTCACGGCTCACTAAACAGCAAGCGCGCCACCTCCTTATAGTGGCGAGCAAAATGGAAGCTCAGCCCGTCCTTGACGTAATCCGGCAACTCCTCCACGTCTCCCTGGTTGGCCTCAGGCACTATGATCTGATGGATGCCCTGGCGTTTGGCGGCGATAGCCTTCTCCCGCACACCGCCGATCGGCAGCACATGGCCGGTGAGGGTCAGCTCACCCGTCATGGCAAAGCCCGGGTTGGGAGCCTTGCCCAAGGCCAACGACAACAGACTGCTGGCCATGGTAATACCGGCACTGGGGCCATCCTTGGGAGTGGCCCCTTCCGGCACATGCAGGTGGACAAAGGCCTGCTCAAAGAAATGGCCATCCGCGCCCAACTCCTTGAGATTGGCGTTGATGAAGCTGTAAGCGATCTCGGCAGACTCCTTCATCACATCGCCCAGCTGACCGGTGAGCTTGAAACCGCGACTCTGCTGATGCACCACGCTGGACTCCACCGGCAGCGTGGCACCGCCCATGGAGGTCCAGGCCAGGCCGGTGATGATCCCCACGCCGCTTAAGGCCTTCTCCTTACGAAACAGGGGCGCACCGAGCAGCTCGGGGAGGTCGGCAGCCTTGAGCCGCAGGCTCAGCTCAGGCTCATCCAGCAGGCGCACCACCGATTTGCGGATCAGCTTGGCGATCTGCTTTTCTAAGTTGCGCACACCCGCCTCCCGGGCGTACCCCTCGGTCAGCAGGCGCAGCGCCCCTTCACTGATCTTGAGCCGCTGTTTATCGACGCCGGCGCGCGCCAGCTGACGAGGCCACAGGTGATGGCGGGCGATGGCCAGTTTCTCCTGCGCCAGATAACCGGACAGCCGGATCACATCCATGCGATCCAGCAAGGGCGCCGGAATGGAGTCCAGGGTGTTGGCGGTGCAGATGAACAGGCACTTGGAGAGATCGAGCCGCAAGTCCAGGTAGTGATCGAGGAAGTTGACGTTCTGCTCCGGATCCAGGGTCTCCAGCAGGGCCGATGCCGGATCGCCCTGATGACTCACCCCCAGCTTGTCAATCTCGTCCAGCATGATGAGCGGGTTCATCACCTTGCACTCTTTCAAGGCATGCACCAGCTTGCCGGGCAGGGCACCGATGTAGGTGCGTCTGTGGCCCTTGATCTCCGCTTCATCGCGCATGCCACCCACGCTGAAACGGTAGAAGGGACGCCCCATGGCGGCGGCAATGGAGCGTCCGATGGAGGTCTTGCCCACCCCCGGCGGCCCGATCAGCAGCATGATGGCGCCGCTAACATCCTTCTTGAAGGCCGCGACCGCCAGAAATTCGATGATCCTGTCTTTTACGTCCGCCAGGCCGTCATGATCCCGATCCAGGATGCGGCGGGCGCGCTTCAGATCGATCTTGTCCTGATGGTACTGGCCCCAGGGCACCTGGGTGACCCAGTCCAGGTAGTTGCGGGTCACGGCATACTCGGGCGAGCCGCTTTCCAGGATCTTCAGCTTGTTCAGCTCCTCGTTCACCCTGGCGTTTACCTCGTCAGGTACCGTTAAGCTCGCCAGCCGGTTGCGGAACATCTCCACCTCGGCGGTCTTGTCATCCTTTTGCAGTCCCAGCTCCTTTTGGATGACCTTGAGCTGCTCGCGCAAGAAGAATTCCCGCTGGCGGTCATTGATGCTGCGATTGACCTCGTCACGGATCTTGTTCTGAAGCTGGGCCACCTCTATCTCTTTTTTCAGCAGCGCCAGCACCTTGGTCAACCGTGGCAGCAGCGCCGGGGTATCGAGGATCTCCTGCAGCTCTTCGCCCTTGGCGGTGGTGATGGCGGCGCCGCAGTCGGCCAGAGGCGAGGGATCGTTAGGATTGAAACGGTTGAGATACTGCTTGAGCTCCTCGCTGTAGAGGGGGTTGATAGGCAGCAGCTCCTTGATGGCGGTGATCACCGCCATGGCATAAGCCTTCACCTCGGTTTCGCTGCCGGCATCAATGGCTGACTCCAGGTAGTTGACCTCTACCAGATACGGGGGTTTCTTGCTCAGCCAATTGCTGATCTGCACCCTTTGTATCCCCTCGGCGACAAACTGGATCTGATCCCCATCGGTACTGGCTTGCAGTATGCGCACCACGCAACCGGTGCGCGGCATGATGTCATACAGGGGATGTTGAGCATCCTCCTCTTCATCCACCCGAAACAGCGCCACCATCTTGTGGGCGGTCTTGGCCACCCGCTCCAGCGTCTTAGCCCAGGGGTCGGCCTGGATTTGCACCGGCAATATCTGCGCGGGTAAGAAGGGCCGGCCATAGACGGGAATGACGTACAATTGGCTGGGACGCTCCTGTCCCGGCAAAATCAGTCCTGTAACTTCTCCCTCGACCGAGGTGCTTTCATCGTGTGGATCATGCATCAGGGAACCCCCATAAAGCTGTCGACAAAACATGAAAAGGACATTGAAATAGATGGGGATAGACGGGGGCCAATACAAGGCATCTGGCGCGGCAGCTTGACGAGGGCCCAGGCTATCGCTGCCCTTAAAGCGTAATTCACCCCAGGTTTACGAGGCCAACTTTATGAATAATCGACGTTATTTTTTGATAGCTCTGGCAACCTTGAGCCTGGGAGCCCAAGCTGCCGGCGGCTTTGGCGGCAAGGAGTACCTGCTGTGGCAAGATCCTCCCTTCGTTAGCTCAGTGCCCGCCGGCTGTGACGGGGTGGGGCAGAGTGCCGACGGCGCCAGCCTGGTCATGGTGCCTGTGCTGTTTGCGGTGGATAAGAGTGACCTGGATGCCTCCGCGCGGGCGACCCTGGACTGCGTGGCGCAGGCGGCCATCGGCCAGGACTACCGGCTTACCATCACAGGCCATACCGATAGCCGCGCCTCCGAAAGCCATAACCTGAGACTGGGCAGCAGCCGTGCCCAGGCAGTGGCCTATTACCTGATGGGCCAGGGGGTGGATCCTGGCAGCCTCATACTGGAAACGGCTGGCGAAGCCCAACCGGCGGCCAATAACAACAGTGCCTATGGCCGCCAGCTCAACCGGCGGGTGGCCCTGGTCACCTTCAGCCGTTAACCTCGGCTGGCGGCTGCAAGGCCGCCACAAACAGCGCCGCCAGCAAAGACACCCCCTTGACCATGGCGGTCTCGTCAAAGTCGAAGCCATGATGATGGTGGCCGGCCGCCAGATCGGCTCCGATCACCAGATACGCCGCCTCACCACCACGTTTTTGTACCCGCTCCAGCATGTAGCCGGCATCATCGCTGGCGCCAAAGCAGCGGCTATGGATGACATGAAATCCCAACTGATCGGCGCTTAAGGTCACGCTGTGCACCAGGCACGGGCTGTTCTCGATGGAGATGGCTTCACCTTGCTTGCGGATCCGATAATCCACCCCATAGCTGCGGGCACACCCTTCAACGATCTGCTGCACTCGCCCGAACATATAGTCATTAAGCTCGGCACTGGCGCCGCGGGTCTCGCCCTCCAGCAACGCAAAACTGGGGATCACGTTCCGATCCGCGCCAGCATTGAGGGTGCCAACGTTCAAGCGGGTCAGGCCGTCCCTGTGTGGTGGTATACCCAGCATCTGGCTCACCGCCTGGCAGGCGGCCGCCAGCGCATTGGCGCCGGCATTGGGCTCGAGCCCGGCATGTGCCGGAGTACCATGAAATTCCACATCAAACTTGGTAGAGCTTAAGAAGCCGGTGGGCGCCACCACCAGCTCGCCGCTGGCGGCATGGATGCCCAAGTGGATGGCATAGAGGATGTCGACGTCATCCAGCTGCCCGCCCTGGGCCATGGCCTTGCCCCCCCGGCAACCCTCTTCGGCCGGCTGGAAAAACAGCTTGATCCGGCCTACCAGTCGTTCCTGTTGTTGTGCCAGCAGTTGCCCCAGCACCAGCCCCATGGCGGCATGGCCGTCATGGCCGCAGGCATGCATACAGTGGGCATTCACAGAGGCAAAGCCTTGCTGATGGGGCAGGTGCTGTGACTCTTGGCTCTCCTGTACCTTAACCGCATCCAGATCCACCCTCAGCCCAACACAGGGCCCAGGCCGGCCAGTATCCAAGATGGCCACCAGGCCAGTCAGGCTGGAGGCCTCCAGCCAGGCTTGCGGTGCGCCCTGCGCGGCGGCGCGGGCTTTCTCCTTGGCTTCATCGATCTGCCGGCCCATGACGGCGGCGGCAGATAGCACCTGATCCCCTAACAGGATCTGGTAGCCACAAGCGGACAGTTCGGCGGCAATCAGGCTACTGGTGCGGTATTCGCACCAGCCGGCTTCGGGATAGTGGTGAAAGTTGCGGCGCCAGTAGCGCAGTTGCTCAAGCATGATGGATTCCTTGGCTGGCTCGCGAGGCGGGCCGAGACTATGCCCGCCAGTCTATGAGCCAGGCGGCGGCATGACAAGTCAAACATTGGCAGATTAGTTGATAAAAGCCATATATAACAATAAGTTAATTATTATTCATCACAATCCTTTATGGCGCGCACTCTCGTAGCGCTCGGTGCGGGAGGCACTGATATAACGGGAGGTGATACCAATATCCTGGTGACCGGCATCGGCCATCACATGATGCAGGGCGCGGCCCTTTTCCAGATCGCAGCTGATCCCCGTATGGCGCAGGGAGTGCACCGTCATGGTTCGCAGCTCGGCGGCATCCTGGTGGTGCCCCTGCTGCCTTAGAGATCCCCTCATTTTTCGAGACTCAAATAATTCCAAGCGTGCGGGTGTATAAACGGTGTTGCTTCAGTAGGTAGACAAACTTTTCCATCAGCAGGGCCGCATTGGCCTCTTTCATCTTTGG
>JAJOIN010000061.1 GCA_021209335.1 Aeromonadaceae bacterium
CTTCCCCGCCTGGCTGAGCGCCCGGCTGCAGGCCGAAGGCATCCGCCGCTATCACCTGCTGGGCTATTCCCTGGGCGGTCGCCTGGCCCTGTATCATGCCGCCGCCGGCGCCCCCGGCCTGCTAAGCCTTATCCTGGAAGGCGCCCATCCCGGATTGCTGAGTCTGGCCAAGCGACGGGAGCGAGCCAGGCAGGACGCCCTCTGGGCCCGCCGTTTCTACCGCGAGCCGCTGGCGACGGTGCTGGCGGACTGGTACCGGCAGCCGGTGTTTGCCGAGCTAAGCGATGAACAGCGCAGCCAACTGATAGCGGCCCGTCGGCAGAATGACGGTACTCAACTGGCTCGCACCTATTGCGCCACCAGCCTGGCCCGCCAGCCGGATCTGGCCCCTTGGCTGGCCGGCTCGTCCCTGCCCCTGGCCTACCTGTATGGCCAGCAGGACGGCAAGTTTGCCGAGATCGCCAGCCGGCTGGCCGCCATGCAGCCGCGGCTGAGCCGGCAGGCGGTGCCGGATGCCGGCCACAACGCCCATCGTGGCAACCCCGAATTTGTCGCCCGCTGGCTGCAGCACTGGCTGGCGGGCCCACCGTTTTCATCCCCCACATTGTAGAGAGAACCCATGCGCCCACAAGAACCCGATTGGTACGCCCCTTATCACTGGCATGACTGCAGCGGCGACTTCACCGACATCCTCTATCACAAGAGCGAGGAGGGCATCGCCAAGATCACCCTCAACCGCCCCCAGGTGCGCAACGCCTTCCGCCCCCGCACCGTGCAGGAGATGATGCAGGCACTGTCCGACGCCCGCTTCGATGCCGGCATCGGCACCATCATTCTCACCGGTGCCGGCGACCAGGCCTTCTGTGCCGGTGGCGATCAGAAGGTGCGAGGGGATTACGGCGGCTATCAGGACGAGGAAGGCACCCATCACCTCAACGTGCTGGACTTCCAGCGCCAGATCCGCACCTGCCCCAAGCCGGTGGTGGCCATGGTGGCGGGCTACGCCATCGGTGGCGGCCACGTGCTGCACATGCTGTGTGATCTGACCATAGCGGCCGACAACGCCCGCTTCGGCCAGACCGGTCCCAAGGTGGGCTCGTTTGACGGCGGCTGGGGCGCCTCCTACATGGCCCGCATCGTCGGCCAGAAGAAGGCCCGGGAGATCTGGTTCCTCTGCCGCCAGTACGACGCCGCCGAGGCCCTGGCGATGGGCCTGGTCAACACTGTGGTGCCCCTGGCGGATCTGGAGAAGGAGACGGTGCGCTGGTGCCGGGAGATGCTGCAGCACAGCCCCATGGCCCTGCGCTGCCTGAAGGCGGCCATGAACGCCGACTGCGACGGCCAGGCCGGCTTGCAGGAACTGGCTGGCAATGCCACCATGCTGTTCTATATGACTGAAGAAGGCCAGGAAGGCCGCAACGCCTTTAACCAGAAGCGGCAGCCTGATTTTTCCAAATTCAAACGGAATCCATGATGGACGCGACCCTGTACCGCTATCGTCTGCCTTTTGGTCAACCCCTGGTGTTTCGCGGTCGGGTGATGCCCGAGCGCGAGGGGCTCTTGCTGCGCATCGGCGACAGCTGGGGGGAAATCGCGCCCCTGCCGGGCCTGTCCAGGGAGACGCTGGACGAGGCGCAGCAGGAGGCCATCCTCTGCCTGAAGAGCCGCAAACAGGGTCGCAATCTGGTTCCGCAACTGCCTTCGGTGCAGTTTGGTTTCGACTGCGCCCTGCGCAACTGGCCCAAGCAGATGCACGCGCCCCACTCCCCCTACCTGCTGCTGTTGGGCAGCCCGGAGGAGATTGTCTGGGGCTGGCGGGAGTGGCTGTACGAATACCCCAGCAAGGCCAAGCTCAAGGTGGCCCGCTACGCCATGCGCGACGAGATCGCCATGATCCGCGAGCTGTGCCATCTCGCCCCCAAACTCAAGCTGATCCTGGACGCCAACCAGGGTTGGACCCGGGAGGAGGCCTGGACCTTCATGAGCCACCTCAACCCCGCCAACCTGGAATACGTAGAAGACCCTTGCGCCCGCTTTGAGGACGTTAAGGCGGTGGCCGGCCACACCGGCATACCGGTGGCACTGGATGAGCTGCTCAGCACGGACGCCAGTTGGGAGAACTTTCCCCAGCTCAAGGCCCTGATCATCAAACCCACCCTGATCGGCAGCCTGGCCAGGTGTCAGGCCATGGTGGAGAAGGCGCGGGAGCTGGGGCTCAAGGTGATACTCTCCTCCTGCTTCGAATCCCAGCTGGGCAACCGGCTGCTGGCCCAGCTCAGCAGCGAGTGGGCGCCGGAGCAAGCGCCAGGGCTCGATACCCTGCGCTACTTTGCCGGCTCCCTGCTCAGCCCTGAGACGCAAGGGGTGGACATGAGCCAGCTGCAGCAGGTGTGGCCGGTGTGATCTGCCCGATCCGCCAGCACGCCACTATTCATCCGGCACACCCGGCCCTCTACCTGGCGGGACGCCCCCTCAGTTACGGCGAACTGGATCAGCGGCTCAATGCCCTGGGCCAGCAACTCGACGCCGCCGGCCTGCAACCCGGTGACGCCCTGGGGCTGATTGCCCGCAACGGCCTGCCGGCCCTGCTGCTCATCTGGGCCGCCCTGCGCCGCCAGCTCATCCTCTGCCCCCTCAACCCGGCCCTACCGGAGGCCAGCCAGCAGACCTGGTGCCAGCGATTGGCCATCCAGGCCCTGTGGCGGGAAGCCGGCCCCTTGGCCGGCCCCTGGCAGAACCTCACCCCAAATTGGCAAGCCAGGGCCGCCCAGGGCGCCGCCCGGCTGGATGCCACCGCCACATCCAACAAGCTGCTCACCTCCGGCAGCAGCGGTGACGCCAAGGTGGTGGTGCACCGCCTGACCCAGCACCTGGCCAACGCCGAGGGCAGCCGCCAGCAGATCCCCCTGGCCGCTGGCGATGGCTGGCTGCTCTGCCTGCCCCTGTACCATGTAGGCGGCTTTGCCATACCGCTGCGCTGCTTTACCGCCGGGGCGGCCGTGGTACTGCCCGATGCCGACCTGCCCCTCAAGGCGCAGCTCAGGCGCGATCCCATCAGCCATCTCTCCATGGTGCCCACCCAGCTGTGGCGCCTGCTGGCCGCGCCGGACTTCCAGTTCAGCCAGACCCGGCTGCGTACCCTGCTGCTGGGCGGCGCCCCCATTCCCCAGGCTCTGGTGGCCGCCTGCCAGGCCCAGGGGCTCTCCCCCCTGGTGAGCTACGGCCTCTCCGAGATGGCCTCCCAGGTCTGTACCCGGGTGTGCGGCAGTGACAGCCAGGTGGTGGGCCGTCCCTTGCCCGGCCGGCAGGTCTGCCTGCAAGCGGGCGAGATCTGCGTGCGCGGTGCAACCCTGTTTGCCGGCTATGAGACAGACGAAGGGCTGACGCTGCCGCTGGATGCCGATGGCTGGTTTCATACCCGGGACAGGGGGGAATGGACTGCGGATGGCGAGCTGAAGGTCTGCGGTCGGCTGGATAACCTGTTTGTCTGCGGCGGCGAGAACATCCAGCCCGAGCAGATTGAGGCCGCCTTGCTGGAACATCCGGCGGTGGCCCAGGCCCTGGTGGTGCCGCTGGCGGATGCCCAGTGGGGCCACAGGCCGGTGGCCTTTATCCAGTGGCACTGCGGCGCCGCCGTCGAGGATCTGGAGGGCTGGCTGCGCCAGTGGTTGCCGGGCTATCTGATACCTCGTAGCTGGCTGGCGTGGCCGGCACAACAGGTTGGACTCAAACCAGCCCGAGGCGAGTTCGCTGCCCTGGCGGCCCGCCAACTGGCCGCACCAACGCAGGGCCAGTGAGCCTTGGTTTTGCAGGCACAAGTCCGTATAGTCCCTCCTGTTTATTCATCAGGTGACCCGCATGTTCCAAGACAATCCGTTGCTGGCGCAGCTCAAACAGCAGCTGCGCGAAAATCTGCCCAAGAAGGAAGGGGTCGTCCGTGCCTCCGACCGGGGCTTTGGCTTCCTCGAGACCGATAACCGGGAGAGCTACTTCATCCCGCCCATGCAGATGAAGAAGGTGATGCACGGCGATCGCATCAGCGCCGTGATCCGCACCGAGAAGGAAAAGGAACAGGCGGAACCCGATGCCCTGATCACCCCCTTCCTGACCCGCTTCGTCGGCCGCATCAAGCTGATCAAGGATCGGCTGAACGTGGTGCCGGATCATCCGGTACTCAAGGAGATGATCCGCGCCCGCGCCATCAAGGGCCTGGACGAGAAACAGTTCCAGGAAGGCGACTGGGTGGTGGCACGGCTCAAGCGCCATGCCATGACCGACGGCAACCATGCCGCCGAGATCAGTGAACTCATCTGCCGGGGCGAGGATCCGGAAGCCCCCTGGTGGGTGGTGCTGCGTCGCCATGATCTGGCCCGTCAGGCCCCGGACGAGGCGCAAAGCTGGTCTTATCACGAGGAGGGGCTGAGCCGGGAAGATCTCACCGCCCTGCCGTTTGTCACCATAGACGGCGCCTCCACCAAGGACATGGACGACGCCCTCTATGCCGAGCCCGCCGGGGATGGCTGGAAGCTGTGGGTGGCCATCGCCGATCCCACCGCCTACCTGGAACCGGGCAGCCCGCTGGATGTGGAAGCCGCCAAGCGCGCCTTCACCGTCTACCTGCCGGGCCGTAACATCCCCATGATACCCCGCACCCTGAGCGATGAGCTGTGCTCCCTCAAGGAAGGCGAGGAGCGCCCCGTGCTGTGCTGCCAGCTGGACATCGCCGCCGACGGTGCCCTGGGCCCATTCCGCTTCTTTGCCGCCAACATCCGCTCCCAGGGCCGCCTGATCTACGATGAGGTCTCCGACTACCTGGAGCAGGGCCACAGCGCCACCTTCACCCCCAACGAGGTGATTGCCGGCCAGCTCAAGCTGCTGCAGGGCATCACCCTGGCCCGCCAGGCCTGGCGCACCGAGCATGCCCTCATGTTCAAGGACAGACCGGACTACGCCTTCGAGCTGAACGAGGCCGGCGAGGTGGTGGCCATTCACGTGGAACCCCGCCGTCTGGCCAACCGCATGGTCGAAGAGGCCATGATCGCCGCCAACATCTGTGCCGGACAGTTCCTCAGCCAGACTCCGGGCTATGGCATCTTCAACGTGCACCCCGGTTTCGACGACGAGAAGCTGAGTGGCGCCATGGAGTTGCTGGCCCAGCACAACGCGCCCTGGCACGATGAGTCCATCAATACCCTGCCGGGCTTCTGCCAGCTGCGTCGCTGGCTGGATGCTCAGCCGACCCCCTACCTGGACAGCCGCATCCGCCGCTTCCAGACCTACTCTGTTATGTCTGCCCTGCCGGGCCCGCACTTCGGCCTGGGGCTGCCGGCCTACGCCACCTGGACTTCGCCCATCCGCAAGTACGGCGACATGGTCAACCATCGCATCATCAAGGCGCTGCTGGCCGGGACCCAGGTGCCCGCTTGCCCGGAAGAGCCGCTGACCCAGATCCTGACCGATGCCCGCCGCCTCAATCGTCTGGCGGAGCGCGACATCGCCGACTGGCTGTATGTGCGCTTCCTGGCACCGGCCGTGGCGACAGGACAGGTGTTCCCGGCGGAGATCATCGACATAGTGCGGGGTGGCATCAAGGTGCGCCTGCAGGACAATGGCGCCGTGGCCTTCGTGCCGGCAGGCCAAATCTGCAGCGACAAGAAGCGGCTGGAGTGCAGCTGGGATGATGGCCAGGTACGCCTGGATAAGCAGCCGCTGTTCGAGCTGGGCCAACAGGTTGAGGTAGTACTCAAGGATGCCATCGAGGCGACCCGCTCCCTGGTGGCCAGCCTGGCAGTGCCGGTGGACATCACCACCCGAGAGGAGTCAGTGGCACAGATGGAGCAAGAGCTGTTCGAAGCAGAAGCCTCAGCTCCGGCGGCCAGCGCAGAGCCCTTGGTGGATGATGCGCCTTGAGCCCGTCTCGCTAAACCACCCATAACAGAAGGGCCTGCAACGCAGGCCCTTCTTTTTCATCTGGATGAGATTATTTGAACTCACACAGATAGGCAGTATCGCTGGCCACCTGCAGCTGGAAACTGCTGTTGCCAGGTACGTCAAACTGCTGGCCGGCGGTGAAAGTCACCCACTCGGTCTGACCGGGCAGCAGCACGGTCAGCGCGCCGCGGATCACCACCATCAGCTCGGGAGCGCCCGTGTTGAAGGTGTATTCACCGGGAGCCATCACCCCTACGGTGGCACGGGCATCCGCGCCGTTGGCAAACCCGATGGACTTCACCTTACCGTCAAAATATTCGTTTACTTGCAGCATCATGCATCCTTGTCAGCGAGTACGACAGCTACCTCTTCCCCCGACAAAAAGGGTGCCTGATCACAGTTTGATCAGGGCAAAAGAAAGTAACACGACAGATTCATCTTTCGTTAAGAATCCAGGGGCGAGAATAGCCTTATCCAGCCGCACGACTCAAGCCGCGCGCAGTAAAAAAACCTGCCGCAGACTTAACAGTTTCGCAACATGCAAACGGTCTCAGCTGGACAAACCCGACGACAGGACTAGCCTTAAAGAGGCGCCAGTCGCCGGCAAACACAACCCTATCGCTGTTCCATTGTTGAGGTACCCCTGATGGAATTACATCTTACCGAAATCTCAAGTGCTTACCTGTTCACGGAGTACCTGCATAACCTTGGAGCCAAGGTACCCCGGTTCAAGCAAGACTGGGAGTTAACCGTGGAAGGTAAGATCATGGCGAAGGTGAAGGTTTGTCAGGAGGGTCAACCGCGTTATTACATCAGCGCCTCCCACATGGGACCGCCACGTAGCGCGCACTGATCCCCATATGGCAGACCGCTTGCGCCAAACTGCAAGCAAGTAGTGGTGTGCAAACAAAAAGGCCCCCCGAACACGGGAGGCCTTTTTGATTTGTGTTCAAACAGATATAACAAGGCCTCTTGTTTCCAAGAGGCCTTGTTACTTCGTATTGGGTGCCTGGCGGTGTCCTACTCTCACATGGCGAATGCCACACTACCATCGGCGCTACAGCGTTTCACTTCTGTGTTCGGCATGGGAACAGGTGG
>JAJOIN010000052.1 GCA_021209335.1 Aeromonadaceae bacterium
AGCAGTTCAAGTTACCCGCCCGCCGAGAACGAAGTTACCCAAGGTGCATCAAAGCCAAACCACAGAAGTATGCGACGAGAAAACCTAGTAAAAACAATGCCAGTCAGGCTTAACTGACTGGCATTACCTTCTTGGGGCTGTTTTTTTATTGCTGCCGGGCAATGCCGGACATAAAAAAGCCTCCCGATTGGGAGGCTTTGTCAACAGCAGCCGAACTCAGGCGTGCAGCGCGCGCTCACCGCGGGCGATGCCGCAGACGCCGCTGCGCACCACTTCCACCAGCTCGGTGAGCTGGGACAGGGTGCCCAGGAAGGCATCCAGCTTATCGCTGGTGCCCACGAGCTGCACCGTATACAGCTCGGCGGTGGCATCCACGATCTGGCCACGGTAGATCTCGGACATCCGCTTGAGCTCGTCCCGCACCTCGCCAGTGGCGGCACGGCACTTCACCAGCATGATCTCCCGCTCCACATGGCTGCCTTCAGTGATGTCGGACACCTTGAGCACATCCACCAGCTTGTGCAGCTGCTTGGTGATCTGCTCGATGACCCGCTCATCCCCCAGGGTGACGATTGTCATCCGCGACAGAGTGGGATCGTCGGTGGGGGCCACCGTCAGGCTTTCGATGTTGTAACCACGCTGGGAGAAGAGGCCCACCACGCGACTCAGGGCGCCAGACTCGTTTTCCAGCAGTACAGATATCAGTCGTCGCATTGGGTACGCTCCGTCTTGCTCAGCCACATCTCGTTCATCCCGCCAAACTTGATCTGCATGGGATAAACATGCTCATCCGGGTCTACGGCAATGTCCATGAACACCAGCCGATCCTTCAAGGAGAAGGCATATTCCATCGCCTCATCCAGCTTGGCCGGATCGTCTACCCGGATACCCACATGACCATAAGACTCCGCCAGCTTGACGAAGTCCGGCAGGGACTCCATGTAGGAGTGGCTGTGCCGGCCGCCGTAGAACATCTTCTGCCACTGTTTCACCATGCCCAGGGCACGGTTGTTCAGGGCAATGATCTTCACCGGAATACCGTATTGCAGGCAGGTGGAGAGCTCCTGGATGTTCATCTGGATGGAGCCGTCGCCGGTGACGCAGGCCACCACGGCGCCCGGATGGGCAAACTGCACCCCCATGGCGGCCGGCAGGCCAAAGCCCATGGTGCCCAGGCCCCCTGAGTTGATCCACTGACGCGGCTTGGCAAACGGATAGTAGAGGGCGGCGAACATCTGGTGCTGGCCCACGTCGGAGGCGACATAGGCCTGACCGGCGGTAGCCTTGTACAGGCTCTGGATCACCTGCTGGGGCTTGATGACGCTGGGCGAGGTGGCGTAATCCAGGCACTGACGGGCACGCCAGACTTCGATCTGCTCCCACCAGTCGGCCAACTGGGCGTTGTCGATCTCCAGGTTCAGCTCGGTGACGGCCTCCAGCATCTGCTCGATGACGGTATCAGCGGCACCAACGATGGGCACATCTACCTGCACCGTCTTGGAGATGGAGGCAGGATCGATGTCGATGTGTACCAGCTTGGCATGAGGGCAGAACTTGGCCACGTGGTTGGTGACCCGGTCGTCAAAACGCGCGCCCACCGCCAGGATCAGATCCGCATGGTGCATGGCGTTGTTGGCTTCATAGGTGCCGTGCATGCCCAGCATACCGAGGAACTGGCTATGGGTGCCCGGGAAGGCTCCCAGCCCCATCAGGGTGCTGGTCACCGGCAGGCTGAACAGATCCGCCAGCCGTTGCACCTGAGCCGCCGCATTGGCGGACACGGCGCCACCGCCGATGTACAGCACCGGCTGCTTGGCTTCCGCCAGCATCTTCACGGCCCGCTTGATCTGCCCCTTGTGCCCCGTCTTGCTGGGGTTGTAGGAGCGCATGTGCACGCTCTTGGGATATTCGTACGGGAACTTTTCCTTCGGATTTTGCACATCCTTGGGCAAGTCCACCACCACGGGGCCGGGACGGCCGGTGGCGGCGATATAGAAAGCCTTCTTGATGGCTTCGGGGATCTCGGACGCCGTCTTGCACAGGAAACTGTGCTTCACCACGGGGCGGGAGATACCGATCATGTCCACTTCTTGAAAGGCATCGCCGCCGATCAGACTGGTGGGCACCTGGCCAGACAGCACCACCAACGGAATGGAATCCATATAGGCCGTGGCAATGCCGGTAATACAGTTGGTCGCGCCCGGACCGGACGTCACCAATACGGCACCCACTTTGCCGGTTGAGCGTGCGTAGCCATCCGCCATGTGCACGGCTGCTTGTTCGTGACGAACCAGCACGTGCTCGATTTTGCTGTTTTCGAAGAGGGCGTCATAGATGTCGAGCACCGAGCCGCCGGGATAGCCGAAGATATGTTCGACTCCCTCGTCTTCCAGTGCACGTACCACCATCTCCGCGCCTGATAACATCTCCATGATACAAGCCCTCCAAGGCTTATCGTTGTCTTTAGGGTCGATGGGATATGGCTTCCCGCTCCATGACTCGCTGACGGCACAGGCCAGGTGAACGCCCTGGTTGGGGCAACTCAACATAACCTTATGAATATGTGGGTGATTATTCGTGCGTTTTTCCGTCACCGGGAAAACATGGAAGGATCAACTTATCGCGCCTGCGCGCCCTTGTCCACGGCTTTGCCGACTCAAAAAAGTGCAAAGCCGACCCATTATTGCGCACTCCCACGCCATTCCCCTGACGCAACAGAGTTTTCTTCCTTATATATAGAAAAAGTTGGAGCATTATCCCAACAAGACCGAACCGAACAGCAGAGCATGAAAAACCCGGCCTGAGCCGGGTTTGCAATGCTACGCACAGGGTCTGCTCAGGCGAGATCCTCTTCCACCACCTCCGGCTCGGCAATCCAGATCTGATGCTCCAGATCGGTCACCTCGGTGAGGCTGACGTCCATCCCCATGTCGGTCAACTCCCGCAGGGTCAGGTTATCGGCCAGGTGGATCTCCTCGCCACGTTGGTTGATGAAACGCATGATGACTCCTCCTTGCTGGACTCCCCCTAAAGCCTAGCAAAAGATCCCTGCTGCAAAAGCAGATCGCAGTACAGACTGTCCGAAAAGCCCAACTCCGCCAGCCGCTCGCACACAGGCTCTGGCAAGCACACCTGACGCCACAGGCGGTTCGCCAGCTCAGTCACCGGCTCCCGGGCCCCGTCGGCCAACCAGGCGGCCAAGGCGGTAGCCACATCCGGATAGCGGATGAGGCCGATGCCGGGGTGATCCAGCCACTGCCGTACCGCCCCCGGATCCAGGCTGGCCATCACAGCGCCCAAACCCAGCATCTCCAGGGTCATGGCATTGCTGGCCTGCTCAAACTGGCCGCTGAGCGGTTTAACCAGCAGCTTCTTGCCCAGGGTCAAAGCCTCGGAGGCCAGCTCGAAGCCGGCGTTACTGATCACCCCCTCGCAGCTGGCCAGGCTGGCGGTGAAGGCCGACCGGCTCAGTGGATGAAACTGCAGGTTACCCTGCTGATAGGACTCGGATACCTGGGGGTGATAGCAGACAAACGCCACCCCGACGAAGCGCCCCAGCAGCGCCGTGATGGCGGACAAGGATTCAAACGGCAAGTAAACCAAGATCTCGCCCCGGCTGGGGGCCGGCATCAGGGTATCGACGATGGGCGGCAGTATGGGGTGACCGAAGTGAAACCAGTGCAGACCGATGGCGCGGGAGACGGGAGCATAATGGCGCATGATGAGGCGCGCCCTTATGTCATCAAAGCGCCGGGGGATGGGCCAGGAGAAGGCCGCCTGATGGCTGATCCCCAGGCTATCGAGTCCCTGGCGGCGGGCGGCCCAGGCGGTGATGGGTTCAAAGTCACTGAGCACCAGCTGATAACCGGTCAGATCCAGCTGGCGGATATCCTGCCACAGGGTCAGCGGCCGGCTCTGCCGCAAGGTCTGCCACAGGCTGATGGCCCCATTGCGAGTGGCAAAGCTCAGGCCCGGTCGGGCGCGATAATCACCAAAGGCTTGCATGTCGAAATAGGCCTCAGCCGGCCGCCCCGAGAGCAGGTAATCCACGCTCACCCCCTGGGCGCGCAACGCATGGGCCAGGCTGCGGCTACGGCTGATATGACCGTTGCCGGTCCCCTGAACGCCGAACAATATTTTCATCCACGCTCCTTGTCGGTGTGGCAAGCCCCGAGGGGCCAGTGGTGGAGTGGCAAAGGCACTAGGCCGGTAACACCAGCAGGGCAGCGGTGGTGCCCAGCACACCACCGGCGATGAGATCGCTTAGGTAGTGCACCCCCAGCAGCAGGCGGGAGGCGCCGATGCAGCTGGCCCAGGCAAAGGCCAGCGGGGTGGCCGCCGGGTAAAAGTGGCTCACCAGGCAGGCCATCAAAAAGGCGGCGGCCGTATGGCCGGAGGGCAGGCTGTAGCGATCCGACGGGCGGATAAACACCGGCAGTCCCTGAGGGCGCTCCCGGCACAGCAGGTTCTTGAGCAGCAGATACAACGGCAGCTCGATGGCAAAGGCCAGCAGGGCCGTGAGCAGAAAATTCAGCCCCTGCTTATCATCCAGCCAGCAGGCCAGCAGCCCCAGCAACAGATACGCATGGCCATCCCCGGTGCGGGAGACCCGTCGGCAGATCCGCGCCTGGGCCTGGTTATAGCCATGGGTCAGACAGAGGCGACACAGCGTAACATCCCAGCGTTGAATCAGGTTCATCCTTGCCTCCCTCCTCGTTGGGGTTTTGGCAAGAATAGTGAGCGGCAATGACAGCCTCTTGAAGAATGAGTAACGGTTCTATGACAAGCCGCCACGCATGGGGAAAGTTGACATCTGCGACAAAAGCCGTTATTGGTATGGGCACTCAAGCTATCAGGAACAGCTGACCATGCGCTTTGCCGGCCAACTACTACTACTAACTCTCAACGCGGATTCTCGCGCGGGTTAGTCGCGGCCAGCCATTAAGCAGCCCCAATTCAACCAGACCCGTGCGCCTCGCACGGGTTTTTTATTATCCAGCCAGGGCGCAGGGGTCAAACGGACAACAAGAGGATGTCATATGTCAGATCGGGTCATCATATTCGATACCACCTTGCGGGATGGTGAGCAGGCCCTCTCCGCCAGCCTCACCGTCAAAGAGAAGTTGCAGATCGCCCTGGCCCTGGAGCGCCTGGGGGTGGATGTGATGGAGGTGGGGTTCCCCGTCTCCTCCCCCGGTGACTTCGAATCGGTGCAGACCATTGCCCGCCACATCAAGAACAGCCGGGTGTGCGGCCTCTCCCGCGCCCTGGAAAAAGACATCTTCGCGGCGGCCGAGGCCCTCAAGGTGGCGGATCAGTTCCGCATTCACACCTTCCTGGCCACCTCCACCATCCATGTGCAGAACAAGCTGCGCAAGAGCTTCGAAGACGTGCTGGAGATGGGCGTGCATGCCATCAAGTATGCCCGCCGCTTCACCGACGACGTGGAGTTCTCCTGCGAAGATGCCGGCCGTACCCCCATCGACAACCTCTGCCGCATGGTGGAAGCCGCCATCAACGCCGGCGCCACCACGGTCAACATCCCGGATACCGTGGGCTATACGGTGCCCAGCGAGTTTGGCGGCATCATCCAGACCCTGTTCAACCGGGTGCCCAACATCGACCAGGCGGTGATCTCGGTACACTGCCACGATGACTTGGGCCTGTCGGTGGCCAACTCCATCGCCGCCGTGCAGATGGGGGCACGCCAGGTGGAGTGCACCATCAACGGCATCGGCGAGCGGGCGGGCAACTGCTCCATGGAAGAGGTGGCCATGATCTTAAAGACCCGGGCCGAACTGCTCGGTGTCCACACCGGCATCAAGCACCAGGAGATCCATCGCACCAGTCAGTTGGTCAGCCAGCTGTGCAACATGCCGATCCAGCCCAACAAGGCCATCGTCGGAGCCAATGCCTTCTCCCACAGCTCCGGCATCCACCAGGACGGGGTGCTCAAGGCCAAAAACACCTACGAGATCATCACCCCCGAGAGCATTGGCCTGTCCACCAACAACCTGAACATGACCTCCCGCTCCGGCCGCCATGTCATCAAGCACCGCCTGGAAGTCATGGGCTACCACGAGGGCAGCTACGATCTCGACCAGATCTACGAGAGCTTCTTGAAGCTGGCCGACAAGAAGGGCCAGGTCTTCGACTACGACCTGGAAGCGCTGCTGTTCTTCAGCCAGATCCAGGAAGAGCCGGAACAGTTCAAGCTCGATTACCTGAGCGTACTCTCCGGCGGCAGCGTCATGGCCACCGCCAGCGTCAAGATGAAGGTGGGTGACAGCGTGGTGTGCGAAGCCGCCACCGGCAACGGCCCTGTGGATGCGGTGTATCAATGCATCAATCGCATCACCGGCTACGATATCCGCATCGACAAGTACGAGCTCAAGAGCAAGGGCACCGGCAAGGATGCCCTGGGCCAGGTGGACATAGTCGCCGTGTATGAAGGCCGCAAGTTCCACGGCATGGGCCTGGCCACCGATATCGTCGAATCCTCCGCCCAGGCGCTGGTGCATGTGATGAACAACATCTACCGCGCCCTGCAGGTGGCCGAACAAAAAGAAAAGATCGCTCAGCAATCCAAATTGGAGACCCTCTAAATGACAGGAAGTTACAAGGTTGCCGTTCTGCCCGGCGACGGCATTGGTCCCGAAGTCATGACCGAAGCCCTCAAGGTGCTGGACAAGGTCAGCAGCACATTCGGCATCGGCTTCGAATTCTCAGCCCATGACGTGGGTGGCATCGCCATCGACAACCACGGCTGCCCGCTGCCCCAGAGCACCCTCGAAGCCTGTGAAGCGGCCGATGCCGTGCTGTTCGGCTCGGTCGGTGGCCCCAAGTGGGAGCACCTGCCGCCCAATGACCAGCCCGAGCGCGGCGCCCTGCTGCCGCTGCGCGGTCACTTCAAGCTGTTCTGCAACCTGCGGCCGGCCCAGATCCACCAGGGGCTCAACGCCCTCTCCCCGCTGCGGGCCGACATCTCGGATCGCGGCTTCGACATCGTCTGCGTGCGGGAGCTGACCGGCGGCATCTACTTCGGCCAGCCCAAGGGCCGCGAAGGCGAAGGCGCCATGGAGAAGGCCTTCGATACCGAGGTCTACCACCGCTATGAGATCGAGCGCATCGCCAAGATCGCCTTCGAGTCCGCCATGGTACGGAACAAGAAGGTCACCTCCATCGACAAGGCCAACGTGCTGCAAAGCAGCATCCTCTGGCGCCAGGTGGTGACCGAGGTGGCCAAGGCCTATCCGGAGGTGACCCTGCAGCACATGTACATCGACAACGCCACCATGCAGCTGGTCAAGGATCCGGCCCAGTTCGACATCCTGCTGTGCTCCAACCTGTTCGGTGACATCCTCTCCGACGAGTGCGCCATGATCACGGGCTCCATGGGCATGCTGCCCTCCGCCAGCCTCAACGCCGACGGCTTCGGCCTGTACGAACCGGCAGGCGGCTCCGCGCCGGACATCGCCGGCCAGAACATCGCCAACCCGGTGGCCCAGATCCTCTCTGCCGCCCTGATGCTGCGCTACAGCTTCAAGCAGGAGGCCGCCGCCCTGGCCATCGAGCGCGCCGTGGCCGAAACCCTGGCGGACGGCTACCTGACCGGTGACCTGCTGCAAGGCAAGGCCGGCAAGTACCCGGCACAAAGTACCTCTGACATGGGCAGCCAAATCGCCGCCCGCATCCGGGAGATCTAATCATGGCCAAGACCCTCTATCAGAAAGTGTTTGAAGCCCACGTGGTCCACGAGGCCGCCGGCGAAACCCCCATCATCTACATCGACCGGCACCTGGTACACGAGGTGACCAGCCCGCAGGCCTTCGACGGCCTGCGCCAGATGGGCCGCAAGGTGCGCCGCACCGATCGCACCTGGGCCACCATGGATCACAACGTCTCCACTCAGTCCTGCGACATCAACGCCTCCGGCGAGATGGCTCGGGTGCAGATGCAGACCCTGATGCAAAACGCCGAAGAGTTCGGCGTCCCCCTGTACGGCCTGGGCCACCAGTGGCAGGGTATCGTCCACGTCATGGGTCCGGAAATCGGCCTGACCCTGCCGGGCACCACCATCGTCTGTGGTGACTCCCATACCGCCACCCACGGTGCCTTCGGCGCCCTGGCCTTCGGTATCGGCACCTCCGAGGTGGAGCACGTGCTGGCCACCCAGACGTTGAAGCAATCCCGCGCCAAGACCATGAAGATCGAGGTCAAGGGTCAGGTGGCCCCCGGCATCAGCGCCAAGGACATCATACTGGCCATCATCGGCAAGACCGGCACCGCCGGCGGCACCGGCTATGTGGTGGAATTCTGCGGCGAGGCCATCGAGGCCCTCACCATGGAAGAGCGCATGACGGTGTGCAACATGGCCATCGAGCTGGGCGCCAAGGCCGGCATGGTAGCCCCGGACGAGACCACCTTCGACTACCTCAAGGGCCGTCCCTTCGCGCCCAAGGGCGCCGATTGGGACGCAGCCGTGGCCTACTGGCAGACCTTGAAATCCGATGAGGGTGCCCAGTACGACGCCGTGGTGACCTTAAACGGTGCCGACATTGCCCCCCAGGTCACCTGGGGCACCAACCCGGGCCAGGTGATCGGCATCGATCAGCCGATTCCGGCGCCGGCAGACTTTGACGATGCGGTGGCCAAGCACTCCTGCCAGAAGGCCCTGGAGTACATGGCCATCGAGGCCGGGCACAAGCTCACCGACGTGAAGATCGACAAGGTGTTCATCGGCTCCTGCACCAACGGCCGCATCGAAGACATGCGCGCCGCCGCCGAGGTGGCCCGCGCCGCCCTGGCCAAGGGCCAGAAGGTGGCGGCCGGGGTCCAGGCCCTGGTGGTGCCCGGCTCCCAGCAGGTGAAGAAGCAGGCCGAAGCCGAGGGGCTGGACAAGGTGCTGGTGGAAGCGGGCTTTGAATGGCGTCTGCCGGGCTGCTCCATGTGCCTGGCCATGAACAACGACCGGCTGCAACCGGGCGAGCGCTGCGCCGCCACCAGCAACCGTAACTTCGAAGGCCGTCAGGGCCGCGGTGGCCGCACCCACCTGGTGAGCCCGGCGATGGCCGCCGCCGCCGCCATCGCCGGCCACTTTGTCGACATTCGTGAGCTGTAAGGAGCCCGCCATGCAAGAGTTCAAGCAACATACCGGCCTCGCGGCGCCCCTGGATGCCGCCAACGTCGATACCGACCAGATCATCCCCAAGCAGTTCCTGCAGAAGGTTTCCAAGCTGGGTTTTGGCAAGCACCTGTTCCACGACTGGCGCTTCCTGGATGAGGCCGGCGAACAGCCCAACCCCGAGTTCGTGCTGAACGCCCCCCGCTACGCCGGCGCCAGCATCCTCTTGGCCCGGGAGAACTTCGGCAACGGCTCCAGCCGGGAGCACGCGCCCTGGGCCCTGGCCGACTACGGCCTGCGCGCCATCATCGCCCCCAGCTTCGCCGACATCTTCTACGGCAACGCCCTGAACAACGGCCTCTTGGTGGTCAAGCTCAAGGACGCGGAGGTGGATGCCCTGTTCAAGCTGGTGCAGGCCAACGAAGGCCAGACCATCACGGTGGATCTGGAGCACCAGCAGGTGCGCGCCGCCGATCTCTGCTTCGACTTCCAGATCGATCCCTTCCGTCGCTACTGCATCATGAACGGCCTGGACAACATAGGTCTGACCCTGCAGCACGGCGATGCCATCGACGCCTACGAGGCCAAGCAGCCCGCCTGGTTGTAAGCCTCCCGGCAAAAACAAAAAGCCCGGCCAAGTGCCGCAATGCTGAATCAGTTAAGGATCCATTGACCGATCCTCCCACTGTAGGAAAATCCGGAACCCGTTATTGGTTCCGGATTTTTTATGTCTATTGCGAACGACTTGAACGATGTCATGGCGGCATCGGCTAACACGCTGGCTCGGTTGGCGGTCTTTGCCGAGCATATTCCTGATGAATGGATTAACGCCGCTGCGGCACTGTCTGCCAAGGCTACCATCCGCCGACGTCGCTTGCCTGCCGACCTGGTCTTGTGGCTGGTGGTCGGGATGGCATTTTTCCGCAATGAGCCCATCTCCGAGGTCGCGCGGCGGCTCAACATCTGCGCCGAGGGGTTGGCCAACGAAGCGTTACTGGCTGATAGTGCGCTGTCCCAGGCCCGACAACGCCTTGGCAAGCAGCCGTTAGCGTGGCTGTTCAAGCAGTGCGCCGATGTCTGGGGGCGTGAGCGTTACCCCGAAGACCTGTGGCATGGCTTACAGGTGTTTGCCGTCGACGGCGCCTTGTTCAAAACCCAAGACACACCTGAACTCCGGGCCCATTTTGGCTCAGGCAACACATCAACCGACCGGCAGACGCCTTATCCGATGTTGCGGTTAGTCGCCTTGATGAATGTCCGCTCCCATGTGATTGCCAATGCGGCTATCAGTCCCTATCGCAAGGGAGAAATTCCCCTGGCCAGTGAATTTATCCACTCCCTGCCGGATGATTCGGTGACCCTGTTGGATAAGGGCTTTTTCAGTGCTGACCTGTTGCTCCGCATCCAGAATGAGTCGGCCAACCGACACTGGCTTATCCCGGAACGCAACGGATTGGTGTATACGGAGCTCAAGCGTTATGGCGAGGGCGACCGTCTGTTGCAGATGACGGTCTCGCCCCAGGCCCGCAAGAAAAATCCAGCGCTACCGGAGCAGTGGCAAGTTCGAGCGGTCAGCTATGAGGTGGCCGGCAAGGAGAAAACGGTGTTTACCTCCCTACCAGCGGCGCGTTTCAGCGCGGCTCAGGTGTCTGCGCTGTATCATGAACGCTGGGAAATCGAACTGGGGTTCAGGGATATCAAAAGCGCGATGCAGCACAACGCCATGACGCTTAGAAGCAAGAAGGTGGACTTGGTTTATCAGGAACTGTGGGGGCTGCTGCTGGGATACAACTTGGTCAGACGAGAGGCCAGTCAGGCGGCCGTGGCCCATCTGCGAGCACCCAATGAGGTCAGCTTTAAATTTGCCTGCCAGTTCATTGCCAATCAGTTGGCCATCATGGCTGGCGCACTGTCGCCATCGCATACCCAGCGACGACTAAACGAGTTGCGTGGTTGCATTGGCAGTATGTTCATAGAAAAACGCCCCAGGCCATCAAGGCCTAGGGCGGTGAAGATATCGAAGACCCGTTATCCGGTGGATCGCAAGGCAGCTCCGCTTAAGTGAACAGCATTGCGGCCAAGTGCCGGGCTTTTTATTGGTTCACGTATGACTAGCTGCGGGCCTAGCTGTGATCTCTCTGTAGGTTGTTCACTCGGGGCATTCCCGGAGAATTGGAGGCGCCAACCAAACCAATCAGCCGAGGCGCCCGAGTGAACAACCATAAAAATGCCCGATTAACCGTCTTTGGTCGACAGCTTCTTATCCTGCGTATCCTTGAACAGGGCTTGCGCGTTGAAGAGGCGGCTCACGCTGCCAGGGTCAGTACTCGAACCGCTTACAAGTGGCTCACACGATATCGCCAGGAGGGGCCCGATGGCTTGCATAATCGCTCTTCTCGACCCACATCCTGCCCCCATGCCATCGATGACCAGCGGCAACAGATGGTTATCGAACAGCGCAAGCAACGACAGACCTATCGGCACATAAGCCAAGCGTTGGGCATAGGACACAGTACCGTCGCTCGTATCCTGCAACGCATGGGACTTAATCGATTGGCTAATCTGGAGCCTGCTGCTCCGGTTCAACGCTATGAACATGAGAAACCGGGTGACTTGCTGCATCTGGACATCAAAAAGCTGGGGCGTTACCGTCGTCCCGGCCATCGTGTCACCGGTGACCGCAGCCAGGATTCACCCGGCGTGGGGTGGGAGTATGTTCACGTGGCGATTGATGACCACTCCCGTGTGGCATTCAGCTCCCTGCATCCTGATGAAACGGGACGCAGTGCTTGCTTGGCCCTGCTACAGGCACTTCGCTACTACGCCCGGCTCGGTATTCGTTTCAGCCGGCTACTCACTGATAATGGCGCGTGTTATCGGTCGAAACGCTTCCAGAAGCTGTGTCGGCGCCTGGGACTCCATTGAGATTGGCATGACCAAACAGGTCGAATGCCCATTGAGCGCATTGGGTGAGATGCATGTTAGAGCCGTGATAAGGGATGACAAAGAGTCAGATCACGGAGAGGGGAAAACGTTCAAAAAAATCCCCAAGCAATGCTTGGGGATTTGTGTATAAGAGACAGGCCAAGGGGCCGGGTTAGCGAGATAACTCACGCATCAGGGCAGGTTGCGCACCGAATGGCGCCGCACCAGGGTCGGGCTGAACATGTTGGTGATCTCGGGGATCTCGACGCCCGGCTCCTCATCCTGATGGGCCAGCGCCAGGGCCAATTCGGCCGCCTGGGTGGCCATGGCGGAGACGGGATAGCGGATGGTGGTGAGCTTGGGTCTCAAGTAGCGGGCGATCAACACGTCGTCGAACCCCACCAGGGAGATCTCCTGCGGCACCTCGATGCCGTTATCGCTCAGCACCGACAGGGCACCCGCCGCCATGGAGTCGTTGTAACAAACCACCGCCGTGTAGTTGCGCCCCCGGCCCAGCAGTTCCGTCATGGCGATCTCGCCCCCTTCCTCATCCGGGCTGCCCCGGGAGATCAACCGCTCATCCACCTCGATGCCATGCTCCTGCAGCGCCTGTACATAGCCCTGCAGCCGATCTTCGGCGTCGGAGATGAGGTGGTTGGAGCACAGAAAACCTATCTTCTTGTGCCCTTCCTGGATCAGGTGGCGGGTTGCCAGCCAGGCGCCGTAGCGGTCGTCCAGCGCGATGCAGCGGGTCTCGAAGCCCGGTACGGTACGGTTGATGATCACCATGCCGGGAATGTGCCCCATCAGCTGGGCCAGCTCCTCATCCGGCAGCATCTTGGCATGCACCACCAGGCCGGCACAGCGGTGGCGGATGAGCTGCTCGATGGCCTGACGCTCCTTCTTGGCGTCATGGTAGCCGTTGCTGATCAGCAGAAAATTGCCGGTGTTCTGCGCCACCTGCTCCACCGCCTTGACCATGGTGCCAAAGAAGGGATCGGAGACATCCGCCACCACCAGCCCCAGGGTCTCGGCACTCTGGTGCGCCAACGCCCGGGCGTTGGCATTGGGATGGTATTTGAGTTCGGCCATGGCCTTGAACACGGCATCCCGCGACACCTGACTGGCCTTGGGTGAGTTATTGATGACCCGTGATACGGTGGCGACAGAGACGCCAGACAAACGTGCAACATCCTTGATGGTTGCCATCTTTTCTATTCTCGTTAGTTAAAAGCGACCTAAGACCCCAAAAACCTGGGAAATACTATACCGAGGTTTGCCAGGCCAGCCCCAGTAGATTTTCCCATCCAGCCCCCTGCCGGTGGCGCAACATTGACATGCGTCACACTATTTACACCAGACGTTACACGACAGCCTGAAATGGAACCCAAACAAACCCGATGTTTTATGACATCCGTCACAGGTTTTCGCGGTTTACCCCTTCCAAATCGCCGGACAGAGGCTTAAATTTAAGGGTAAGCGATTACACAACGCCGCGTACCTAGTCTGACGCGGGTTTTAAGGAGTCTTCTATGTTACGAGTACTGGTAACGGGTGGCACAGGTTACATCGGCAGTCACACCTGTCTGCAGCTGATGGCCGCCGGCATGACCCCCGTGCTGCTGGACAACTTCTGCAACAGCAAACCCAGCGTCATGGCACGCATCGAGGAGCTCAGCGGCCAGCGCCCTCGCCTGTACCAGGGGGATATCCGCGATGCGGCCCTGCTGGATCGTCTGTTCGCCGAGGAGGCCATCGATGCAGTGATCCACTTCGCCGGCCTCAAGGCGGTGGGCGAGTCGGTGCAAAAGCCGCTGGAGTACTACGACAACAACGTGGCCGGCACCCTGACCCTGCTGCAGGCCATGCGCCGGGCCAACGTCAAGAGCTTCATCTTCAGCTCCTCCGCCACCGTCTACGGCGATCCCCATGCGGTGCCGATCCGTGAAGACTTCCCCACCCTGCAGGCCACCAATCCCTATGGCCAGAGCAAGCTCACCGTGGAGCTCATCGTCAAGGATTTCGCCAAGGCGGCACCGGACTGGTCCCTGACCCTGCTGCGTTACTTCAACCCGGTGGGCGCCCATCCCAGCGGCCGCATGGGCGAAGATCCGCAAGGCATCCCCAACAACCTGATGCCCTATATCGCCCAGGTGGCGGTGGGCCGCCGTGACTACCTGTCGGTGTTTGGTAACGACTATCCGACGCCGGACGGCACCGGGGTGCGGGACTACATCCATGTGCTGGATCTGGCCGACGGCCATGTGGCCGCGTTGCAGGCCAAGCACGGCCAACCGGGTGTGCACATCTACAACCTGGGCACCGGCCAGGGCTACAGCGTGCTGGAGATGCTCAAGGCCTTCTCCGCCGCCTGCGGCCGCGAGCTGCCTTACGTCATAGCCCCGCGCCGCCCCGGCGACGTGGCCCAGTGCTGGTCGGATCCGGCCAAGGCCACCGCCGAGTTGCACTGGCAGGCCAAGCGCGGCCTGGCGGAGATGACCGCCGACACCTGGCGCTGGCAGTCCATGAATCCCCAGGGCTACCCGGCCGAATAATTTGTCTACAAGGAATTTGATCATGTTGTTTGAACCCACCGACCACCCGCATCGCCGCTTCAATCCCTTGTCCGGCCAGTGGATATTGGTATCACCGCACCGCGCCAAGCGCCCCTGGCAGGGCCAGCAGGACGAACCGGATCGCGCCCTCAAGCCGGCCCACGATCCGGAGTGTTTCCTGTGTGCCGGCAACCAGCGGGTCACCGGCGACATCAACCCGGACTATCAGGGCACCTTCGTCTTCACCAATGACTTCGCCGCCCTGATGACCGACACCCCGGAGGCACCGGCAAGCCAGGATCCCCTGTTCCAGCTGCACAGCGCCCGGGGCACCAGCCGGGTCATCTGCTTCTCGCCGGATCACAGCAAGACCCTGCCGGAGATGAGCGTGCCGGCCCTCAGCGCCGTGGTGGATACCTGGTGTGAGCAGACCGCCGAGCTGGGGCAGCAGTATCCCTGGATCCAGGTGTTCGAGAACAAGGGCGCCATGATGGGCTGCTCCAACCCCCACCCCCATGGTCAGGTGTGGGCCAACAGCTTCCTGCCCAACGAAGCCGCCCGGGAAGACGAGACCCAGCGCGCCTACTTCGCCGAGCAGGGTCGCCCCCTGCTGCTGGACTATGTCCAGCGTGAGCTGGCCGATGGCAGCCGCAGCGTGGTGGAAACCGAATTCTGGCTGGCGGTGGTGCCCTACTGGGCGGCCTGGCCGTTCGAGACCCTGCTGCTGCCCAAGTTTGCCGTCAAGCGGCTGCCGGATCTGAGCCAGACGCAGCGGGAGGATCTGGCGCTGGCGCTCAAGAAGCTCACCAGCCGCTACGACAACCTGTTCCAGTGCTCCTTCCCCTACTCCATGGGCTGGCACGGCGCCCCCTTCAACGGCGAAGAGAATGACCACTGGCAGCTGCATGCCCACTTCTATCCGCCCCTGCTGCGCTCCGCCAGCGTGCGCAAATTCATGGTCGGTTACGAGATGCTGGCCGAGAGCCAGCGGGATCTGACCGCCGAACAGGCCGCCGAGCGGCTGCGCAGCGTCAGCGACGTCCATTTCCGTGAACAAGCTTGAGGATCACCATGAGCATTGAAACCCTGATCGTCACCACTTCGCGTGTCTTTGCCGAGCAGTTTGGCTACACAGCGCCCCTGACCATCCAGGCCCCGGGCCGGGTCAACCTGATCGGTGAGCACACCGACTACAACGACGGCTTCGTGCTGCCCTGTGCCATCGACTACAACACCGTCATCAGCGCCGCGCCCCGCCAGGGCAGCCAGGTGCGGGTGATTGCCGCCGACTATGACAACCAGAGCGACAGCTTCGATCTGGCCGGCGAGATACTGCCGCACCCCCAGTATCTGTGGGCCAACTATGTGCGCGGCGTGGTCAAGTTCCTGCTGGCCCGCGGCTTCAAGCTCGCCGGCGCCGATCTGGTGATCAGCGGCAACGTGCCCCAGGGCGCCGGCCTCTCCTCCTCCGCCTCGCTGGAAGTGGCGGTCGGTCAGGCCTTCAAGGCCCTGGGCAAGCTGGACATCAGCCAGGCGGAGATCGCCCTGAACGGCCAGCAGGCGGAGAACCAGTTCGTCGGCTGTAACTGCGGCATCATGGATCAGTTCATCTCCGCCCTGGGTCAGAGAAACCACGCCCTGCTCATCGACTGCCGCAGCCTGCAGACCCGCTCCGTGGCCATGCCCGCCGGCTTTGACGTGGTGATCATCAACTCCAACGTCCGCCGCGGTCTGGTGGACAGCGAGTACAACACCCGCCGCGCCCAGTGCGAGGCCGCCGCCGCCCACTTCGGCGTCAAGGCCCTGCGGGATCTGGACTTGGATCAGTTCGAGGCCCGCGCCGCCGAGCTGGATCCCGTGGTGGCCCAGCGTGCCCGCCACGTCATCACCGAAAACGCCCGCACCCTGGAGGCCGCCAACGTGCTGGCCCGGGGCGACATGGTGCGCATGGGCGAGCTGATGGCCGCCTCCCACGCCTCCATGCGGGATGACTTTGCCATTACCGTGCCGCCCATCGATGCCCTGGTGGAGATGGTCAAGGGCGTGATCGGTGCCCAGGGCGGTGTGCGGATGACCGGCGGCGGCTTCGGCGGCTGCGTGGTGGCCCTGGTGCCCCAGACCCTGACCGAGCAGGTGTGTCAGACAGTCCAGGCGCAATACCCGGCGGTGTGCGGCCTGCAACCCAGCCTCTACATCTGCCAGCCCTCCGCCGGCGCCGGCGTTCTGGAGTAAACCATGTCCCATGCCGCTCCCTATCCCAAGGCGCCGACCCTGGTCACCCTGACCAACCACAACGGCATGCAGGTCACCCTGATGGACTGGGGGGCGACCTGGCTCTCCTGCCGGGTGCCCCTGGCCGATGGTCAGTTGCGGGAGGTGCTGCTGGGCTGTGCCCAGGCTGAGGGCTACGACCAGCAGACCAGCTACCTGGGGGCCATGATTGGCCGTTACGCCAACCGCATCGCCAAGTCCCATCTGCCCTATCCGGGCGGGGATCGCCAGGTGGTGGCGAGCCAGGGGGAGAACTGCCTGCATGGTGGGCTGATCGGCTTTGACAAACGGCGCTGGACCCTGGCGCGGCAGACCGAACAGCAGGCCAGCTTCACCCTGGACTCCTGGGATGGCGAGCAGGGCTTTCCCGGCAACCTCAAGGTCTGCGTGACCTATGCCCTGCTGGCAGACAACCGGCTGAGCATCCGCATGCAGGCGGTGACGGACGCCCTCACCCCGGTGAACCTGACCAACCATGCCTACTTCAACCTGGATGGGGCTCAGGGGGACATCCGCGACCATCACCTGCAGGTGGCGGCGGATCAGATGCTGCCCACCGACGGCCTGGGCATTCCGTTTGGCGAGCTGCGGCCGGTGGCCGGTGGCAGCTTCGACTTCCGGGATGGCAAGCGGCTTGGCCAGGACTTCCTGGCGGATGAGCAGCAGCAGCTGGCCAAGGGCTACGACCACAGCTTCCTGCTGAGTCTGACCAAGCCCTGGCCGCAGCAGCCGGCGGCGCGGCTGGTCTCAGGCCAAGGGGATCTGAGCCTCAACCTGTTCACCAGCCTGCCGGCCCTGCAGCTGTATACCGGCAACTACCTGGCCGGCACCCCCGCCCGGGACGGTGGCCAGTATGCCGACTACCAGGGGGTGGCGCTTGAGCCCCAACTGCTGCCGGACAGCCCGCACCACCCGCACTGGCCGCAGCCCAGCTGCTGGCTGGCCCCCGGGGAGTGCTACGAGCACGAGATCCAGTACCAGTTTGCATCACACTGACACTCAAGGGCCTGCGGGCCCTTTTGTTTTGCCTGAGCGGCTTGGTATCGCTTGATGGCCAGCCAACCAGGCGCCGCCTCCCCCCACCTAGGGCAGCGGCCGGACGAGCCGCGCCGGGTTGCCGGCATAGATGCCCTTGAGCTCAATATCCCGGGTCACCACGCTGCCGGCGCCGATCACCGCCTCATCACAGATAGAAACCGCCAGCAGGGTGGCGTTGGAGCCCACCACCACCCGGTTACCCAGGCGGATGCGCCCCCAGCTGGCGGGATCCGGATTGGGCTTACCCTCCCTGAACAGATCGTTGGCGAACATGACGCCGTGACCGATGAAGCAGCCCTCCCCCAAGGTGGTGTATTCACAGATGAAGCTGTGGGACTGAATGCGGCAGCCGGCGCCTACCTGCACATGGCGCTGTATCTCGACGAAGGGGCCGACAAAGACGCCATCCCCCAGCTGGCAGCCGTAGAGGTTCACGGGCTCCACCAGCGTCACCCCCTCGCCAAAGATCACCTCCTGCACCCCGGCCTGACGACGGTTTGGTTCGCCCATGCTGTTCTCCTGTCCGCTTGACCGGCCCCCAGCATAATCAGGCCGGCAGCCGCGATTTGCGTGCCGGCGCACGGCGCGCGCCACACTCAGGCATGCCGCCGATTGATCCCCAGCTCGGCCTTGGCCACAATCGGGCCATCTCAGTCGTTCTGGATACCTCATGTTGCGCACCGGTTTTACTCTGCTGCTCACCCTGCTTTGCCTGCCCCTGCCAGCCAAGCAGTTGGCCTTCTATCACCAGGGGGATCTGCTGAACTATCAGTGGCAGACCCCGGATGGCCAGGTGCTGCGGCTGCAGAGCAAACTCAGCGCTCAAACCCGGGTGCCGGCCCTCATCGACTGGCGGCCGGCCATGGCCGATGCCTATGTCTACCGGGCCCTGATGCAGGATGCCACCAGCCAGTACCCGGCTCAGCGTTTCGAGCTGCACCGGCAGAACGGCCAGTGGCAGATGCGTTATCAGGTGGCCGATGCCGCCCTGGGGGCCGAGATCAGCCAGTGGCTGGAGCAGCAGCGGACCCAGCGCTGGGGCGAGTATCTGACGCAACACTACTTCGTGCAGGATCAGGACAGCCTGGGACAGCCCCTGGTGCGCTATGACTATGCCCGCCTGGTGCAGACCCTGGCCCCCGAGCTGGCCACCCTGGCCACCCAGTTGCAGGCCGTCACCGAACAGGCCCAGCCGCAGCAGAGCCCGCCCAATGCCGGGGATCAGCGCCGGTTGATCGGCTGGATGCTCGATTTTGTGCAGTCTATTCCCTACCGGGCCCTGGGCAGCAGCAGCACGGAGCGGGGCTTGAGCTTTCTGCTACCACGCCAGGTGCTGGCGCAGAATGTGGGGGATTGCGATAGCAAGATGGTGCTGATGGCGGCACTGCTGCGCTCGCGCTTTCCCAAGCTGCCGGTGACCTTGGTGCTGGTACCAAACCACGCCTTGCTGGCGGTGGGCATGGCGGCCCAGGCAGGAGATCAGCAATTGCCCAATAACGGCGGCGTCTTGCTGGAGGTGGCGGGCCCGGGTTTGTATCCCCCGGGCCAGGTGGCGCCAACCACCCAGCGCTATCTGGATAGCGGCCAGGTGCAGGCCATAGCGGTGGAGCAATGAGCCTCAACTGACCGAGAGGAACTCCACCCCCAGGCGCAGCAGGGGGCCATCGGCCTCCACCCGCAACACCTTGGCCTCGGCCTGAAAGGGCGGCAGGGCATTGCTGCGGGTGGCCAGGCTGACGAAGAGGCGATCCCCGACGGCAAACTCATCCTGCTGCAACTCAATGGCCATGCCGGTGGCGCTCAAGTCCCGGCAGATGCCCTCCAGACGCTTGGCGCCCTGGATCAGGCAGACGGGAGCGTCCACCACCATGCGCATGAAGGCGCGTCTTTCTTGATTGTGGTCCAGCACCTGGCCTCCTTAGGGCGGTTGCTCGTCAGTTATGGCTTTCACCCAAAAACGTTAATACAATGCCCCCTGTTTCTCAAACGGGGTGCGGGCGTCCGCTGAGATCATACCCGAATTACCTGATCCAGCTCATACTGGCGTAGGGATTTGAGCGGCCGTGCCCAGACACGGTCGGACGCATCGCCCCATAGCCCAAGGAGCCCCCATGCGTCATCCCATCCTGGCCCTCATGCTCGGCGGCCTCAGCGGCGCCGCCCTGGCCCAAGCCCCGGAACTCACCGTTTACACCTACAGCTCGTTTGCCTCCGAATGGGGCCCGGGCCCCAAGATAGAAGCGGCCTTCGAGGCCCAATGTCACTGCGATCTCAAGTTCGTCAGCCTGGATGACGGGGTGGCCATACTCAACCGCCTGCGTCTGGAAGGCCGCCATAGCCCGGCGGATCTGGTGGTGGGCATGGATGACGCCATGCTGGCAGACGCCCGGGCCACCGGCCTGTTTGCGCCCCATGGTGCGGATCTGTCGGCCCTCACCCTGCCCGGCGGCTGGCAGGACGACACCTTCGTCCCCTTCGACTACGGCTACTTCGCCTTCGTCTACGACAGCAGCAAGCTGAGCAACCCGCCCAAGAGCCTCAAAGAGCTGGTGGAGCGCACGGATCTCACCCTCCTGTATCAGGATCCCCGCACCAGCACCCCGGGCCAGGGGCTGTTGCTGTGGGTGAAGCAGGTCTATGGCGAGCAGGCCGCCGCCGCCTGGCAACAGCTGGCCAAGAAGACCATCACAGTCACCAAGGGCTGGAGCGAGGCCTATGGCATGTTCCTGGAAGGCCAGTCGGATCTGGTGCTCTCCTACACCAGCTCCCCCGCCTACCACCGCCTGGCGGAGAACAAGCAGCAGTATCGTGCCGCCCTGTTTGCGGAGGGGCACCTGCCCCAGATCGAGGTGGCGGCCCGCCTCAAGAGCGCGCCCCATCCCCAGCTGGCCCAGCAGTTCCTGCAGTTTATGGTGAGTGACCAGGTGCAGGCGCTGATCCCCACCGGCAACTGGATGTATCCGGTGACCCAGGTGGCCCTGCCTGAGCGCTTTGAGGTGAACGAGCGACCGGCCAAGACCCTCAGCCTGTCGGAAACCCAGATCCAACAGGAGCGCAAGGCCTGGATCCAGGAGTGGCGTCAGGCGGTCAGCCGCTAAATGCCCCGTCGTTACTGGTGGCTGCCCGGCGGCATCACCGCCGGCCTGCTGCTGGCCGCCGGGCTGGGCCCCCTGCTGAGCCTGCTGACTCAGGCGCCGCTGACGGCGACGCCCCTGTGGCAGGATCCCTACCTGCGCCAGGTGGTGATCTTCAGCCTGAGTCAGGCGGCGCTCTCCACCGCCTTGAGCCTGCTGCTGGCCCTGCCGGTGAGTCGGGCCCTGCATCGGCGGCGCTTCACCGGCCGCGGCCTGCTGCTCAAGCTGTTTGGCCTCTCTCAGGTGCTGCCGGTGATCATCGCCCTGTTCGGCCTGGTGGCAGTGCATGGCCACGGCGGCTGGCTGGCCCGCCTGCTGAACCACCTGGGGCTGAGCCTGCCCCAATACCTCTACGGCCTCTCCGGTATCGTGCTGGCCCACCTGTTCTTCAACGTGCCCCTGGCGGCCCGCTGGTGGCTGCAGAGCCTGGAGCGCTTGCCGGCCAACCAGTGGCGACTGGCCGAGCAGTTGGGCTTGTCCGGCTGGAGCCTGTTCCGCCATCTGGAGTGGCCAGCGCTGCGTGCTCAATTGCCGGCCCTGGCGGGCCTCATCTTCATGCTCTGCTTCACCAGCTTCGCCACCGTGATGGCCTTAGGGGGCGGCCCCGGCGCTACCACCTTGGAGGTGGCCATCTATCAGGCCCTGCGTTACGACTTCGACCTGCAGGCCGCCGGCCAACTGGCCCTGTGGCAGCTGCTGCTCTCCGGCCTCATACTGCTGCTGCACCACCGCTGGCCCAGCGAGCCGCCCCAGCTTAAGGTGAGCGATCACTATCGCCGCCAGGATGGTGCCCGCCTGGGAGCCCGCCTGCACGATGGCGCCAGCCTGGCTCTGGTGGCCCTGCTCTACCTGCCGCCGCTGCTGGCCATCCTGCTGAGCGGCCTGCGCCCCGAGCTGTGGCAGGCCCTGGCCTCGCCCCGCCTGTGGCACAGCACAGGGCAATCCCTGCTCATCGGCACCCTGGCCGCCAGCCTGGCGTTGGGACTGACCCTGCTGCTGCTCACCAGCAGCCGCCATCTGCGCCTGCGTCTGAACCGCCGCCACTGGGCCCAGGGCCTGGAATCCCTGGGCAGCCTGATCCTGGTGCTGCCCAGCGCCGTGCTGAGCACAGGCCTGTTCATCCTGCTGATGCCCTTCACCGATGTGTTCGGCCTGGGGCTCTATCTGGTGGTGCTGATCAACGCCCTGGCCTGCCTACCCTATACCCTGCGCACCCTGCAGCCGGCCATGGAGGCGGTGGCGCAACGCTATGACCGCCTGGCCGATAGCCTGGGGCTGGGCGGGCTGGCCCGCCTGCGCCAGCTGGAGTGGCCCCTGCTGCGCCCGGCGCTGGGGCGAGCCTTTGCCCTGGCCATGATTTTGTCGTTGGGGGATCTGGGGGCCATCGCCCTGTTTGGCAGCGGCGAGCTGCAGACCCTGCCCTGGCTGCTCTACCAGCAGTTGGGCAGCTACCGATTGAACGAGGCCGCCGCCACCGCCTTGTTGTTGCTCACCCTCTGCCTGGCCCTGTTGTGGCTGCTGGAACGGGGGATTGGAGGAAAAGATGCTGATTGTCGATGAGCTGTGCGTGTGCCAGGACGACTGGCGGGGCTGCTTCAGCCTGACCCTGCGGCGGGGCGAGATCCTGGGGGTGCTGGGCCACAGCGGCGCCGGCAAGTCCACCCTGATGGCGCTGCTGGCAGGCTTCCTGCGCCCGGACAGCGGTCGCCTCCTCTCCCGGTTGCCGAACAAGGTGGAGCAGGATCTGTTGCCCCTGGCCCCGGCGGCCCGCCCCTTCACCAGCCTGTTTCAGAGCCACAACCTGTTTGAGCACCTGAATGCCCGGGACAACATAGGCCTGGGGCTGCACCCCAACCTGCGGCTCGACCAGGCGCAACAAGCCACCATCGTCGCCGCCGCCCAGCGGCTCGGCATCGCCGATCTGCTGAACCGGCGACCGGATCAGCTGTCCGGCGGTCAGCAGCAGCGGGTGGCCCTGGCCCGCTGCCTGGTGCGCCGTCAGCCCTTCTTGCTGCTGGACGAGCCCTTCAGCGCCCTGGATCCGGCCCTGCGCCAGGAGATGCTGGCCGAGCTGGCCAACCTGGCCCGGGATGAAAACATAGGCGTGCTGTTTATCACCCACCAACCGGACGAGGTGCGGCAAATCGGCGATCGCTTCGTGCTGATCGAATCAGGCGCCGTGGCCTGGGAGGGGTCGGTAGAGGAGCTGGCGGCGCCCAAAGGCGCCGCCGTGAGTCGCTATCTGGGGCTGAGCGCCCCGGCCGGTTAGAGATTCTCTTCGGCGAAGGAGGCCAGGCGGCTGCGCACCACGCCGTTGAGGTAGATGTTGGCACTGCCCTCGAAGTCCTTGAAGCGCTCGACGATATAGGTGAGGCCGGAGGTGACGGCGGTCAGGTAGTTGGAGTCGATCTGCGCCAGGTTGCCGGAGCAGACCAGCTTGGTGCCCTCGCCACAGCGGGTGATGATGGTCTTGAGCTGGGAGGCCGTCAGGTTCTGGCACTCATCCAGCAGCACGAAGGTGTTCTGCAGGCTGCGGCCGCGCATGAAGTTCACCGATTTGAACTGGATGTTGGCCTTCTCCATGATGTACTGCAGCGAGCCTTCCTTGCTGACATCGTGCTTGTGCAGCACCTCCAGGGTGTCGGTCACCGCCGCCAGCCAGGGCATCATCTTCTCCTCCTCGGTACCGGGCAGGAAGCCGATGCTCTCGGCGATCTCCGGGGTGTTGCGGGTGACTATGATGCGCTCGTAGACGCCCCGCTCAATCACCAGCTCCAGCGCCGCCGCCATGGCCAGCAGGGTCTTGCCGCTGCCCGCCGGCCCCGTGAGGATCACCAGATCCAGGGTCGGATCCAGCAGGGCATCCAGCGCCATGGCCTGATAGATGTGTTTGGGATGCACGCCCCAGGCGTGGCGGGCCATCAGCCGCTCCCGGCCGATATCCTTGATCACCAGCTTGCCCGGCTCGCGGCCATGCACCCGGCCGACAAACTCCTCGTGCTCGTCGATCAGGTATTGGTTGATATGGGTGTCGCTGAGCAGGTCGTCGTCGATACGGTGGAACACATCCCGCCCTTGGCTGGTGCTCTCGCACTGCCCCACCTTGTCCCAGAAGGATCCCTCAATCACCTGGAAGCCCTTGGCCAGCAGGCGGATGTCGTCGATCAGCTGATCGGTGCGGTAATCCTCCACCAGCTTGAGCCCGGCGCCCTTGGCCTTGAGGCGCATGTTGATGTCCTTGGTCACCAGCACCACGGGGCGTGGCCCGTGTTTCTTCTGCAGATAGAGGGCGGCGTTGATGATGCGGTTGTCGTTCTCCTTGTTGGTGAACACTTCCTCCCCTTCCGGCAGGTGGTGATCGGCGAAGATGCTGACCCGGCCGCTGCACTGGGGCGCCCTGTCCTTAAGGCTGACCCCGGCCACTATCTCTTCTGGGGTGGAATGACTGAACAGATCCTCCAGGGTGCGAATGGCCACCCTGGCCTCCCGGCTCACATCTTTTTGGCGGTCCTTGATGTTGTCCAGCTCCTCCAGCACCGTCATGGGGATGACCACGTCGTGTTCGTCAAAGGAGTAGATGGCGAGGGGTTCGTGCAGCAAAACGTTGGTGTCGAGGATGAACAGCTTGCAGACGTCATTATCCATAGGCAGTCTCCTGGGATGCGATGATCCGGTTGCGTCAGACAGATGTCCGTTAGACCACAGCCGGATGACAGGCTCATGACCTACCCTACGCTCCCCCCCAGTCACGAGCAACCGGTCACCCTTGGCCCTGTGGCCAAAAATGGCACCCTCCGCACACTTAGGTCATTCGTTTGCTCACTTAATGAACACCACCTCACCCTTTCGCCCACTTGCCGCCATTTAGACGATAAAACCAGACAAAACCGCCATCAAAGGTCAAAGAAACAGCCATCGCGCTGGATCCCCCGGGAAGATCATGGGATATTCCACCCCCGCAAAATTACCTAATCCAATACAGTAACCACAGGAGGGCACCACTGGGTGCCAGTAACGGACATGAGTCAAACCCCCGCCTCCCTCATCCGGCGTCTGCTGAACCTCAGCCTGGTGAGCCAGATCGTCATCGGCCTGATCCTGGGCCTGCTGCTGGCCTATTTCGCGCCGGCCGCCGCCCAGGCGTCCAGCCTGCTGGGCACCCTGTTTGTCGGCGCATTGAAGGCCGTGGCCCCGATCCTGGTGTTTGTTCTGGTGCTGGCCGCCGTCACCGGCCACCAGCAGGGCACCCAGACCCGCATGCGCCCGCTGCTGCTGCTCTATCTGTTCGGCACCTTCAGCGCAGCCCTGGTGGCCGTGCTGGCCAGCTTCGCCTTCCCCACCAGCCTCAAGCTGGTGGCCGGCGCCAGCCAGATCACCCCGCCAGGCCAGATCACCGAGGTGCTGGGCAATCTGCTGTTCAACCTGGTGAGCAACCCCATCAAGGCCCTGGCCGACGCCAACTACATCGGCATCCTGGCCTGGGCCCTGGCCCTGGGCCTGCCGTTGCGTCACGCCAGTGAGGCCACCCGCAACCTGATCCAGGAGCTGGCCGGTGCCGTCTCCAGCCTGGTGCGGGCGGTGATCCGCTGTGCTCCCCTGGGGATCCTGGGCCTGGTGGCCGGCACCCTGGCCGAGAGCGGCTTCGGTGCCCTGCTGGGCTATGCCCAGCTGCTGCTGGTGCTGCTGGGCTGCATGCTGTTTATCGCCCTGGTGGTGAATCCGCTCATCGTCTTGGGCGTCACCCGCAAGAATCCCTATCCCCTGGTGCTGACCTGCCTGAAGGAGAGCGGCCTCACCGCCTTCTTCACCCGCAGCTCCGCCGCCAACATACCGGTGAACCTGGCCCTGTGCGAACGCTTAGGCCTGCCCCGGGAGACCTACAGTCTCTCCATCCCCCTGGGGGCCACCATCAACATGGCCGGTGCCGCCATCACCATCACAGTGCTGACCCTGGCGGCGGTGCACACCCTGGGCATACCGGTGGATCTGGCCAGCGCCCTGCTGCTGAGCATCATCGCCACCGTCAGCGCCTGCGGCGCCTCAGGGGTGGCAGGTGGTTCCCTGCTGCTGATCCCCCTGGCCTGCAGCCTGTTTGGCATCGATAACGAGGTGGCCATGCAGGTGGTGGCCGTGGGCTTCATCATTGGCGTGCTGCAAGATGCCGCTGAGACGGCACTCAACAGCTCCACCGACGTCATCTTCACCGCCGCAGCCTGCCAGGGCCACAGCGAACCCAACGCAGACGGCCTGAGCACCCCCAGCGAAGCCTGATGCCATTTGCCCCGGCCTGCCGGGGCAAAACCCCCTCCTCCGGATATACTTGCGGAAGTCACCCATCGCCTCGGCGTCTGACCCTGCATGAGACTTTTCTGGATACTACTGACACTGAGCCTGCTCCCCTGGCACACCAACGCGGGTCGTCTGCATCTGACGGGACAGCTACGGCAGACCACCTGTCAGATCCACCTCAATCAGTTCCGCCCCTATCAAGCCACCCAGTTACACTTCGCCCACTGCCTTGCCGCCCACAGACCCCTCAGCCGTCTCTGGCTAGCCCCCGACACACACCAGGTACACAGGGGTCTCCTGCTATTGACCTACCAGTAAACCCAAATGAAACCAATGTCTTAGCTTCATACGGATATCCATCAATGCTGAAGATGCATGAGGATCACATTAATAACATCTGACTAGACAGAGCTAGGCTTATTACTCGAAGTCGCTCACATCTTTACCCTTTAACACGTCTTAGCATTAGCTGGTCAAAGAAAAACCAGATCCAACAAAAAGAGCCGCTGCATGACAGCCGGCCATCCAGAAACAAGAGACGAAGGAACCCAACATGAACGCCAGTCAACTGACCCGCGCTCTGCTGCTGAGCACCCTGTTCAGTACCGCAGCCCATGCCTACGATGGCACCATCACCTTCACCGGCGCACTCACCAGCAACACCTGCGAGCTCTCCAGCAGCAGTCAGACGGTGCCCCTGCCGACCCTGGCCGCCACCGCACTGAAGAGTGCGGGTAGCTGGGCCGGGCGAACCCCCTTCACCGTCAGTCTCACGGGCTGTAATGACGGCGCCACCTCGGTGGGGCTCTACTTCGAACAGACGGATGACATCGATACCAGCAACGGCACCCTGAACAACATCGCGGCCGTCTCCCCCGCCACCAATGTCCAGGTGCAACTGCTCAACGCCAATTTCGTCGCCCTGGACTTGTCCAAGGGCAGCAAGAGTGCCCAGAACTCCCTGTCGGTAGATGCCTCCTCCGGCACGGCGGCCATTCAGCTGTATGCCCAGTATTTCTCAGAAAATGGCAGCGCCACCGCCGGGAGTGTGGAAGCCCAGGCGATCTTCAGTCTCGACTACCTGTAAGTCACGGCATGCTGATAAACCACCTGCGTCACCTGGTCTGGCTGGCCGCTGCGCTGATAGCGCCAGCCCAGGCCAACGTGGTGATCAACACCACCCGGGTCATCTATCCCGCCAATGTGCGGGAGGTGTCAGTATCCTTGAGTAACCCGGGGGAGGCACCGGCCCTGGTACAGGCCTGGCTGGATGAAGGCGATCCCAATGCCAGGCCGGATCAGACCAGGGTGCCCTTTGTCCTATTGCCCCCCATCTTTCGGCTGGATCCCCAGCAGGCCCAGGCCCTGCGCCTGACCTACACCCAAAGCAAGCCGCTCCCCCAAGACAGGGAATCCCTGTTCTGGCTCAATGTGCTGGATATCCCGCCCAAACCGGCAACCCAGGACAGCAATTACCTGCAACTGGCCATCCGCTCCCGCCTCAAGCTGTTTTATCGGCCAGCGGGACTGAGCCCTGAGGTGGCCAAGGCCCCGGCCCAGCTCAAGGGCCAGCTGACCGGTAAGACGCTGTGGCTGGAGAATCCGACGCCCTATCATCTGACCCTGACTCAGTTGACGGCGACGCAGGCACAGGGCCCGTTACCCTTGTCCACCACCAATCTGATGCTGCCCCCCTTCTCCCGCCAGGCGTTGACACTGTCTACCCTGCCGGGCCAAGGCACGTTGCAGCTGACCTTCCAGAGCATTGACGACTATGGCGCCCTGCGACCGCAGCAACTGGCGGTGGCGCGTTAGCCTCGGCCTGCTGCTGGCAGTCAGCCAGGGGCAGGCCGCCGAAGAGATCCGCTTCGATGATGCCTTCTTGCAGCAGCAGGGCGGGACACAGCTGGATTTGAGCCGGCTGGCTCAGGGACCTCTGCCGCCGGGACGCTATCCCTTGGATATCTGGGTCAATGAGGTCAATCGGGGACGTATCAGCATCCAGTTGGCCGCGCCCGCCGGCCAGACCCTGCGGCCCTGTCTGACGGCGGATCTGCTGGCCCAGCTGGGCCTTCGCGCCCCCGATGACCAGAAGCAAGTCACCGCCCTGACTGCCCCGGATGCCTGCGTGGCCCCGGCTGAACTGGATGAACAGATCAGCTGGACATACGACGGCAGCCGATTGGCGCTACTGTTGACCGTTCCCCAGGTCTGGCTACTCAAGTCGCGCCCCTCCGGTCAGTGGCAAAGCGGCGAGACCGCCGCCCTGCTCAACTACGATCTCAATTTTTACCGCTACCGCACGGCCCAGCAGACCTCGAGCCAAGGCTTCCTGAGTCTTGACGGCGGCCTCAATTGGCAGGTGTGGCGCCTGCGCCATCGCTCCACCCTGTCGGTAGCCAATCAAGGGCAGAGCGACTGGAACAACCTGGAGACCAACCTGTGGCGCAGCCTGCCGGACTGGCAGGGGCGCCTGACCCTGGGGCAGTCCAACACACAGGGACAGTTCTTTGACTCCGTCGGCTACCTCGGCGCCAGCCTGGCCACGGACAGCCGCATGCTGGGGGACAAGGAGCAGGGCTTTGCCCCCGTGATCCGCGGCCAGGCACGCAGCCATGCCAGAATATCCGTGTTGCAGCAGGGCCGTCTCTTGTACCAAACCACGGTTCCGCCAGGGGAGTTCGTGATCGACGATCTCAACCCCACCGGCTACGGCGGCGATCTGGAGGTGCATGTGAAGGAGGCGGACGGCAGCGAACAGGTGTTCAGCGTGGCCAATAACGGCTTGCCCCAGCTGCTGCGCAGCGGGCAACAGCGTTACAGTGCCACCGCAGGCCAGGTGGACATCCAGGATCTGAGTGCCCACCCCGCCCTGCTGGAAGCCAGCTGGCATCAGGGGATCAGCAACCTCACCAGCTACTATCTCGGTGGCCAGCTCAGTGAACACTATGCCGCCGGCCTGCTGGGGCTGGCCTTCAATACCCCTTGGGGCGCCTTGTCACTGGATCTGACCCAGGCCGCACCGGGGGATGGACAGACCAGCCAGCGCTGGCGGGCCCGATTCAACCGGCAGTGGAACAGCACCGGCAGCAGCCTGACGCTCACCGGTCAGCAATACGGCTCCGCCGACTACCGCTCCCTGGCCGAAGCCCTGCAGCAGCGACAGGCTGAGGCCCAGGAGATCGACTGGGTCGGGCCACCCCGCCGCCGCCTGGATCTCACCCTGAACCAGCCCCTGCCGGGCCAGGGTGGCAGCCTCTACCTCTCCGCCTCCTGGCAGTCCGACTGGCAAGCCAGTCGACAGTGGTATGGTCAGCTCGGGTATCAGCGCCTGTTGGGCCCCGTAAGTCTCAACCTCTCCGCCCGGCGCAGTGCCGGTGACGACATCGGGGCCGAAAATCACTATCAGTTGAGCCTGAGCCTGCCCCTGGGGGGAACCCGTCCCCATTCCCTGAGTCTGATGCTGGACAAGAGTGCCCAGCAGGGTTGGCAGAGTCAGGCCTATCTGGCCGGCAATGGCGCCCGCAACGAGCCCTGGAGTTATGGGCTGAGTACCGCCCAGTGGCAGGAAGCCGGGCAGACGCGCCACTCCCTGGGTGCCAATGGTCAGTGGCGAGCTCAGGCCATGACCTTGAGTGGCAGTGTCAGCGGAAATAATCAGAGCCAGCGGCAAATGAGTCTTGGAAGCCGCGGCGCCCTGCTGCTGCACGACGGCGGCCTGTTGGCCAGCCGGGAGCTGGGCGAGAGTGTCGCCATCATAGAGGCCCCTGGCGCTGCCGGTGCCCGGCTGCGCAACTGGCCCGAGATACGGCTCGACCGCCAGGGTCGGGCGGTGGCGCCCTATCTCACCCCGTTCCGCGAGAATGTTCTGGAGCTGGATCCGGCGCAGATGGACAGCCAGATCGAGCTGCTCACCACCCAGCACCAGGTACAACCGGATGCCGGTGCCGTGATCCGGTTGCAGTTTGCCAGCCGGCGCGGCTACCCCCTGCTGCTGCCCGCCAGCCTGCCCAGCGGTACGCCATTGCCCTTCGGCGCCGAGGTGCTGGACGAGTCAGGCGAGACGGTTGGCGCCGTGACCCAGGGGGGCCAGCTGTATGCCCGGGTCCATGCCCGTCAGGGACGATTGCAGGTGCGCTGGGGCGACGATGCGACGCGCCGCTGCCAGCTAGACTATCAGTTACCCGCCAAACCCAATGCCGCCGCCCTCTATCTGCCCGAGCAGCCCGGCCTGTGTCGGCCCACTCAGGAGTCAGCCCCATGATCCCAGCCCTGCGCAGCCTCTTGTGTGGCCTCATGTTGTTGCTCACCCCTGCCATGTGGGCAACCTGTACCATCGACAGCGGCTCGGCGCCGACCCTGTACAATCACAGTGGGCAGAGCAAAAGCCTCACCATCACCACCTCGGTGGGCTCACACCCCTTCGACTTTGGCGGCGCCCAGGGCATCAATACCTGGGCCAGTAGCTGCGATGGCAGCGAGGCGGCAGGCTATCTCAACATGGTGGGCAGCAACAGTCCGCTGGGGTACGCCTCCGGCAACTACGGCAACTCCAACGGCAACCCCATCTACGGCATCACGGCCCTGCCCGGCATCGGCTATGCACCCAGCTGGAACCTCAGCACCTCGGGCCTCAACAGCTATTTTCAGCCCTATGGCAGCCTCTCGGCCCCCACCAGCTACGATCTGACCGATCCCAGCTCCATGCGTATCGACTTCTTCGTCATGAGCAGCCTGTGGGCCGGCAGTTGGTGCCTGCCGGCCGGTGCCACCCTGGGGGAGATCCGCTTTGGTGATCAGACGGTGGCCAGGCTGCAGATCGGTGGTGAAGCCCTGTGTCTCAACGTCACGGGACGCACCTGTAGCGTCAGCAGTGGCTCCCAGAACCTCAGCGTGGAGATGGGCAGTTACAACCTGAACCAGTTCTCCGGCATCGGCTACACCACGGCACCGCGCCCCTTCCATCTCCAGCTGGAGAACTGCACCGGCAGCGTGGCCCAGGTGAATATCCTGTTCAATGCCATCGCCGACACCGATGTCAGCAATGCCGGCGAGCAGGGCATAGTGCAGCTCAACGGCGGGGGCGCCAGCGGTGTCGCCATCCAGCTGCTGCGCAGCGATAACACCCCCCTGCCCCTTAATCGTTTTCCCGATACGCCGCTCTACTCAGGCGCCAGCCTGGCCGAAGGGGCCGGCCTCACCCTGCCACTGCGGGTCCGCTACCTGCAAACCCAAGCCACAGTCACCGCCGGCCAGGCCAACGCCAGCGTCACCTTTAACCTCATCTATCAGTGAGGCAAGGGTGCCGGCATCGCCGGCTTGATAAAGCCAACCGTCAGCACCACGTCAAACGACCCTGAGGGGGCCGATGGCCCCCATTGATAGGGTCAGGCCTGCCCCCTGTCCCAGGGCCCGCCGCCTGCCCACCGGCGTAAAGATAGATTCACTTGACACAACGAGAGACGGGTCACCATTTCACCACCCCCTGATGGCATGCCAGGGCGAGATCTTGAAAAATCTCCCCGCCGCCCTCCTAACCAGATTCCAGGCGGCATAAAAAAACATGACATAAGGATCAAAGCCAATGAAACCGATAGTGAAGACCGCCCTGCTGGCTGGCCTGCTGGCCGGCGTTGGGCAAAGCGCCCAGGCGGGGGTGTTTGTCCATTTGTTTGAGTGGAAATGGAACGACATCGCCGCCGAATGTGAAAACGTACTGGGCCCCAAAGGCTACTCAGCCGTCCAGGTATCCCCACCCCAAGAGCACATCCAAGGCCCGGCCTGGTGGACCCGCTATCAGCCGGTGAGCTACAAGCTGGTGAGCCGCAGCGGTAACGAGCAGGAGTTCGCCAGCATGGTGAGCCGCTGTAAAGCCGCCGGGGTGGACATCTATGTGGATGTGATCTGGCAACACATGGCCTTCGGCTCCGGCACCGGCACCGCCGGCTCCAGCTTCAACACCGGCACCCTGAGCTACCCCATGTACAGCTCACAGGACTTCCACCACCCACTGTGTGGCATCAACCCTTCTGACTACGGCTCCAATGCCTGGCGGGTGCGCAACTGCGGCCTCAGTGGCCTACCGGATCTCAACACCGGCTCCAGCTACGTGCAGCAAACTGCCGCCAACTACATGAATCACCTGATGGATCTGGGGGTTGCCGGCTTCCGCTTCGACACCGCCAAGCACATAGATCCCTATGAGATGAGTGCCGTGCTGGCCCGTCTGCAGCAGACGCCCAAGTACATCTTCCAGGAAGTGATCGACCCCTACGGCACCGAGGCCATCAAGTCCACCGACTACACCTCCATTGGCCCGGTCACCGAGTTCAAGTACAGCGCCAACATAGGCGATGTGTTCAAGAACAAGAAGCTGAGCTACCTGAAGACCTTCGGTACGGGTTGGGGCTTTATGGCCAGCAACAGCGCCGTGGTGTTTACCGACAACCATGACAACCAGCGAGGTCACGGTGCCGGCGGCGCCAACGTGCTGACCTACAAGAACGGCGATCTGTACAACCTGGCCAACGTCTTCATGCTGGCCTGGCCCTATGGCTATCCCAAGGTCATGTCCAGCTATTACTTTGACGATGGCGATCAGGGCCCGCCGGGCGCCAGTGCCCGTGAGTGCCAAAAGAACGGCTGGGTCTGCGAACACCGCTGGGGCGATATCTCCAACATGGTGGCCTTCCGCAACAAGACCGATGGCCAGGGCATGACTCACTGGTGGGATAATGGCAACAACCAGATCGCCTTCGGCCGCAACGGCAAGGGCTTTGTGGTGATCAACCGGGAAGGTTCGGCCCTGAGTGTCGAGCTGCCCACCGGCATGCCGGATGGTCAATACGGCTCCATCACCGGCGACAAGCAGTGTGTCACCGTCAGCGGTGGCAAGGCGCGCTTCAATGTGGCCAGCATGAAGGCCGCCGCCATCTATCTGGGCAAGGGCTGTGGTGACAACCCGGATCCCGTAGGTTGGGAAAACGCCTACTTCCGCGGCACCGCCAACAACTGGGCGGCCACCGCCATGACCAAGGGCACCGGCAACCTGTGGACCTACACGGCCACCTTTGGCAGCGACAACCCGCGCTTTAAGATCAGCCGCTACACCGACTGGACCGTGGCCGTTCCCGCAACCGATTACCTGATCACGCAAGGCGCCGGCACCTATACCATCACCTTCGATGGCAGCAGTGCCACCATTGTCTCGGTGACCAAGAGCGGGACTAACCCCGATCCGGAGCCGGGCACCGCCACGGTGAACTTCACCTGCCAAAACGGCACCACCAGCCTGGGGCAGTCTGTCTACGTGGTGGGTGATGATGCCAGCCTGGGAAGCTGGGCACCGGCCTCCGCCGTGAAGCTCAACCCCACCAGCTATCCGACCTGGACCGGCGCCATCAGCGTGCCAGCCAACAAGACCCTCAGCTGGAAGTGCATCAAGCGCAGTGAAACCAGCCCGACCAGCAACCTGGTCTGGCAAAGTGGCGGCAACAACACAGTCACCACCGGCGCCAGCGGCAGCAGCGCCAGCTCCAGCGGCAGCTTCTAAGCCAGCCGCCTTACCACGCCAAGCCGCGACCTAGGTCGCGGCTTTTTTATGCCGCCTTACACCTTGAACTGCGTCACCAGGTGCTGCTGTTCGTCCGCCAGGCTGGCCAGCTGGGCCAGCATCTCGTCCGCCCGGTTGGACTGGGCAATCACCTGCTCGCTGGACTTGCGCACATTATTGATATTGACGCTGATCTCACCGCTGACCTGCCCCTGCTCCTTGATGGCCACCTCAATCTGGTTGCTCATCTGCTGGATGGTGGCGATGGCGTGGGTGATCTCCTCGATATGGCTCACCGCCTGGCGGGCATGCTGTTGGGTCACATCCGCCTGCTGATGGCTCTCCAGGATGCCGTTCACCACCTCCCGGGTGCCGGATTGCAGATCGCCGATCACCTGGCGGATCTCCACCACCGAATCCTGAGTCCGGCGCGCCAGGTTGCGCACCTCATCGGCCACCACGGCAAAACCACGGCCCTGCTCGCCGGCCCGCGCCGCCTCGATGGCGGCATTGAGCGCCAGCAGGTTGGTCTGCTCGGCGATGGCGGTGATCACCTCCAGGATCTGGCTGATGTTGTCACTGTTGGCCGACAGGGATTCCACCTTGGGCTTGGTGGCATTGATGTAGTCCATCAGCTGCTCCATGGCCTGACGGGTCTCCTCCACCACCGCCTTGCCCTGCTGGGCCGCCACTTCGGCGCTGTCGGCCGCACTCACCACCCGGTTGGCGCTCACCGCCACCTCGCGGGAGGTCTGGTGCATCTGCTCGATGGCGGAGGCCACCATGTCCAGCTCATGGAACTGACTGTTAAGCGCCGCCTTGTTGCTGGCGGTGAGGGCCACCGCCGCCTGGGTCGCCTCCCGGCTGGTGCCGACACCGGCCACCAGGGTGCGGACTGTGCCGTGTATCTTGTCCAAAAAGGCGTTGAACCAGTGGGCCAGCTGGCCCAGCTCGTCGTGCCGCTCAAGGCGAATGCGTTGGGTCAGATCCCCTTCCCCCTGGGCGATGTCCTTGAGGCGCTCCGCCACCCCGGCCAAGGGCCGGGCAATCTGCCGGGCCAACAGGCTGAACATGGCTAAGCCGATGGCGGTGATCAGCAAGGCCAGCAGCAACAGCTCGGTGAGGGTGCCTTTGAGTTGGGCAGAGAGTTGCTGCTCCATACCACTGGCCCGGGCCAGCACGGCCTGGGCCGGCACCCGGATCAGCATGGCCCAGGGCTTGGCACTGCCATGCACGGCGATGGGCAAAAACAATTCCAGCATGCCGTCAGCCCAGCTCAGTTGCTCATCCGCCGCCGCCAGCAGTTGGCCGACCCGCTCGCCCAACCCCGGCTGCTGCGCCGTGAGCGGCTGGCCCGGCACCAGGCCCTCGGCGGTACTGGCCAGCACTGTGCCCTCGGCACTGAGCAGCACCACCTCACCCTGGCCGTCATACAGCTGGGTATCCACCTGCTCCATCATGGCCTGGGTGCGACTCAGATCCACCGTCAGCCCCAGGGCTCCAACCAAGGTCTTGTTCTGCTGGATGGGCAGGGAGAGGCTGGTCTGCAGCCGACCGTCCACCAGACTGGGCTCCTCCAGACAGATCTGCTGACGTTGCAGGCTGCACACATAGCGGGAGAGTGCACCCGCCCCCTGCAGCTGTGCCTCATCCAGACTGCCGCGGGAGAGTTTGTCCCCCAGCTTGCGCCAGGAGAAGGCCATGCGGCCGGCATCGTTGGAGCCCAGATAGTTGGCGCCGGTATAGACGCCATCGGCGTTGTCCAGGGCATTGGGCAGATAGACGGCAAAGCCGCCCAACAGGCTGGCGGAGCTCTCCAGGGTGGCCCTCAGGGTATGCATGACGGCACCGCGCAACAGCTCGCTATCCAGCAGGTTGGTCTCGGCAAACGACTTCTGAAACAGCTGGGCCTGCACCGCCGCCTCGCCCCGCACATACACCTCGGCGAGAAAATCGGTGAGTTCAGCCGATTGCAAGGCAGCCTGACGCATCAGTTGCTGCTCGGCATCGCGCCTGAGCTCATCGCGGATCTGCGCCACCACCATCTGATTGCTGTGCTGAATGTCGAACAGGGCCAGGCCTGTCAGTGTGGCCATGGCCAGCAGCAGGCAGCCGCCGGCCAGCAGTGAGATCTTCCACTGTAAGGAGAGTTTGCGCATGAATCCTTCCATAGCTACGACCAAGAAGCATCCGATGATAGGGAGGGCAGCGGACAAACACCAGCTTCAGATGACGAAAAAAATAGGGCTAATCCCCTGATTAGCAACAGATAAACCGACAAAAAAGCACCAATTCACCCCTTTTGCACCAGCAAGGGGCGCAATGACGGTACAAGCCGCAGTTTAGGGGTGCTCCGCCAGGCCTTGGCGCAGGGCCGACAGGATAAAGTGCACGTAGGTTTTCATATGCATCTCTAGGGCGATCAGGCTGCAGGGGTGCAGGGCATTGAGGATGAGACCATCCAGGGCGCAGTGAATAAACACCGCCGCCTGCGCCACATCCAGATCTGCGGGCAATTGCCGGCGACTGATGGCATTGCGTAATGCCGTCTTGAGCTCCGCCTGGTAGACCGCCAGCTCCTCCTTGATCATGCGATGGAAGGCTGCCACCTCTTCATTCGGCTCCGTCTGATTGAAGAACAGGCGGAAGAACTCCCGATGGGAGTCACTGGTGGTGACGTTTTCCAGCAGCAGCAACAAGAATCGCTCCAGCTGGCCCAAGGGATCCGGCTCCTCCTCATTCAGGCTGGCGGAGAGCATCTGGCTAATGGGTTCACACAGCTCCTGCCACAGGGCCATCAGCAGTTCAGACTTATTTTGAAAATGCCAATAGATGGCCCCCCGGGTCACCCCGGCCTCCCGGGCCACATCACACAGGCTGGTGGCGGCCCAGCCTTGCTGACTGAACTGGCGCATGGCCGCCTGCATGATGGCGTGGCGGGTTTCTTGGGCCTCGGCCTTGGTTCTTCGAGCCATGGGATCCTCAATGAGTTTGGGTAAAAATGCGCAAAAACGACTTACATACATTCATGCATGTATGTATGTATATTGCCATGCAGGAAGCGTCTTGCCAAATCCGCTTCTCTTCCTTACCTAGCACGAATGGACACTTAAGAGGATTCAAGCACCATGCCCGCTCGCTCCTTTCGCCCCACGCTGGTCGCCCTGCTGCTCTCTGGCCTTCTGTTGACGGCCTGCGGTGAGGCCACCCAGCCCCAACAGGCCGGTCCGGCCGCCGCCACACCGGTGGATGTGGTCACATTGCAGCCCGTCACCCTGCCCCTGAGCAGCGAACTGACCGGTCGCACCAGCGCCTACCGCATCGCCGAGGTGCGTCCTCAGGTCAGTGGCATCTTAAAGAAGCGCCTGTTTACCGAAGGCGCGCAGGTGAAGGCCGGCCAGCCCCTCTACCAGATAGATGCCGACACCTATGAAGCCAATGTCGCCAGCGCCAAGGCCAGCCTGGCCCAGGCCGAGGCGCTGGAAGCCGCCAGTCGCCTGCAGGCCAAGCGCTATGCCGAACTGGTGAAGGTCCAGGCGGTCAGCCAGCAGGACTATGACGATGCCCAAGCCAGCTGGAAGCAGTATCAGGCCCAGGTGGCCGCCGCCAAGGCCAGCCTCAAGAGTGCCCAGATCGATCTCAATCGCACCCTGATCAAGGCGCCCATCACCGGCCGGATCAGCGCCTCCACCATCACCGAAGGGGCCCTGGTCACCGCCTCCCAGGCCGATGCCCTCACCACCATTCGCCAGCTCGACCCCCTGTATGTGGACCTGACCCAGTCCAGCACGGATCTGCTGCACCTCAAGCGCCTGATGGCGCAAGGCAAGCTGGCCACCGACCAGGATCAGCAGCCCCTGGTACGTTTCACCCTGGAGGATGGCAGCGCCTATCCCCAGGAGGGCAAGCTGCAATTTGCCGATGCCAGCGTGGATCCAACCACCGGCATGGTGACCCTGCGGGCCCTGGTGCCCAACCCGGATGGCCTGCTGCTGCCCGGCATGTTCCTGCGCGCCAGCCTGGATGAGGGGCAGCGATCCGATGCCCTGCTGGTTCCCCAGGCGGCGGTCAACCGCACCCCGCGCGGCGGCACCAGCGTGCTGCTGGTCAATGCGCAAAACGAAGTGGAGCAGCGGGAGATCCAGGTCAGCCAGAGCCTCAGTGGCAACTGGCTGGTGGAGTCCGGCCTGCAGGCCGGTGACAGGGTGATAGTGGCCGGCCTGCAAAAGGTAAAGGCCGGCGCCAAGGTTGCCCCGCACGACACCAGCAGCGACAAGGAGTAACGCCCCCATGGCACGATTTTTCATCGACCGCCCCATCTTCGCCTGGGTGATCGCCCTGGTGATCATGCTGGCGGGCCTGCTGTCCATCACCCAGCTGCCGATTGCCCAGTACCCCACCATAGCCCCGCCGGCCGTGGGGATCTCCGCCAGCTACCCGGGTGCCTCCGCCAAGACGGTAGAAGAGTCGGTGACCCAGATCATCGAACAGAACATGACGGGGCTGGATCACCTGCTCTACATGTCCGCCCAGAGCGATGCCGCCGGCAATGTCTCCATCACCCTGACCTTCCAGCCGGGTACGGATCCGGACATCGCCCAGGTACAGGTGCAGAACAAGCTGCAGCAGGCCACCTCCCAGTTGCCCACAGTGGTGCAGCAACAGGGCATCAGCGTGCGCAAGACCTCCAGCAGCTTCCTGATGGTGGCCGCCATCATCTCCCCCCAGGGCACCTGGGGCAGCGATGACCTCGCCGACTACCTAGTCTCCAACATCAAGGAGCCGGTGAGCCGGCTCGACGGTGTGGGGGAGATCAATGTGTTCGGCAGCCAGTACGCCATGCGGGTGTGGCTGGATCCGGCCAAGCTGGAGCGCTTCAAGCTGACCCCCTCAGACGTGGCCTCTGCCATCACGGCGCAAAACGCCCAGGTGGCCCTGGGCAAGGTGGGCGGCACCCCAGCGGTGGCCGGCACCCAATTCACCGCCACCATCATGGGGCAGAGCCGCCTCTCCAGCCCCGAGGAGTTCGGCAATATCCTGCTCAAGGTGACGCAGGATGGTGCCAAGGTGCGCATCCAGGATGTGGCCCGCGTCGAGCTGGCCGGGCAAAGCTATGACTCCGAGGCCAAGTACAACGGCAAGCCGACCGGGGCACTGGCGGTCAAGCTGGCCACCGGGGCCAACGCCCTGGATACCGCCGAGGCGGTGAAGGCCAAGCTGGCCGAGCTGTCAGAGTACTTCCCCGATGACATGGAGGTGGTCTACCCGTATGACACCACTCCCTTCGTCAAGATCTCCATCGAGGAGGTGGTCCACACCCTGATCGAGGCCATAGTGCTGGTGTTCTGCGTCATGTACCTGTTCTTGCAGAACTTCCGCGCCACCCTGATCCCCACCATAGCCGTGCCCGTGGTGCTGCTGGGCACCTTCGGGGTGCTCTCTGCCTTCGGCTTCTCCATCAATACCCTCACCATGTTCGGCATGGTGCTGGCCATCGGCCTGTTGGTGGACGATGCCATCGTGGTGGTGGAAAACGTCGAGCGTCTGATGAGCGAGGAAGATCTCTCGCCGTTGGAGGCCACCCGCAAGTCCATGGATCAGATCACCGGCGCCCTGGTGGGTATCGCCCTAGTGCTCTCCGCCGTGTTCGTGCCCATGGCCTTCTTCGGCGGCTCGACGGGCGCCATCTACCGCCAGTTCTCCATCACCATCGTCTCTTCCATGGTGCTGTCGGTGCTGGTGGCCATGATCTTGACGCCCGCCCTGTGCGCCACCCTGCTCAAGCCCTTGAAGCACGGTGAGTTTGGTCAGCAGCGCGGTTTCTTCGGCTGGTTCAACCGCCTCTTTGATCGGGGCACCCACGCCTATCAGAGCGGGGTGCGCAAGGTGGTCAAGCAAGGGGTGCGCTACAGCATTCTGTATGCCGCCATGCTGGGTATCCTGGCCGTGCTGTTCCTGCGCATGCCCTCCTCCTTCCTGCCAGAAGAAGATCAGGGGGTCATCATGTCCATGGTGCAGTTGCCGGTGGGCGCGTCCAAGGAGCGCACCGAGGAGGTCATGACCAAGATGCGCAACTACTTCCTGGAGCAGGAGAAGGACAACGTCGAAACCGTGATGACGGTGGCGGGCTTTAGCTTCGCCGGCTCAGGACAAAACGCCGGTATGGCCTTCATCAAGCTCAAGGACTGGAGCCTGCGGGACAGCCCGGAGCGCAGCGCCAATGCCATCATAGGCCGGGCCATGGGCTTCTTGTTCAGCATCAAGGAGGCCCAGGTTTACGCCTTCAACCTGCCGGCCATCCCGGAGCTGGGCACCGCCACCGGCTTTGACTTCTACCTGCAAGACAGAGGCGGCCTGGGCCACGAGCAGCTGATGGCCGCCCGCAACCAGCTGCTGGGGCTGGCCGCCCAGAACCCCAACCTGGTGCGGGTGCGGCCCAACGGTATGGAGGATACCCCTCAGCTGGACGTCAAGATCGACTACGACAAGGCCATGGCCCAGGGGCTGTCGGTCGCCGACATCAACAGCACCCTGTCCACCGCCTGGGGCTCCTCCTACGTGGATGACTTCATCGACCGCGGTCGGGTGAAGAAGGTCTACCTGCAGGCCGATGCCCTATTCCGTATGAACCCGGAGGATCTCAACCGCTGGTATGTGCGCAACAGCAGCGGTGACATGGTGCCCTTCTCGGCCTTCGCCTCGGCCTCCTGGGGCTATGGCTCACCGCGCCTGGAGCGTTACAACGGCGTGCCGGCCATGGAGATCGTCGGGGAAGCCGCCCCCGGCAAGAGTACCGGCGACGCCATGGCCGCCATCGAGGAGATAGTCCGGCAACTGCCAGACGGCATAGGGCTGGAATGGACGGGACTCTCCTATCAGGAACGCCAAGCCGGCGCCCAGGCCCCCGCCCTGTATGCCATCTCCTTGCTGGTGGTGTTCCTGTGTCTGGCGGCCCTGTATGAGAGCTGGAGCATCCCCTTCTCCGTCATGCTGGTGGTGCCGCTGGGGGTACTGGGGGCCATAGTCGCCGCCACCGCCCGCGGCCTGGAGAACGACGTCTACTTCCAGGTGGGTCTGCTGACCACCATAGGGCTGTCGGCCAAGAACGCCATCCTGATCGTGGAGTTCGCCAAGGAGCTGTATGACAAGGGCCACGGCCTCACCGAAGCGGTGGCCGAGGCGGCGCGCATGCGTCTGCGCCCCATACTGATGACCTCGCTGGCCTTCATGCTGGGGGTCTTGCCCCTGGCCATCAGCACAGGCGCCGGCGCCAGCAGCCGTCAGGCCATCGGTACCGGGGTGCTGGGCGGCATGATGAGTGCCACCGTGCTGGCCATCTTCTTCGTTCCCCTGTTCTTTGTGCTGATCATCCGCTACTTCACCAAGCACGAATCCCGGGCCGAGCGGCTGGCCCACGCCCAGTCGGAGGAAGTACACCATGACTAAGACCCTGCTCGCCCTGAGCCTGACCCTGATCCTGGGGGGCTGTTCCCTGGCCCCCGACTATGAGCGCCCCGCCACCCCGGCGGGCGCCACCTGGCAGGCCAGCGCCAGCCAGACCGCGCCCCTGGGCTGGCAACAGCAGTTCCAGGATCCGGCCCTGCAGACCCTGATCCAGCTGGCCTTGGACAACAGCCGGGATCTGCGCCTGTCGGTGCTGGCGGTGCAGCGCTATGAGGCGCAATACCGTATCCAGCGGGCCGCCCAGTTCCCTGGGCTGGATCTTGACGCCAGCGGCAGCCGCTCCCGCTCACCGGCTACCGTCACCGGCACGGACGCCAGTATCAGCAGCCAGTACAGCGCCAATCTGGGGGTGACCGCCTATGAGCTGGATCTGTTTGGTCGGGTGCAGAACCTCAAAGACCAGGCGCTGGAAAACTACCTGGCACAAACCCAGACCCAGCGCAGCACCCAGCTGGCGCTGGTGGCCTCGGTGGCCAATGCCTACCTTAACCTGATCGCCGACAGCCAGCTGCTGGCCTTGAGCGAGCAGACCCTGGCCACCGAGCAGGCGAGTTACGATCTCATCGCCCGCAAGCAGACCCTGGGCGCCGCCTCCGAGATGGAGCTGGCCCAGGCCCGCACCAGCCTGGAGAGCGCCAAGGCCAGCGTGGCCCAGTACCGCCGGCTGCAGGCGGCGGATCGCAACGCCCTGACCCTGCTGCTGGGCACCCCGCTGCCGGCAGATCTGACGCTGCCCAGCCAGTTGGCCGAGGTGACGTTCGCCGCCATTCCGGTGGGCGCGCCCTCCAGCCTGCTGACCCAGCGGCCGGACATCATGGCCGCCGAGCACAGCCTCAAGGCCGCCAATGCCAATATCGGCGTGGCACGGGCTGCCTTCTATCCCAGCATCCGCCTGACGGCCACCGCCGGGACAGCCAGCACCGAGCTGGGGGATCTGTTCAGTGGCGGCTCCGGCAGCTGGTCCTTCGTACCCAGCCTGTCCCTGCCCTTGTTTGACTTCGGCAGCAACCAGGCCAGCCTGGATGTGGCCAGGATCGATCAGCAAGAAGCGGTAGCCCGCTATGAAAAGGCCATCCAGACCGCCTTCCAGGAAGTCTCGGACGGCCTGCACGCCCAGACGGACTACCAGCAGCAGCTGGCGGCCCAACAGGCCCAGGTACAAGCCAACCAGACCTACTTCACCCTGGCGGACAAGCGCTACCAGCACGGCGTGGACAGCTACCTGACCCGGCTGGATGCCCAGCGCAGCCTGTTCAGCGCCCAGCAGAGCCTGGTCTCCAGCCAGCTGGCGGCCCTGTCCAACCAGGTGAGCCTGTACAAGGCCATCGGCGGCGGCTGGCAGGCGAAAGCCGAGCCGGCTAGCCCAAGCCAGGGCGATACGCAGTAAGTTCAGAACCCCCGCAGCTGCGGGGGTTTTTTCTGTTATAACAATCGACAGATTGCCATACGCAGAGGCCTTGCCAGCTGCTATGATGCGAGTAGTTCTCATTTAAGAAGAGGCCACACCATGGACGCCACCCAAGCCACCCTGCCCCAACCCTGGACCGAGCTGCTGCGCCGGCACATCCAGGCCCACCCCATCACCGCCATCGGCCTGGGGCTGGCCATGGTGCTGGTCCTGCTGCTGCTGCTGCAAAGCCTGGTGCTCTTGTGGCTGGGCGAGGTGGGGCCCGGGGTGCGCTATGGCCTGTTAGGCGGTCTGGCGGGCTTTGCCACCACCAGCCTGGGGGCCCTGCCCGCCTTGGTGCTGCGCCGCATCCCCCAGCGGGTGGAGGATGCCATGCTGGGCTTTGCCGCCGGCATGATGCTGGCCGCCAGTGCCTTCTCCTTGCTGCTGCCGGGCCTGGATGCCGCCCATGAACTCACCGGCAGCAGCGGTCTGAGCGCCGCCGTGGTGGTGCTGGGCATGGCCCTGGGGGTGGCCCTGATGCTGGGGCTGGACGAGTTCACCCCCCACGAACACGAGAAGACCGGGCCCTGCGGCCCCGGCTACGAGCGCTGCGATCGCATCTGGCTGTTTGTGTTTGCCATCGCCCTGCACAACATTCCCGAAGGCATGGCCATCGGGGTCAGCTTCTCCCAGGCTGACATGAAGGTGGGGCTGCCGCTGACCACCGCCATCGCCCTGCAGGACATCCCCGAAGGACTGGCGGTAGCCCTGGCCCTGATCGCCGCGGGCTTTCGTCCCGGCCTGGCGGTGCTCATCGCCATCGGCAGCGGCGTCTTGGAACCCTTCGGCGCCCTGCTGGGGATCGGGGTGGCCAGCGGCATGCCCCTGGCCTATCCCATCGGCCTGGGGCTGGCGGCCGGCGCCATGCTGTTTGTGGTCTCCCATGAGGTGATCCCCCAGACCCACCGCAACGGCCATCAGACCTACGCCACCCTGGGGCTGATGCTGGGCTTTGCCCTGATGATGACCCTGGATACCAGCCTGGGTTGAGCGCGCCAAACACCAAGGGGAGCCAGAAGGCTCCCCTTTTTTATTCCCCTTGTGCCATCACCGACTCAGAGCTGGTGCTCGGTACGGTTGATGATGTCGTCCTGGGCCTCCGGCGACAGGGCGGTGAAGAAGGCCGAGTAACCCGCCACCCGCACTACCAGATCCCGGTACTGATCCGGCTGGGCCTTGGCCGCCAGCAGGGTCTCCCGGGAGACGATGTTGTACTGCACGTGCCAGCCCTGGTGCACCTCGAAGAAGGTGCGCAGCAGCTGCTGCAGCTTGCGCCGGTCCGCCGGGTTTTCCAGGCTGGCGGGGCTCAGCTTCTGGTTAAGCAGCACACCGCCCAGGATCTTGTCGGTGGGCAGGCGGGCGATGGAGTTGAACACCGCCGTGGGCCCCTGGGTGTCGGAGCCGGAGGCCGGGCTCGCCCCTTCGGCCAGGGCGCTCCAGGCGTGGCGACCGTCCGGGGTGCGGCGGTGGCCGCGCCAAAGGGCACGTTGGCGGAGATGGAGGAGGTGCCGGCGTAGTAACCACCGCCGATGGGGCCCCGGCCATGGCGGGTGTTATGGAAACCACTGAGCGCCTGGATATAGCTGTCATAGGCCCGCACCAGCAGGGCGTCCACCTCGGCCACGTCATTGCCGTACTTGGGCACCGCCTTCAGCAGCCGCTGGCGCAGCTGCTCACCGGACAGACCGGCAAAGTCGTCCGCCAGGGCGGCCGCCAGCTCGGGCTGGCTCAGCTGGCCGGTTTCGAACACCAGCTGGCGCACCGCCGCCAGGCTGTTGCCCAGGTTGGCGATCCCCACCTGCAGGCCGGAGACCCAGTCGTAGCGGGCGCCCCCCCTCCTTGACGCTCTTGCCCCGCGCTATGCAGTCGTCCACCAGGGCCGAGCAGAGCAGATCTGGCGCCAACTCTTCGAGCACAGAGTCCACCACGCAGTCGATCTCGATGCTCTTGCGGGTGTAGTAGCGCATCTGGCGATCCCAGGCGGCCATCACCTGCTCGAAGTGCTCGAAGTTGCCCAGCGAGAGCCCTTGGGGCTGGGGCAGGAAGGTGCGTCCCGTGGTGGCGTCCCGGCCCTGCTCCAGGGCGGCCAGCAGGATGCGGGGCAGGTTGATGAAGCTCATGCCGGTACAGCGGTAGCCCCACTTGCCCGGCACCGCCGTCTCGATGCAGCCGATGGCGGAATAGTCGAAGGCGTCGGCCCGGCTCACCCCCAGGCGGATAAACTCGGGGATGACGATCTCGTCGTTGTTGAAGGCCGGCATGCCAAAACCGCAGCGGATCACCTGCACGCAGGCATCCAGGAAGTCGTCGCTCATGCCGGCGTGATAGCGCACGCTCAGGTTGGGCTGGGTGGATCTCAGCTGGCCGCAGGACTCCAGCACCGCATAGGAGAGGCCGTTCACCGCATCCACCGCTCTGCCATCCACCAGGGTCTGACCGCCGATGGTGACGTTTTGGTACAGGGGGCTGCCGGCGGAGGCCTTGGAGTGGGAGCCGGAGCGGATCTTGCTCACCTCCAGCAGCTTGAGCCAGCAGCCTTGCAGCAGCTCGATGGCCCGCGCCCGGGGCAGGTCCCCCTGCTCCACATCCTGCCGGTACCAGGGGTAGAGGTACTGATCCAGCCGTCCTAGGGAGACGGAGTGACCGTTAGACTCGATCTGCAGCACCAGCTGGACGAAGTAGCACAGCTGCAACGCCTGCCAGAAGCTGTGCGGTGGCAGGCAGGCGATGTGCCGGCAGTTGGCCGCGATCTGATGCAGTTCCTCGGCCCGCCAGGCCCGCGGCTCCTCGGCCGCCATCTGCTCCGCCAGCTGGGCATAGCGCAGTATGTAATCCGACAGCCCCTCCAGCACCAGGGCCACGCCCTTCAAGAACTGCTCGGATTTCAGATCTGCCCAATCCGCCAGATCCAGCCGGCTACGCCGCTCGCTCACCTTCTCCCGCAGGCCGTCCAGCCCCAGGGCCAGCAGCTGGGCAAAGTCCACCGCCAGGTGGCCATCCCCCGAGGTCATGTTGCCCTCGGCCTTGATGATGCCGGAGGCCAGCAGCGCCTGCTGCTCCTGGGTATAGAGGCCATAGCACCGGGCCTGCACCGTCTGGCCGTGCCAGAAGGGGCAGAACTCCCGGATGATCTGCTTGTTTTCGTCACTCAGGGCAAAACCGGCGCCAGGCCGGTCCGCCAGCTCGTCCAGCTCCTGCTCCAGCCAGCCCACCGTATATTCGGGGAACAGGGGAGCGGCACGCACCTCGGCGGCCAGGTTGCCGACGATGAGCTCATCGTGCTTGATCCAGATGGTCTTGCTCTTGAGGTGTTCCACCAGCGCCAGCGCCCGGCGCACCATGATGGGCTTGTCCAGATGGGCCTGATAGGCCCGGGTGTAGGCCAGCGCCCGCTCGGTGCAGACCGGCGGCTTGGTCAGGGTGATCAGGGCCTGCTTGTGGGCGGCGATACGCTGGCTGGCCAGCTCAAGGTTCAGTTGGGTCATTACGCTTGTCCTCTTAATACCGGAGTCAGGCCCCGCTCCCGGGCCGCCTCCTGAGCAAACTCCAGCAGCGCCTCATCCGCCAGGGGCTGCTGCGGGGCCAGGTACTCCCGCCCCAGCAAGTGGTACTTGTGCCGGCCCAGGGTGTGATAGGGCAGAAAATGCACCTCCCGGGCCGACGTCTCGTGGGCAACAAAATCCAGCATGGCGCTCAGCTCGCCTTGGCTGGCGTTAAAGCCCGGGATCAGGGCGATGCGCACTATCAGGCTCACCGGCTGATCGGCCAGGCGACGGAAGTTATCCCGCACCCGGCGCGCCTGGCCGCCGGTCCACTGGGCAAACTTGGTCTCATCCAGCTGTTTGAGATCCGCCAGCAGCAGATCCAGGTGGGGCAAACAGGCGGCGATATGGGACCAGGGCACATGCAGGCAGGACTCCACCGCCGTATGAATGCCCTGGGCCTGGGCGGCGGCCAGCAGCTGGCTGGCAAACTCATGCTGCAAGAAGGGCTCGCCCCCCGGAGAGGGTGATGCCGCCGCCGGAGCGCCGATAGAAGGGCTCATCGGCCAGCAGCGCCGTCATGGCCCGCGCCAGGCTCCACTCCTCCCCCTGGCAGGCCAGGGCGCCACTGGGGCAGACCTGCGCCAGCTGACGGCGCGCCGCCTCATCCAATTGCTCCCGCGCCAGCGCCAGCGTCTCCCCCTGCCGCTGGCAGTGTCCCGTCTGCTGGCACAGTGTGCAGCCCGCCAGGCACAGGCGCGGGTCATACAGCAGATCCGTGCGCCGCGCCTGGCTCTCCGGGTTCTGGCACCAGTGGCAGTGCAGGGAGCAGCCCTTCAAAAACAGCACTGAGCGGATGCCGGGACCATCATGGGTGGAGTAGCGTTGCAGATTGAAACAGGTGCCCATGCGAACCTCAGGTTGGCTTCGATATCGCCATGATGAAACTTTCGTTCGAAAGTGACTTGATCTAAATCAAGCAGATGCGCGATGCGTGCTCGTATAGTGAGCGGCATGTGAGGCACATCATCGGATCACGAGGAGTCATTGATGGAGCTATATCTGGATACCGCCGATCTGGCAGCAGTGGCACGGTTGGCAACCCGCTGGCCGTTGGCCGGCGTCACCACCAATCCCAGCATCATAGCGGCCGGCGGCCGGCCACTGAAAACCACGCTGCAGGAGTTGCGCGCCTGCCTGGGGCCGGAGGCCACCCTGTTTGCCCAGGTGCTGGGCCAGACCAGTGACGAGATGGTGGAGCAGGCCCAGCAGCTGTGTCAGTGGGATGAGCGCCTGGTGGTCAAGGTGCCGGTCTGCAGCGAGGGGCTAGCCGCCATCCGTCAGCTCAAGGCCTTAGGCATTCGCACCCTGGGCACGGCCGTCTACGCCCCCCTGCCGGCCCTGCTGGCCGCCCACGCCGGCGCCGACTATGTGGCGCCCTACGTCAACCGCATCGATGCCCAGGGTGGCAACGGCATACTGGCGGTGACGGAGCTGCAGCAGCTGTTGCAGCTGCACGCCCCCCACTGCCAGGTGCTGGCCGCCAGCTTCAAGACGCCGCGCCAGGTGCTCGATTGCCTGCTGGCCGGCGCTACCGCCGTCACCCTGCCGGTGACGGTGGCCGAGCAGATATTGCAAAGCCCGGCGGTGGACGCCGCCCTGGCGGGCTTTGAGCGCGACTGGCTGGGCGCCTTTGGCAGCCTGACCCTGTAGGCAGGGGCCTCAACAGACATAAAAAAACCGGTGCCTGGGCACCGGTTCTTGTCATGGCATCAGATGACGCTTAGCCGCACTTGGAGTCGCCGCAGTTGAGGCAGGTCATGCAACCGTCTTTTTGGATCACCGCCTTGGTGTGGCACTTGTAGCAGAGGGTGGCGTTGGGCGGGAAGCTGCTCACCTCCGCCTCGCCGGGAGTCTCGGCCTCCAGCTCGGCCTGCTTCTGGGCGACAAACGCCTTCTGGTGCTCATCCAGGCTGGCGCTCTTCAACATGCCGATGTCGCACAGGTGCTGCTCGATGACGTTGCCGATCTCGGCGATGAGCGAGGGCACATACTTGCCCTTGTTCCAGTAACCGCCACGGGGATCGAACACGGAGCGCAGCTCCTCCACCAGGAAGGTGATGTCACCGCCCTTGCGGAACACGGCGGAGATGATGCGCGTCAAGGCCACTATCCACTGATAGTGCTCCATGCTCTTGGAGTTGATGAAGATCTCGAACGGACGGCGGGTCTCGTACTCGGTGCCCTCGTTCAGCACCATGTCGTTGATGGTGATAAACAAGGAGTGCTCGGAGATGTGCTCCGGGGTCTTCAGCTTGTAGGTGGTGCCCATCAACTTCTCCGGCCGCTGCACCGTCTCGTGCATGTGCACGACTTCGGCTTCCTGCTGCTTGTCCAGCTCTTCCTTCGTCTTGACCTTGTAGGCGACGATCTTGCTTTGAATTTTCTTGACCATAGGGTGTTTAGCCTCATGGCCGCCCGCAGGCGGCGCCTTAGAACTTGCCGTAGTAACCTTCCTTGAGGGCATCGTACAGGTTGGCGGCGGTATGTACCTCGCCATCGTATTCGACTTCCTCATTGCCCTTCAACTGCACCACAGAGCCGTCTTCCAGGCTGAATTCGTAGGTGGTGTTTTCCAGATCCTTCTCCTTCACCAGCACGCCCTGGAAGGCCTCCGGATTGAAACGGAAGGTGGTACAGCCCTTGAGACCCTGCTCGTAAGCGTACATGTAGATGTGCTTGAACTCCTCGTAGGGGAAGTCGGTGGGCACGTTGGCGGTCTTGGAGATGGAGGAGTCGATCCAGCGCTGGGCCGCGGCCTGGATGTCCACGTGCTGGGTCGGCGTGATGTCATCGGCGGTGATGAAATAGTCCGGCAGCTGGCACTCGGGATCCTCGCTGTAGGGCATGGCCTTGCGGTTCACCAGCTCGCGGTAGGCCAGCAGCTCGAAGCTGTAGACATCCACGCTCTCCTTGGTCTTCTTGCCGGCCTTGATCACGTTGCGCACATAGTGGTGGGCGAAGCTCGGCTCGATGCCATTACTGGCGTTGTTGGCCAGCGACAGGGAGATGGTGCCGGTGGGCGCAATAGAGCTGTGGTGAGTGAAGCGGCCGCCGTGCTCGGCCAGGGCGGCGACCAGCTCCGGCTCCACTTCCGCCACCTGCTGCATGTAGCGGCTGTACTTGGCGTGCAGGATGCGGCCCGGCAGCTTGTCGCCCACCTTGATGCCGTCGGCCGCCATCTCGGGGCGCTTGCGCAGCATGGCGGCGGTCACCTCGAACTCCTGGCTCATGATGGGCGCCACGCCCTTCTCCTTGGCCAGAGCCAGGGATTCCTTCCAGCCGGTGATGGCCAGCTCCTGGGACACCTGCTCGGTGAAGGCCACGGAGGCGGCGGAGCCGTACTGGATGCCCAGCATGGTCAGGGTGGAGCCCAGACCCAAAAAGCCCATGCCGTGACGGCGCTTGCTCTCGATCTCCTGGCGCTGCTTCTCCAGCGGCAGCTGGTTGATCTCCACCACGTTGTCCAGCATGCGGGTGAACAGGCTCACCACCTTGCGGAAGGCATTCCAGTCAAAGTGGGCCGCGTCGGTGAAGGGCTCACGGATGAACTTGGTCAGGTTGATGGAGCCCAGCAGGCAGGCGCCGTAAGGCGGCAGCGGCTGCTCGCCACAGGGGTTGGTGGCGCGGATGTCCTCGCAGAACCAGTTGTTGTTCATCTGGTTCACCTTGTCGATCAGGATGAAGCCCGGCTCGGCATAGTCGTAGGTGGAGGTCATGATGACGTTCCACAGGCGGCGGGCCGGCAGGCTCTTGTAGACCTTGCAGGCCACCAGCCCCTGGTCGTTCACCACCACCCCTTCCTTGCTGGGCCAGTCGGCCCACACCACGTCGGCGGCCGTGAGATCCGTGCCATCCAGCTCCACTTCCTTCTTGTTAAAGGGGAAGATCAGCTGCCATTCCTGATCCTCACGCACCGCCTGGATGAAGTCCTCGGTGATCAGCAAGGAGAGGTTGAACTGGCGCAGGCGGCCGTCTTCGCGCTTGGCCTGGATGAACTCCAGCACGTCCGGGTGACGCACGTCCATGGTACCCATCTGGGCGCCACGCCGGCCACCGGCGGAGGAGACGGTGAAACACATCTTGTCATAGATGTCCATGAAGGACAGGGGACCCGAGGTGTAGGCGCCGGCGCCGGAGACGAAGGCGCCCCGCGGCCGCAGGGTGGAGAAATCATAACCGATGCCGCAGCCAGCCTTCAGGGTCAGCCCCGCCTCGTGCACCTTGTTCAGGATGTCATCCATGGAGTCCTGGATGGTGCCGGACACGGTACAGTTGATGGTGGAGGTGGCCGGCTTGTGCTCGAAGGCGCCGGCGTTGGAGGTGATGCGACCGGCGGGGATGGCGCCATTGCGCAGGGCCCAGAGGAAGGGTTCGTACCATTTCTCTGGCTCCTGCTCCTGCTCGGCCAGGGCGCGGGCGACACGCTGGTAAGTCGCGTCCACGTCGCTGTCGATGGGCTGGCCATCTTTGGTCTTCAGGCGGTATTTGGTATCCCAGATCTCCCTGGACGTCTCCTGCAGGGGAATGACAGGCGCGTCTGTCTGCGCCTCCAGCACCAGATGTGATTTTGCCATGGTCAATCAGCCTTCCTGTTAATCGGTCTGTAGCCTGTGGTTTGCCGGTCTTGCGGCGGCAAGACTCTAGCAAGGTGGTGGTCGATAGAAACTTGATGTGGATCCCGCGTTGGGGGAGTCTAGAACGCTTATGCGTCAGAACCGTGAAGCCCACAACATATCGACGAAAAAATAAAAACCAACACTAGATGTTGGTTTTTATTGTCAGCAAGAGGCGGGCCATTTTAATCAAGGTCGCCCATAAAACCAGTCCGAATTTACCCGCGCTTGGGCAAAAAACGGCAAGCATCTGGAATCACAGGAATTTTACAATTCGGGCTTTTCCTGCCAGCGGGCGGCCGCCTGGGCGTCGCTGTGCCGCGCCGCCAGCCAGTGGGATTGGCCATCCCGCCGCCGCTCCCGCTTCCACAAGGGCACCCGGCTCTTTAGGGTATCCATCAGAAACTCGCAGGCGGCAAACGCCTCGGCTCGGTGGCCGCTGGCCACCAGCACCAGGACGATCTGCTCGCCCAATTTCAGGGCCCCGACCCTGTGGATCAGGGTGACGCCGGTCAGCGGCCAACGGCCCCGGGCCTCGGCCACCAGATCCGCCAAGGCCCGCTCCGTCATGCCGGGGTAATGCTCCAAAAACAATCCCTCGACCGCCTCCCCCTGGTTGCCATCCCGCACCTGGCCGACGAAGCTCACCAGGGCGCCGGTGCCAGACTGGCCCGCCAGCCGGGCATATTCGGCCGCCAGATCGAAGTCGCTCTCCTGGATCCGGATCAGATCGTCCATGCTCAACCTCCTGTAACCGGTGGAAAGAAGGCCACCTCGTCGCCGTCGTTCAGCGGCGTCTCCAGGCCCACCAGCACCTGGTTCACCGCCACCAGCAGGTGGTCGGCCCCCAGCGCCAGCGCCCACTTGTCGCCCCGAGCTGCCAGGGCCGCCCGCAAGGCCTCTGCATCCGGGTAGTTGGCGGGCAGGCGCAAGGCCGACTCCCCCACCAGCTCCCGCACCTGGGCAAAAAACTTCACCTGGATCATCTGCGCCTCCCCTAGGCCTGAGCCCGCACATAGTCGCCGGACTGGCCGCCGCGCTTTTCCACCAGCTGCACCTGCTCGATCACCATGGCCTTGTCCACCGCCTTGCACATGTCGTACAGGGTCAGGGCCGCCACCGACACGGCGGTGAGGGCCTCCATCTCCACCCCGGTCTGACCGCTCAGGCGGCACAGGGCTTCGATACGCACCCGTTGACCGTCGGCCTCAGGCGTCAGCTGCACCTCCACCTTGGTCAGCGCCAGGGGATGGCACAGGGGGATGAGATCCCAGGTCTTCTTGGCCGCCATGATGCCGGCGATGCGGGCGGTGGCGAACACGTCCCCCTTGTGGTGGCCACCCGACAGGATGAGCGCCAGGGTCGCGGGGGCCATGCGCACCCAGCCCTGGGCCTTGGCCTCCCGCACCGTGACGGCCTTGCCCCCCACGTCCACCATGTGGGCCTCGCCATTGCCCTGCACATGGGTCAGCTGGCTCATGCGCCCTCCTTGAGGTGCATGACGAAGCTGCAAGGCCGGGTGCGGGCGTCCAGCTGGGGCGCGATGATCTGCTCCCAGCCGGTGCGGCAGGCGTTGTTGGAGCCCGGCAGGCAGAAAATGATGGTGCGGTTGGCCAATCCCGCCAGGGCACGGCTCTGGATGGTGCTGGTGCCGATCTCGGTGAAGGAGACGGCGCGGAACAGCTCGCCGAAGCCCTCCACCTCCTTGTCCAGCAGGGGCTTGATGGCCTCCGGCGTGGTGTCCCGGCCGGTGAAGCCGGTGCCCCCGGTGATGAGCACCCCCTGGATCCGGGCGTCGGCAATCCAGCGGCTCACCACGGCGCGGATCTGGTAGATGTCATCCACCACCAGGGCGCGATCGGCAAGCTCATGGCCTGCCCCCGTGAGGGCGTCCACCAGCCATTGTCCCGAGGTGTCGGTGGTGAGATCCCGGGTGTCGGATACGGTCAGCACCGCCAGGTGCAGGGGTTTGAACTCGGCCGCGGCGTGGCTCATGGCAGCTCCTTGTCTGAAGAAAGGGAATGAGTCTCGGCGCCCACCAGGGGCGCCGAGGTGTCGGTACTGCCCAGCGCCAGTAGCAATGCCTGCCACTGCGCCGGGGTGTTGGTGTTGAGAAATCGGCGCTGTGGCTCGGCAGGCAGCGCCGGCAGCCCCAGCCCCTTGAGCAGGGCGCCGACCCGGCGAGCCCTGG
>JAJOIN010000036.1 GCA_021209335.1 Aeromonadaceae bacterium
TTCCGCCACCCTCGCCCGCATTGTCGTTGGTATTTTTACATGCGACCAACCGCATGGCTGACAATCATCTCCCTAAGGAGTGGTGCGAGAGGAGGGACTTGAACCCTCACGTCCGTGGGACACTAACACCTGAAGCTAGCGCGTCTACCAATTCCGCCACCCTCGCCCGATTGTCTCTGCTTGGATTAACATGCTGTCAGTCAGCATGGCTTGGTGCGAAGAGAGGGACTTGAACCCTCACGTCCTAGGGACACTAACACCTGAAGCTAGCGCGTCTACCAATTCCGCCACCTTCGCATCTTGCGGAGGGGGATTCTATAGATTTCTGTTGGGCCGTCAACCGTCCAGCCTGCAAAAAATTTCGTTTGCACGGACTTTGCACGAAACGGTGCAAAAAGCGCCGACTATGGCCGGTTCAGGGCCGCCTGATACATGCTCTCGTACTGATTGACCGAATCTGACCAGAGGTAGCGGGTCTGCATGGCGGTGTGCTGGACCCGGGCATACTCCTCTTGATCCTGCAGGTAAAACAACAGGGCACGGCGCAGAGTGTTGAGCAGGGCCAGGGCATCGGGCTCATGGAAGTTGAAACCCGTGGCCCGTTCCCGGTTGGCGTCGTAGTCCACCACCGTATCCTTGAGACCGCCGACGGCCCGGACAATCGGCAGGGTGCCGTAGGCCAGGCTGTACATCTGATTCAGGCCACAGGGCTCGAACAGCGAGGGCATCAAGAAGAAGTCACTGCCGGCCTCCACCAGGTGGGCCAGGGCGTTGTCATGCTCATTGAGGAAGGCCAGCTTGTCGCTGTGCTCTGCGACCAGGCTGCGCAGCCGTTCTGCCAGGCTGGGGTCGCCGGTACCGACTATGATGACCTGTACCTTGTGGTAGAGAAACTGGGCCAGAATCGGCAGCAGTAGGTGCAGCCCCTTCTGTTCGGTTAGGCGGCACACCATGCCGAACACCGGCCAGTCGTTTTGTGCCAGGCCAGCTCGTTGCTGCAGGGCCTGCTTGCAGGCGCGCTTGCCGGACAGCTTGGTCAGGCTGTAGTTCACCGGGATCAGGGGATCCGTGGCCGGATCCCAGTCGCCATAATCGCAGCCGTTGATGATGCCGCTCAAGTCCGCCGACCGCTCCTGGAAGGACTTGGCCATGCCGTGGCCCCCCAGGTAGGTGGTGAGCTCATGGGCATAGCTGGGGCTGACGGCGTTGATCTTGTCGGCGTAGCGCACGCCGCACTTGAGGAAGTTGACATAGGCGTGGCCCTGGGTAATGGCCTCATCCTGATTGTCGGTTAGCTCCGGCAGGGCCCACAGCTGGCCGCGCTCGAATACCCCCTGAAAGGCACCGTTGTGTACCGTCAAGACGCTGCGACTGGCGGCGAAGAAGGGGTCGTTGGCGTAGTGGGTGCGCAATAGCATGGGCACCAGGGCGGTGTGCCAGTCGTTGCAGTGGATGATATCGGGTTGAAAGCCCAGCAATTGGGTCGCCTGCAGGCAGGCAGCACTGAAAAAGGCAAAGCGTTCGCCGTTATCCAGGTACGCATTGTTGTTTTCGGCGTACAGGCTGGGGCGTTCGAAGTAGTTGGGAAAGTCGATGAGATAAACCGGCACCCCCTCCAGATCCATCTCCAGGGTCTGGTAGGGAATATCGGTATGGCCTTCCCGGGTGGGCAGGGTGAAGCCCCCCAGATGGCGGGCTGATTCTCGCCCGGCCACCGACAGGTAAAAGGGCATTATGATGCGCACGTCATGGCCGTGACGCTTGAGGGCCAGGGGCAGGGCTCTGGCCACGTCCGCCAGACCACCGGTCTTTACCAGGCCGTCCACTTCCGAGGCAATAAACAGAATTTTCATAGTCAAAAACCGATCCTGGCTCCTTTGGGGACCACCACTATGCCGCCGTCCGAGACGGTGAAGCGGGCACGATCCTGCTGCAGATTCTCACCGATTACCGTACCGGGGGCAATTTCCACATGCTTGTCGATGATGGCGCGGCTGATCCGGCAGCCTTCGCCTATCTTCACATCGCCCAGCAGCACAGAGTGGCTGATGTGGCTGTCGGGGCCCAGGTTGCAACGAAAGCCCAGCACACTGCGCTCCACCCGACAGCCGCGCAGGTAGCAGCCCGCCGACACCAGGGAGAAGGCCACGTTGGCATGGTGCTCGGCCGTGTTGACAAAGGTGGCCGGCGGCAGGGGGGGATAGTAGGTGTGCAGCGGCCACTTGCGGTTGTAGAGGGTAAAGGGGGGCTCGTCGCTGACCAAATCCATGTGCGCCTGCCAGTAGGCATCCAGGGTGCCCACATCCCGCCAGTAGACGCCGCCTTTTTCGCCGTCCACCTTGTTGCTGCTGAAGTCGTAGACATAGACGGGAGCGCGGCTGTAGAGGGAGGGAATGATGTCGCGGCCAAAGTCATGGGAAGAGTCTTCTTTTGCCGCATCCTGGCTCAGTTCGCTCAGCAAGGTCTGGGTCTCGAAGATGTAGTTGCCCATGGAGGCCAGGGCGTGATCCGGATCGCCGGGGATGGGTTTGGGATGACGGGGTTTCTCGTCAAAGCCCACCATGAGTCCCGCTTCATCCACCTCTATGATGCCGAAACTGGAGGCTTCGGCCAGCGGCACCCGGATGGCTGCCACCGTCAGCACCGCCTGCTTGTGCTTGTGGTATTCCAGCATCTGGCGGATGTCCATCTTGTAGATGTGGTCGCTGCCGAAGATGCAGACATGATCCGGAGCGCTCAGCTCGACGAAGCTGATGTTCTGGTAGATGGCGTCGGCGGTGCCGTCGTACCAGCGCTTGCCCATCCGCATCTGGGCGGGAATGGGGTCGATGAAGCGGCCCGTGATGCCCGTCAGGTTCCAGCCTTTCTTCATGTGCATGTAGAGGGATTGGGATTTGAACTGGGTCAGCACATAGATGCGCAACAGGTCTGAGTTGACGAAGTTGTTGAGCACGAAGTCCACCAAGCGGTAGCTGCCGCCAAAGGGCACGGACGGCTTGCTGCGGGTGATGGTCAGGGGCTGTAAACGGGTTCCTTCTCCTCCGGCGAGGATCATGGCAAGCACACCGGCCATACGGGCTCTCTCCCTGTCTATGAAAGCGGTTTCGGTCTAGCTGAAAAATCACGCGCGACAACAGGCGCGCGCAGGATCTGTTGTTGAATCTAACAGATCCTGTGGCGTCTGGCGGAAAAGATGGGACCTATCTGGCTAGGTAGAGTTTGAATTTGTTGGTCTGCGCCAAGATCTGCCAGCCGTGGGGGCCGAAGGCCTGCTCCAGGAAGGGGGGATAGCGCAGGAAGGCGTTGGCTACCAGCAGCAGATCGCCGCCCTTGGTCAGCAGGCGGGGGGCCTGCAGCATCATCTGCTCGGTGGCTTGATAGTGGGTGTTGAGGCCGGCATGAAACGGCGGGTTGGTGATGATGTGCTGCAAGCCGGCCGGCACGTCGGAATAGCCGTCGGAGGGGTAGACCTTGCCCTCCAGCCCGTTGAGCGCCAGGGTGCGGCGGGCCGAGGCCAGGGCCAGGGCGTTGATGTCCGCCAGCTCCAGCTGGATGTCCGGGTAGCGCTGCTTGAGCACGGCGCCGATCACTCCGGCGCCACAGCCCAGATCCAGCACCCGGCCATTCAAGGGCGGCAGGTGGTCCAGCAGCAGGCGGCTGCCCTCGTCCAGCTCGGCGGCGCTGAACACCCCGGGCAAGGCCTGGATGCGCAAGCTGTGCTCTCCCAGCTCCAGCACGTACTCGCCGAACCAGGCCTCCAGCGCGAACGGCGTCACCGGCTGATCCAGTTGTCCCTGATACAGGGAGCAGCGGCGGGCGCTGTCCTGCTTGCGCGGATGCCGGCAATAGGGCGCCAGCAATTTCTCGGCGCCATTGATGCCACCGCGGTTGTCTCCCACGACCCAGATGGGCGCGCCTGGGGCCAGCAGCGGGGTGAGCTGGGCCAGCAGAAACTGGGCCTCGGCCTTGGCCTTGGGCAGATAGAGCAGCAACCCCTGCCAGGGCGCCGCGCCGGCCTCCAGCTGGTGGCCGAAGCGGATATCCAGCCCGTCAGCGCCGGCGGCTTGCTGACGAAAGCGGCTGTAGTCGGTGAGAAACCAGGTGCTGTCGGCAGACTGCTGGAGCAGGGTGCGCGGGTAGTCATCGTCCACCTGACCCGCGATCAGCAGGCGGGGGATGGCAAACAAGGCCTGGCTGCGTTCCAGCAGCTGGCTGACGGGGGAGAGGGGCTGGCTCATCGGCTGTCTCTTGGGTGACAAGGCCGCTGATTATACCCCAAGGTGGCGGGCTTGACATTTGTCGGCGAATGCCGAACTATGCTGGCTAATTGCACACTTATGTACTGTTACGTATGTCTTCGCTGATGGGTCTGAAACGAAAAACCAAAGCACCTCGCAAATGTGAGGATTTTTTCGTTCCTGCGTGACCAGCAGTCGGTGTGAAGCGCCATTGATCAAACCCCGGTTACGCACAACGTGACCGGGGTTTTTTGTTTAGGATCCCGTGAAATCGAGAAGGAGTTTGTATGATTCAAGGTTCCATTGTTGCACTGATCACCCCGTTTGCTGATGGCCGACTGGATGAAGAGGCCCTGCGTCGGATGGTGGACTGGCACATAGCGCAGGGGACCCACGGCATAGTACCGGTCGGTACCACGGGAGAGAGCCCGACCCTGACCCATGACGAGCACTGCCGGGTCATCGAGATAGTGGTGGAACAGGTGGCCGGTCGCATTCCCGTCATCGCCGGTGCCGGTTCCAACAACCCCCTGGAGGCCATCGAGTACAGCCTGGTGGCCCAGCGGGCCGGTGCCGATGCCACCCTGCACGTGGCCGGCTACTACAACCGTCCCAACCAGGATGGCCTGTATGCCCACTTCAAGCTGGTGCATGACGAGACCCAGATCCCCATCATCCTGTACAACATTCCGCCCCGCGCCATCGTGGACATTCAGCCCCAGACCATGGCCCGCCTGGCGGAGCTGCCGCGCATCATAGGCGTCAAGGATGCCACCGGCGACATGTGCCGCCCCTGGTACGAGCGTCAGCTGATCAAGAAGCCCTTTACCTGGCTCTCCGGCGATGACGCCACCGCCGTGGCCTACAACGTCAGTGGCGGCAATGGCTGCATCTCGGTGACCGCCAACGTGGCGCCCAAGCTGGTGGCCGAGGTGCAGAACCTGAGCCTGGCCGGCAAGTGGGCCGAGGCCCGCGCCCTGCAGGACACCTTGATCCCCCTGCACCAGGCCATGTTTGCCGAGCCCAGCCCCGCCGGTGCCAAGTACGCCGCCTCCCTGCTGGGGCTGTGCAGCGCCGACTGCCGCCTGCCGGTGATGCCCCTGTCCGACGCCACCAAGGCGCGCATCCGCCAGGTGATGACGGATCTGGCGCTGATCTAAGCCTGCGCCTGAGACGACCAAGGCCAGCCCTAACCCGGCTGGCCTTTTTGTTTTGTCAGATTTATTTGATGGGCTGCATCTCGGGGGTGCAGACGATCTTGTCGATGCGCAGGCTGCGGTTGGCGAGCCAGGCATCGCTGATGGCCCGGTAGGCCGCCATGTCGGTGCAGCGCAACCGCAGCACATAGTCGAAGGGGCCGCTCACCAGCCAGCAGGAGAGCACGTCCGGCCGCTGGCTCACCTCCTCCTCGAAGGCTCGCTGGGCCTCCCGGCCGCTTTGGCTGGCCAGGGAGACCTGCAGCAGCAGTATCAGGTTGCCGCCTCCCAGGCGTGCCTCGTCCAGCCGGGCGGTATAGCCCAGTATGTAGCCCGCCTGTTCCAGCTTGCGCACCCGCTCCTGGCACGGGCGGGGGGTGAGGTGGACCCGCTCCGCCAGCTTCTGGTAGCTGATGCGCCCTTCTAGCTTGAGGATCGCCAGGATCTGCTCATCGATGCGATCCAGGTGGTGGTGTCGTCTCTCCATCTCTGCCTCCAGGCATCACAGCGGATCCCGCTGTATGACAGTTTGATTTTGCCGGAATCGGTTGTGGACAAAACGCGAATCGACTCACACCGTTGTGTGATTGGGCGCACACTGTGGACAGTTGCTTGCCACAAGGAGGCCCCATGCAAACCACCCAACAGATCCTGATGATCCGTCCTGCCCGCTTCTGCGCCAATCCCCAGACCCTCGCCAGCAACGCCTTCCAGCACCCGGCCGCCGCCGACGAGCTGGCTGCCAGCCGGGCTCAGGCGGAGTTTGACGCCTATGTGGCCCTGCTGCGGGAGGCCGGTGTGTCCGTCTGGGTCGAACAGGACAGTGGCGAGCTGGCCACCCCGGACTCCCTGTTCCCCAATAACTGGGTGAGTTTTCATGCCGACGGCTCCGCCATCCTCTACCCCATGGAGGCCCCCAACCGCCGGCTGGAGCGCAACCGCCACATCCTGGACAAGCTGGCCGAGGAGTTCTGCCTCGAGCAGGTGCACGACCTGAGCGACTTCGAGCAGCAGGGCCGCTTCCTGGAAGGCACCGGCTCCATGGTGCTGGATCGCCAGCACCGCATCGCCTACCTGTGCCGCTCCTCCCGCTCCCATCCCGAGGTGATGGAGGAGGTGAGTCGCCACCTGGGCTACCGCCCCTTCTGGTTCAGCGCCCAGGATGCCAAGGGCCAGCCCATCTACCACACCAATGTGCTGATGAGCGTGGGCCGCCACCTGGCGGTGGTCTGCTTGGAGGCCATCCCGGATGCCGCCGAGCGCGCCGAGCTGTGCCGCCTGCTGGCCAGCACCAACAAGATGCTGCTGCCCATCACCCTGGATCAGCTGCAGGCCTTCGCCGGCAACCTGCTGGAGCTGCGCAGCGATCGGGGTGAGGCCCTGCTGGCCATGTCCCGCCGCGCCTGGGAGGCCCTGAGCCAGCAGCAGCAGCGGG
>JAJOIN010000041.1 GCA_021209335.1 Aeromonadaceae bacterium
GACAGCTGCCAATTCCGCTTTAGTTCAAGCGCCATCAGTTCGGTACTCCAACGGGAGCGCTGATACCCCAGCTCCTGCGGTGACAACTGGACCAACAACCGCAACAGGCCAGCGATCTGCACGAAGGGCAGTACGGGCTTACGACCGCGAGGCTCACTTTCAAGGCCTTCCAGCCCGTACAGTGTGTACCAGTTAACCCAGCGATTGATCGACGAACGGGCCGCTGCGGTGAGTCGGGAAACGGCCGAAACACTGTGGCCATCGGCCAGTAGCAAGATGGCGTTAAGTCGCCGACAGTGCTCTTTATCTTTGGTCCGGTGTATCAAATGGATGATCCGGCGTCGCTCAGCTCGGTCGGGGAGTGTTAGCATCATTTCGGGCTCGGCTCGTTTGTCGTTTGGTTGGTTTGGCGATTGATCAGATCGCACAAACGACGCCGAGTTCCCTGCTTCCCCGGACAAGTGATCTACATTTCGGAACGGTTATTTAGATCAAGATAGCGCCGGCCGGGCCACCGGCCGCTCATGACCACAAAAATCAGGCCGTTCTGCCAACTACTACGCCACTTCGTTGCCCGTGACCTGACCGGCAGCAAAAGCCTGGACGTTTTGCAAGGTGGTCTGGGCGATGGCCAACAAGGCCTCGCGGGTCAGGAACGCCTGATGGCCGGTAAAGAGCACGTTGTGACAGGCCGACAGGCGACGGAACACATCATCGGTGATCACCTCGTTGGACTTGTCTTCAAAGAACAGCTCCTGCTCCTCCTCATAGACGTCCAGCCCCAAGGCGCCGATCCGCCCCTGTTTAAGGGCCTCGATGGCGGCTACCGAGTCCAGCAAGGCACCGCGACTGGTGTTGATGATCATGACGCCCTGTTTCATCTTGGCGAACGCCTCGGCGTTGAGCAGGTGGTAGTTTTCCTTGAACAAGGGACAGTGCAGGCTGATGACATCCGCCTGCCGAAACAGGGTATCCAGATCCACATATTCAGCGCCCAGCTCCTGGGCGACCGGGTTGGGATAAGGGTCATTGACCAGCAGGCGCATGCCAAACCCCTTGAGGATCCGCAGTGCAGCGATACCGATCTTACCTGTGCCTATGATGCCGGCGGTGCGGCCGTGCATGTTAAAACCCACCAGGCCGTCCAGCGCAAAGTTGGCATCCCGGGTGCGCTGGTAGGCCTTATGGATCTTGCGATTGAGCGCCATCATCATGCCGACGGCATGCTCCGCCGTGGCTTCAGGCGAATAGGCCGGCACCCGCAGCACCTTGATCCCCAGCTCCTTGGCGGCCGCCAGATCCACATTGTTATAGCCGGCACAGCGCATCGCCAGCAGGCGGGTGCCAAACTGAGCCAACTCACTCAACACCTCACGGCTCACATCATCATTGACGAAGGCACAGACCACCTCGTGGTCATGGGCCAGACGACTGGTCTTGGGATCCAGACGCACATCAAAGTAGTCAATCTGATAATCAAAGCCGGCGTTAGCCAGTTCGAAGTGGTCCTTGTCGTAGGTTTTGGCGCTGAACATGGCAATCTTCATCATCACACCTCGGTTAACCAGTCAAAAACTCAGGACTTAAGGATAAAGGCACGCTGCCCGGCCCAGGGGCAGTCACGCCTCGTCCAACCAGTGTATAAACAGGTGTTGGTTGAAGCCATCACCGGCATCCCCTGCCACGGACAGGTTCTGGTTCAGGATGGCGTCTCAAAGCGCCCCTTGAGCTGATGCTGCAATAAGGCCAGCATGCTGGCCCCGGACAGACTGATCATCAGGGCGCCATTGATCGCCTCAATGGGACCGAGCAGACGCCACTGCTCACTCATGATGAGATCGCCATAACCCAGGGTGGCGAAGTTGACGCCGGAGAGATAGAGGGCGAGCTCCCATGTGGAAAACTCCCCCAGCAGCACAAAGAGCCCGCCCCACAGGGCTATCTGCAAAAAGCTGCCCATCATCAACAGGGTGATGACACCAAACAGGGGCCACACCCCCTGCGACTCACGACGCTGGCGCAAGTAATAGCGCACGCTCCAAACGGTGATATAGGTTTGCAAAAACAGGTTGCCCCAGACGATGGGCATCCCCACTAACAAGGTAACAAACATGCTCTTCCTCGGTTGACGTATGGTGCAAGATGGTCGCCAAGCCCGCCGGCCCATCCCCTAGACGGGCCCCGCTGGCGGCACAGGCCGCTTAAGCTCATGGCAGATGCGCCGGTTGCACCGGTGAGACAAAGCCCGGTGGTTTGACCGCCAGCACGGAGCAGGCCAGCTGTTCGAGTATGCTCTCGGCCGTGTTGCCGATGATAAACCCCGGCAGGCCGGTGCGGGCCACTGTGCCCATCACTATCAGCTGGGCATCCAGCTCTCGCAGGCACTGGGGCAACGTCTGCCTGGCCGAGCCCACAGGCAGATGGATCACAGGCGTAATGGCCGGCTCCCCTTGGCGCATGCGCAACCCATTGACCGCGCTGACCAAATCAGAGACCCGCTGCTGATGCAGCCCAAACAGCTGGTCGGATGACAAGGCCTGCGGCAGTGATGGTATGTGCGGCCAGAAGGGATTGTCGTCAATCTCCACCACATGGAGCAGGTGCAGTTCCCACCCATGCTGTTGGGCAAGGGTGCTGGCCAACTGGACAATCTGCCGATTCAGACCGGTCGGCTCAGGGTCATCGGCAGCCAGGGACACATCCACCGCCGCCACTAGGATGGGGGCCGGCTGTCGCAGCCAGGGGCTCAGGATCCAGACAGGACAGGGACACTTGCGCAGCAGATGCATGTCATCACTGCCAAACAGCCGCTGCATCCAATCAGGGGCTTCAGCGGTCTTGATCACCAGATCATGCTGCTGGGCCAGCACGGCGCGGATCACCTCAATGAAGCGGACGCCCACCCGGATCTCGATGGTGATGGGAGTGCTGGCTCGATAGGGCGCGATGGCCGCCTCCCAGCGCGACCAGTGGCGCGAAACCAGGGCATCGATCACCTCGGCTCTGGCCGCCTCAGGATAGAGGGTACCAATCGGATTTGTGGTGATCACATCCAGTATGGTCAGGTGCGCCTGATGCTGATGCGCCAGGGCAACCGCCTGGGCCAGCTCAGGCGTGGGATCCCCCTCTGGTGCCCCCACCAGCAGAATACTATTGAAGCGTTTCACCGCCGCCCTCCTGTTCACATTGTCCGGCCAGCACCCGGCTGGCTGCCTCTTTTGCCGCATCCTCGTAGGGGATCAGGATAAGATCAACCCCCAATTTCTGGAACTGCGCCGCATCCTGCGGGGTGGATGTGGCGATGGCGATCCGACCGGCATAATGATTATGCCGCAAGGCGTGCAGCAGCATGCGGTTGATCGCCGGGTCCCGCACGGTTGAGACGATGCAACGCACCTGCTGCAGGGGTAGGGTGATGACAAATTCGGGATCTTCGGCATCGCCGTAATGCACCCCATAGCCGCGCCCCAGATGCCGCTTTATCGCCGTGGGATCAAAGTCCACCGCCAGCAGACGAGCCCCTTGGCTAAGCAAGTTGTCGGCCAGGGCCGTGCCATAGCGCCCCAGGCCGATGATGAGCACGTCCACCGCACCCTCCACCGCCAGTGGGCTATCCAGCTCGCGGTGCGGCAGCCGGCGCTCAAAGCAGGTCAGCCAGGGCGCTAGACGCTCGTAGAGCGAATGGGAGTAGAGGATCATGTAAGTGGAGGCACTGATGGTCACCAACCCCACCAGGGTGATGAGGCCAAGGGTCTCGGGCTGCAGATGGCCGAGGCTGAGCCCCAATGCGGCCAGGATCAGGGAAAACTCACTGATCTGGGCCACCGTCAGTCCGGCCAGAAAGCCGGTGCGCTTGCGGTAGCCCATGTAACCCATGATCAGCATGACAATCAGTGGGTTGCCGATCAGCACGAAGAGCGAAAAGATCACCGCCTCCGCCAGTTGCGCCCCCATCAGATGCAGATCCAGCGAGGCCCCCAGCTGGATGAAAAAAAACAGCAGCAAGAAGTCGCGCAGGCTGACCAGCCGCGCCGCCACTTGCTCGCGATAGGGGGTAGAGGCGATGGACACCCCGGCCAAGAAGGCCCCCACCTCGCGGCTAAACCCCAACTGCTCACCGGCCACCGCCCCCAGCACGGCCCAGGCGATGGAGAACACCATCAGCAATTCGGTGGATCTCGCCAGGTGCTTAAGCAGGCGCGGCAAGAGGACTCGCATCAACCAGGCAACCAGCAGCAGCATGGCCAGCGCCTTGGCAAGGATCAGCAGCAGCTCATGCAACAGGCTGAGCTGGCCGGCGGCCTGGGTGAAGACACTCAAGGCGATCATCACCAGTACCACCACTATGTCCTGCACGATCAAAAAGCCCACCGCGATCCGGCCATGCAGCGCATCCACCTCGCGCTTATCGGACAATAGCTTGACGATGATGATGGTGCTGGAGAAGGTCAGCGCCACGGCCACATACAGGGCCGGGATGGGCGCCATCCCCAGCAGCCTGGCCAGCAGGTAGCCGATGATGGAGGTGAACAGGATCTGCCCCAGCCCCGAGGCCAGCGCCACCGGCCCCACGGTACGAATGACATGCAGATCCAGCTTGAGGCCGACCACAAACAGCAACAGGGCGATCCCCAGCTGGGCAAAGAGTTCTATCTCCTGGCTGTGGGAGACGATGTGCCAGCCGGATGGCCCCAGCAATATGCCCACCGCGATAAACGCGGCCAACAGGGGCTGACGCAGCCATTGCGCCAGGGCACCGGCGATGGCGGCCAGGGTCAAGACCAGGGCAATCTCAACGAAGACGGACTCAAACATGGCGCTCTCCTTGACGAGGCGGGGCTCAGCCGCCCCAGGGCCGCCGATAGGGGCTCCATCCCCCAAGGGCGTGCGGCGTGACAAGGATGGATACAGCTAGCATAGCAAGCGGCGGGGGTTTGATGGCTGGCCGCGACAGCGGGAAGACCAAGTCAGGCCGGCGGAGCAAGGCCCGCCGACCTGATCTGTCTTGGCTCACATGCGGCGCATGTTGATGTTCATGGTCTGGATGCGGTAGGCGATCTGCCGCGGTGTCATGCCCAGCAGGCGGGCCGCCTTGGCCTGCACCCAGCCGCACTTCTCCAGCGCGGCGATGAGGCGTTGGCGCTCGTCCATCTCCTCCTCGCCCCCCAGGGGCTCGCTGGGGGCAAAACTCGGCGCCGGCCGACTGGGGGCCAGACCTCCGCGCTGTTCAGGATTGTTAAACAGTATGACATCGCGGTCGATCAGGCTGTTTTCACAAATGACCGAGGCCCGCTCCAGGCAGTTCTCCAGCTCCCGCACGTTGCCCGGCCAGTCGTGGCCCAGCAGCATGCGCAGCGCCCCTTCGCTGATCTTCAGCTCCCGGCCCTGCCGGGCGGAGAGCTTCTCCACCAGGAAGCGGGCCAGATCCGGAATGTCCTCCAGGCGTTCGCGCAAGGGCGGCAGCTTGATGGGCATGACGTTGAGGCGGTAGTAGAGATCCTCGCGAAAACGCCCCTGGCGCACCTCTTCCTCCAGGTTGCGGTTGGTGGCGGCAACGATGCGCACGTCCACCGACAGGGTGTCGGTGCCGCCCACCCGCTCCATCTCCCCCTCTTGCAGGATACGCAGCAGCTTGGCCTGAAAAGACGCGCTGATCTCACCGATTTCATCCAGGAACAGGGTGCCGCCGTCGGCCATCTCGAAACGGCCCTTGCGCTGCTTCACCGCCCCGGTGAAGGCGCCCTTCTCGTGGCCGAACAGCTCGCTCTCCAGCAGGGAGTCCGGCAGGGCGGCGCAGTTGAGCTTGACGAAGGGGCCGTTGGCCCGCGGCGAGTTGTAGTGGATGGCGTTGGCGATCAGCTCCTTGCCGGTGCCGCTCTCCCCCCGCACCAGCACGGTGGTATCCCACTTGGAGACCTGGCGGATGGACTCGAAGATCTGGCGCATGGCGTTGGTCTTGCCCACCATGTTGTCAAAACCGTACTGGTTGCGCACCTTGCGCCGCAGGCTGTCCCGCTCGCTGCGCAGCGCCTCCTGCTCCTTGTGAGCCTGGCCCACCAGGCGCACCGACTGACCGATGAGGTTAGCCACCATCTCCATGAAGCGGGTGTAGACTGGCAGCCCCTGCTCGGACATGGCCATGGGCTGGGCCGCCAGCACCCCCAGGGGTTGCCCCTCCAGCCCGGGGATGGGCACGCAGATAAACGGCAGGCCGTAGTCGTACAGGTTCAGCCGATCCAAAAAGCGCGGATCGTCCGCCACCCGGGGGATCACCAACGACTGCCCCTGGTGCATGACGGAGCCCAGGATGCCCTCACCCACCCGGTAACGCACCCCCTTGACGTCTTTTATCACCTCGGCGTCCACACCGTGCATCGCCTGAATAAACAGGGCGCTGCGATGGTGGTCAAACAGGCTCACCAGGCCGTATTGCATATGCACCTTGTCGTGCAAGGTCTGCAACATGGCGCTCAGGGTCTGCTCCAGATCCAGGGAGCGACTCAATACCACACTGATGTGATGCAGGGCGTCCAGTTGCTCCTGCATCCCCAGCCCCCCGTCAATCATAGAAACCCGGGATGAAAAGCTGCTCATGCTAACCTCCTGTCACTGAGCGAAGACGGTAAATGAAGCGTGATCCGGTGGGCACCATCGCTAACACTGGTGACCTCCACCATGCCCCTGTGCTCGTTGGCCACGCTCTGCACCAGGGAGAGGGCCAACAGGGCGCCTTCCTGGCCGCCGGGCTGGCCGGCCAGCAGACGATGGGCCGCCTTGCGGCATGCCGGGGCATTGTCTTCCACATAAAAATCCACCCCCTGGG
>JAJOIN010000056.1 GCA_021209335.1 Aeromonadaceae bacterium
CTCCGGGGCCGGCCCTGCCGCCTGAGATGCGCGGTGCCCTGGCCATGCTGGGGCGGCCGGACAGCCGCGGCATCGTCACCCTTAACCTCAACGGCCGTCTCTGACCGGATGGGCCAGCAGTTCGGGGATCAGGCAGCCGTAATCACAGATCCCCGGCACGTCGGCCATCACCTGGCGCGGCCGCTGGCTGTCGGGGTTGAGGATCCCCAGCCGGTGGCCGATGCCGAACTCCCCCGCTGCCGCCAGGATGCGGGGCGAGTCATCCACGAATAAGGTGCGGGCCGGATCGAAGGCCAGCGTCTGCCGCAGTGCCTGCCAACAGCCCTGATCTTCCTTGCTGACACCAAAGCCATGGGTGGAGTAGAGTCCGTCCAGATAGCGATCCAGCCCGGTACGTTCGAGTTTCATGGCCAGGCTGTCGGGATGGGCGTTGGTGAACAGGTAGCAGCGCCGGCCGCTCAGCCGCAGGGCCTCCAAGAAAGGGCGGGCGTCGGGGCGCCAGCGGATCTTTTTGGCGATCTCCTGCTTGAGGCCGAGGATGTCCAGCCCCAGGGTGTCGCGCCAGTAGTCCAGACAGTACCAGTCGAGGGTGCCGGCCACGGCGGCAAACACGGGATCCAGGGCCGCCCGGGCCTCCTCCAGATCCAGCCCGCGAGCAGCCCCCCAGCGCGCCGGCACCAGCTGCTGCCAGAAGTGGTTGTCGAAGTGCAGATCGATCAGGGTGCCGTCCATGTCCAGCAGGACGGTGTCGATGTGGCGCCAGGCTAACATGGTATTCCTTGTGCAAGTTTGTTTTAATCGCCCCACGGGGCAAGAGGCGGCGATTATATGCCGAACCAGGGTATGAAACAGCACAGAGTCAAACCGGATGTCCTCAAGCGCGAGCTGGTGGCCGAGAGCCGGTTGTTCAAGGTGGAGGCGGTGCACCTGCGCTTCGAAAATGGCGCCGAGCGGGTGTACGAGCGCATGGCGGGCGGTCATCGCGGCGGCGTCATGCTGGTGCCCCTGCTGGGGGACGATACCCTGCTGCTGGTGCGCGAATATGCCGCCGGCACTCACAGCTACGAGTTGGGCTTCCCCAAGGGGCTGATCGATGCCGGGGAGACGGCGCCGGAGGCGGGCAATCGCGAGCTGATGGAAGAGACGGGCTACGGCGCCCGGCAGCTGGTGGCCTTGAAGACCCTGAATCTGGTGCCGGAGTTTTTTGCCAGCAGCATGACGGTGCTGCTGGCGCGGGATCTCTATCCTGAGCTGCGGGAAGGGGACGAGCCGGAGCCCTTGGAGCTGGTGACCTGGCCGTTAAGCCGGGCACAGGAGCTGTTGTCGGCGCCGGACTTCAACAATGCCCGCAGCGTGGCCGCCCTGTTGCTGGCGTTGGGCTATCTGCAGGCACAGTCGGCAGGCGAACCGCCGGCCTAGTCGTCGTAGGATTCGATCGGCTTGCCCAGGGCCAGCATGATTTCCTTGGCCTGGGTGGGTATGTCGTCGGGTCTGTCCTTGCGCAGGTCTTCATCGCCCGGCAGGGGCTGGCCGGTGAAGGCATGCAAAAAGGCTTCGCACAGCAGTTCGCTGTTGGTGGCATGACGCAGGTTGTTGACCTGGCGGCGGGTACGTTCGTCGGTGAGGATCTTCAGCACCTTGGTGGGGATAGAGACGGTGATCTTCTTGACCTGCTCACTCTTCTTGCCGTGCTCGGCATAAGGGCTGACGTAATCGCCGTTCCACTCGGTTTTCATGCTCTACCTGCGGTCGTAAAGGATGGGCAGCAAGTTTAACCCTTATGGTTTGTCGTGGCAATCCATAGGCAAAGCCTTTTAGACGTCTAGAAGTATTGACGGCTTTTTTGCCGTCACGTAAGGTGAGCGCAATGCCGCCAGCCAACGCGAGGAGTGCCATGGCCAAGTATCAACCTCAGACCCACGCCGTCAAGGCGGGGATCGCCAGCGACGGCCAGCACGGTGCCGTCGTGCCGCCGATTTACCTTTCCACCAACTACACCTTCGCCGGCTATGGCCAGAAGCGGGCCTTCGACTACAGCCGCTCCGGCAACCCCACCCGCCAGACCCTGGCGGAGGCGCTGGCCGCCCTGGAAGGCGGTGCCGGCGCCGTGGTGACCGGCACCGGCATGGGGGCCATCCACCTGGTGGCCACGGCCCTGCTGAATGCCGGCGATCTGCTGATCGCCCCCCATGACTGTTACGGCGGCACCTACCGCCTGTTCCAGCACGTGGCGGCCAAGGGCCACTATCGGGTGCTGTTCGTGGATCAGGGGGATGAGGCTGCCTGGCAAGCCGCCCTGGCCCAGGGACCCAAGCTCATCTGGATCGAGACCCCCTCCAACCCGCTGCTGCGGGTGGTGGACGTGGCCAAGCTGTGCCAGCAGGCCCAGGCGGTGGGCGCCACCGTGGCGGTGGACAACACCTTCCTAACGCCGCTGCAGCAGCAACCCCTGGCCCTGGGGGCGGATATAGTGGTGCACTCCACCACCAAGTACCTCAATGGTCACTCCGATGTGGTGGGGGGGCGTGGCCATCGCCAAGACCCCTGAGCTGGCCGAGCAACTGGCCTGGTGGGGCAACTGCCTGGGGCTGACCGGCGGCGCCTTCGATGCCTACCTGACCCTGCGGGGCCTGCGCACCCTGGCGCCCCGGCTGCGCACCCACCTGGAGAACGCCCAGCAGGTGCTGGCCTTCCTGCAGACCCAGCCCCTGGTCAAGACCCTGTACCATCCCAGCCTGCCCAGTCACCCGGGACACGCGATCGCCTGTCGGCAACAGCAGGGCTTCGGCGCCATGCTGAGCTTCGAGCTGGAGGTGAACCAACCCCAGCTGGAGGCCTTCCTCGGCGCCCTGGAGCTGTTCTGTCTGGCGGAGTCTCTGGGCGGGGTGGAGAGCCTGGTGGCCCACCCGGCCAGCATGACCCATGCCGGCATGGATCCGGCGGCGCGCAAGGTGGCCGGCATCTCGGATCAGCTGCTGCGCCTGTCCATCGGCATTGAGCATGCCGACGATTTGATCGAGGATCTGCGGCGCGGCTTCGCCGCCGTGGCGGCGCTGGGCGCCTGATAGTCAACAACTTGCAGTGGTAACGAGGTAACACCATGTCCATCCAGGAAAGCAGCCAGGGGCGTCAGGTTCATAAATTTGGTGGCAGCAGCCTGGCGGATCCCGCCTGCTATCGGCGGGTCGCCGGCTTGATCGAACAGCAGGCCGGCTTGCATCCGCTGGTGGTGGTTTCCGCCGCCGGCAAGACCACCAACCGGCTGCTGGAACTGATGGAGCTGGTGGCCAGCGGGGATCACGCCGCCGCCGATGCCCTCGCCGGCCTGCAGGGCTACCAGCAGGGCCTGATCGACGGCCTGCTGGACGGGGAGCGCCGCCAGCGGCTGACCACCCAGCTGATGACCGATCTGCAACAGATCGGTCGGCTGCTGGAGAGCCGGTTGGACAGTTACCAGCGCCACTATGTGCTGGCTCACGGCGAGGTCTGGTCCGCCCGTCTGCTGGCCGCCCTGCTGGAGGAGCGGGGCAATCAGGCCGCCTGGCTGGATGCCCGCGAGTTTCTGTTGGCCGAGGAGGCCGCCCTGGCCCGGGTCGATGTGGCGGTCTCCGGCCAGCGCCTCACCGAACAATTGAGCCGGCTGGGCCAGCAGATAGTGGTGATCACCGGCTTCATCGCCGCCGATGCTCAGGGGCGCATCCTGCTGCTGGGGCGCAATGGCTCCGACTACTCCGCCACCCTGATCGGGGCTCTGGCGGGCGCCGAAGCCACCACCATCTGGAGCGACGTGGCCGGGGTCTACAGTGCCGATCCCCGGCAGGTGAAGGCGGCCCGTCTGCTGGAGCGCCTCTCGCTGGCCGAGGCCAACGAGCTGGCCCGGCTGGGGCCCCCGTGCTGCACTCCCGCACCCTGCAGCCCTTGCTGGCCAGCAGCCAGCGCCTCAGCCTGCGCTGCAGCTATGATCCGGAAGGCGGCGCCACCCACATACTGCGCAAGCAGGCGCTGGTGAAGGGCGCCCGCATCGTCACCTCGCTGGAGCAGGTGGCCCTCATCGAGCTGAAGATCCTGCCCCAGGTGCCCTATGCCGAAGCGGTGGGGCAGATAGAGGCCCTGCTGGCCCGCCATCAGCTGTCGCCGCTCACCGCCCATCAACAGGCGGATCGCAAGCTGCTGCGCCTGGCCTACACACTGGAAACCGTCAGCGGCGCCTTCGCCCTGCTGCAGGACTCCCAGCTTGAAGGCGGCTTCACCGCCCTGAGCCAGCGGGAGGGCTACAGCCTGGTGGGGCTGGTGGGGGCCGGGGTCTGCGACAATGCCGAACAGTGTCACCGCTTCTACCGTCTGCTGGCCGATCAGCCGCTGGAGTTTGTGCAGACCGGCCGGGATGGCCTGAGCCTGGTGGCCCTGATCCGCGAGGTGACCCTGGAGCCCTTGCTGCTGGCCCTGCACGAGAGCCTGTTTGATCAGGTGCGCAAGGTGGGCCTGGTGCTGTTTGGCAAGGGCAACATCGGCAGCCAGTGGCTGGGGCTGTTTGCCCGGGACAAGGCCCGGCTGGAGGCGGCCCATCAGGTGCAGTTCACCCTCTATGGGGTGTTCGACTCCCGCGGCGGTGTGTTGAGCGAGGAGGGGCTGGAGCCGGGCCGCCTGCTGGAGCAGTTCGAGCCCCAGCCCTATGACTGGCCGACCCTGCAGCAGCAGCTGGAGCAACACCCCTTCGATCACCTGGTGGTGCTGGATCTCACCGCCAGCACTGAGCTTAGCCGCCGCTACCCCGAGTTTGCCCAGCTGGGGGCCCACCTCATCACCGCCAACAAGTTTGCCGGCGCGGCCGAGGCCGAGTTCTACCAGAAGGTGAAGCAGAGTTTCGCCGACCACCAGCTCTACTGGGGCTACAACGCCACCGTGGGGGCTGGGCTGCCGGTGCAGTCCAGCATCCAGATGCTGCAGCAATCCGGCGAGAAGGTGCAGGGCATCAGCGGCATCTTCTCCGGCACCCTGAGCTGGCTGTTCCAGCAGTATGACGGCACTGTGCCCTTCTCCACCCTGGTGGAGCGGGCCTGGCAGCGCGGTCTCACCGAGCCGGATCCCCGGGAGGATCTCTCCGGCCAGGACGTGCGGCGCAAGCTGCTGATCCTGGCCCGGGAGGCGGGCTTCGAGCTGGAGCCGGAGCACATCAGCCTCAAGGGGCTGGTGCCGCCGGGCCTCAAGGCGGTGACGCCGGAACAGTTCATGGAGCGGCTCGGCGAGCTGGACGATATCCTGCTGGATGAGTTGGAGGAGGCCCAGTCCCAGGGCAAGGTGCTGCGCTACGTGGCGCGGCTGGAGCGTAACGGTTCGGCGCGGGTGGGGCTGGAGGCGCTGGATCCGCACCATGTGTTTGCCAACTTGCGGCCCTGTGACAACATCTTTGCCATCGAGACCGATTGTTACCGGCTGGCGCCGCTCATCATCCAGGGGCCCGGCGCGGGACGTGAGGTGACGGCCGCGGCGGTACAGGCGGATCTGTGGCAGGTGTGTCTGGCCTTGTAACCCACCGCCGGCATGGCGGGCATCCTGACCGGAGGCAATATGATGCTGCGCCTGTTATGCCTGCTGCTCTTGTGCCTGGGCACCCCGGCCCGGGCTGCCCTCGATGTGCGGCCTGCCCACTTCAGCCTGGGGCAGGCCGCCGCCTATCTGGCGGACCCCGGCGGCAGCCTGGACTTTGATACGGTGCGGGCCCTGCCGGCCGGCGACTTTACCCCTGTGGGTTCAGCCGTGTTCAGCCGGCCCTTCACCGACGCCAGCTACTGGTTTCGCCTGCCACTGCACAATCCCGCCGCCCACTCCCTGACGCGGCTGCTCTGGCTGGACGCCCCCTGGCTGCATCGTATCGACGGTTACCTGCTGGCGGCGGATGGGCAGCTGACCCACTTCACCCTCGGCAATGGCCTGCCGTTTGAGCGGCGCAGCCTGCCGTTGATCCCCCCCAACCAGCGGCTGGCCTTGCCTCCCGGTGACAGCCTGCTCTACCTGCGGGTGCAGACGCCGGATCCCTTCATCGTCTCGCTGAACCTGATGCCGGAGCAGGACTTCCTGCTGGATCAGCGGACGCGCAGCCTGCACACCGGCCTCATCTATGGCGCCATATTGAGTCTGCTGCTGTTTAACCTGCTGCTGTTTCCCTGTGCCGTGGGGCGCTATCAGCTGGCCTATGTGGGGTATCTGGGCAGCTTCTTGCTGATGAATGCCGCCTACAACAATGTCACCTTCCCCCTGCTGTTTGCCCGACAGCCGGACTGGCAGGACTGGATGCAGTCCGGCGCCATCTTCGCCTTCCTGATCACCGGCCTGGTGTTTACCCGCTCCTTTCTCGGCCTGGCGCAGTGCCATCGGCGCCTGGCGCGGCTGACCCGTGGCCTGATCTGGGGCTTGTTGGCGTTGGCGCTGGTCACGCCGCTGCTGGGCTATGCCACCCATGTGCACCTGGCGATCATCTTGTCCAGCCTGACCAGCAGCTACTGCTGCCTGGTGGGCTGCTACTCCTGGTGGCGGGGCAACGGCTCGGCCCGCTTCTTTCTGCTGGGGGCGGCCAGTGGCCTGCTGGGCACCCTAGTGACCTCCCTCACCGTCATGGGCGTGCTGCCTTACAGCTACCTGGGCTACAAGGCACTGGATCTGGGGTTGGTGCTGGATGGGATACTGATGTCGCTGGCGCTGGCCGATCGGCTCAGACAGACCCGGGGAGCAGCAGTTGCGGGCCCAGCTGGAGGCCACCACCGACAGCCTCACCGGCCTGCTAAACCGGCGGGCCTTTGACACGCTGGCGCCTG